>JAVJTD010000261.1:0-69963 GCA_040219065.1 Planctomycetota bacterium
CCAGACGTCGATGCCGGCGTCCAGGAGCCGCTCGACGTCCTGATGCCTTGGGCGGTGCCGATTGCCGATCGAGCCTGGCCGGCCGACATCGAGCACGAGGACCAGGTCCGGCTCGAGAGCGAAGACTTCATCGACCCAGCCCACTCCGAGCGGCTCCCAGTGCTCTCGACCATCCAGGGGGCTCGAGCCGAGCCCGGACTCATTGCCGATGACTCGACGACCGACCACGACGCGGCGGCCTTCCGCGTTCGGGCGCCTGGCAGCCTGAAGCATGGCCCGCGCCATGCCGACTTCGGCGGCATACCCAAAGAAGATCTTCAAGCGGCCGCGCTTCGTGGGTCGCTCGGGAGCCGTTCCAGGTGAGGTCATGCTCGACCATCCACGAGATCATTCCTTTGAACCGAGCTCGCCAGGGCTCGCTTCGATTCGTCAGCGAGTGGTGCCTCGACTGCGGCTCGGCTTCTTACAGCTCCACGTGAGCCCCCACCTCCATAACTCCCTCGGGAGGGATGTGGAAGAACTCGGTGGCGGACTGGGCATTGCGCGACATGAAAGCGAACAGACGGTCCCGCCACGGCGGCATGCCCCCCTCGGTCGTCGGAACCAGCTTCTCACGGCCGAGGAAATAGGTCGTCTCTTCGGGATCGCAGGCGAAGCCGAGCTCTTCCTTTCGTTGCAGCAAAGCCGGGATATCCGGGTCCTCCATATACCCATAGTGCGCGGTGATGCTCCAGAAGCCCTGCTCGAGCTCGCGCACGTGAAGGCGCTCACCTTCGCCGAGATGAGGGACGCTTCGGGTGACCACCGTGAGGAGCACCGAGCGGCGGTGGAGGACGCGGTTGTGTCGCAGATTGTGCACGAGGGCCGGAGGAGCGATCATCGGCGAGCCGGTCATGTAGATCGCGGTGCCGTCGACGCGAGTGGGGCGAGTCCGTCGCGTGCGCTCGAGAAAGGTCTGGATCGGCTCGACGCGCTCCTGAATGCGGCGCTCGAGGATCTCGCGGCCTCGCCGCCACGTCGTCATGAGGAGGAAGATGCCAGCGGCGATGGCGAGCGGGAACCACCCACCGTCGAGGATCTTGATCGCGTTGGCACCGAAGAAGGCGAGGTCGATGGCCAAGAATGCGGCCGTGAGCGCGAGGGCGCTCGCCAGGCTCCAACGCCAGCGCCGGCGAGCGACGACGAAGGCCAGGAAAGTCGTGGCGACCATCGTCGTCGTGACCGCCATGCCGTAGGCAGCCGCCAGGCGGCTCGAGGAGCCGAAGCCGATCACGAGGCCGATGGTCGACAGCATGAGGACCCAGTTGACGAGCGGCATGTAGATCTGACCGATCTCGGTCTCCGAGGTGTGGCGGATCTCGACCCTGGGCAGGTAGCCGAGCATCGTCGCTTGCCGGGTGAGCGAGAAGGACCCGGAGATGACCGCTTGGGAGGCGATGATGGTGGCCAGCGCGGCCAGGGCGACACCGGGGTAGAGAAGCCAGCCCGGCATCATTTGATAAAAGGGATTGACGGCCGCCTGCGGCTCGGAGAGGAGCAGGGCCGACTGGCCAAAGTAATTGAGCAGCAGAGCGGGCATGACCAGAGCGAACCAGGTGACGCGGATCGGACGCGGAGAAGTGCCCCATGTCGGCGTAGAGCGCCTCGCCGCCGGTGACCACCAAGAAGACGGCGCCCAGGACCAGGAAGCCCGTGCCGCCTCCCTCGAGTAGGAACGAAGCCCCATAGAAGGGATTGATGGCGTAGAGGACATCCGGCCGGCGAAGCAGGTGCACGGTCCCGAGCACGGAAAGCGTGCCGAACCAGACGAGGGTGATGGGGCCGAAGAGGGCGCCGACGCTCGCGGTGCCACGGCGCTGGAAGGCGAACAGCGCGACCAGGATCCCGATCGTGATCGGCACCACGAACGGCTCGAGCACCGGCGTCGCGATCTCGAGGCCCTCGATGGCGCTCAACACCGAGATGGCCGGCGTGATCATGCCGTCGCCGTAGAGGAGCGCCGCTCCGAAGAGGCCAAGGCCAAGGAGCCAGGGATGAGGCCGGCGCCCTTCACGACCTCGCAGGCAGGCGAGGGCGGTCAGGGCCAGCACGCCTCCCTCGCCCTTGTTGTCCGCGCGCATGACGTAGAGCAGGTACTTGATCGAGATGACGAGAGTCACCGACCAGAAGATCAATGACATGACCCCGAGCACGTGCTCCCGCGTCGGCTCGACGGCATGAGGACCGTGGAAGCACTCCCGGATCGCGTACAGGGGGCTCGTGCCGATGTCGCCGTAGACGATGCCCAGGGCGGCGAGGGAGAGGGCGGCCAGACGCCGGGATTCCGCGGCGTCGCGCGGTGCCGGATGCTCAGCGGCTGAGGTCACGGCTTGGACTTCGACGGGAGCCTCGGCACGCGATTCGACGTGAGCCTCGTCGCGGGCAGCTTCGACGGAACTGTCTGGCTCGGAGGTCACGGCCGACCTCCTTCGCTCGAGCTCGACTCGTGCTCTTGCCCCTCGGCCAGTCCGCAGGAGCCGAGGATCGCGGTGGCGGCCAACCGCGTTGGACAGATGATCTCGACGCCCAGCTCGCCGAAGGCCTCGCCTCGCCAGGGCTCGTTCACCAAGGCGATGACCCGACGTGCCTCGAAGGCTCGCCGGCAAAGGATGGCCGTGGTGAGGTTCCGCTCGTCACTGACGCTGGCACAGACGATCACATCGGCCTCCGACGCGTTCGCCCGACAGAGAATCGAGGGCTCGAAGAGATCGCCTTCGAGGTAGATCGCAACGGCCGACTCCGGGAAGCGGGCAGAATCTGCGCTCTCGTCCGAGACGAGTGCCACGCGATGTCCCCTTTGGTGGAGCTCTGCCGCCATGAGGGCGGCCACACCGGTCGATCCAACGATCAAGACAGGACGGGCTGTCGCCATCCGGATCACTCCGCGTCTCTCACCTGCTCGGGCTCACGTTCGAACCGCCAACGAGTAGACCAGAGGACGTGCAGGGTCGGTCTCAAGAGGAGAGCCGGAGACATCAAGAAAGTGCAAAGAGAACGCGCGGACCCGAGGCGCTGAGCCTCGCGGGCGTGTGGCGGACTCGGGAGGACCAGCAGGGATCCGAGCCGCGCGCGCCCTCGGGCTGGGCCAGGAAGGCTCCTTGAGGTCTTCTTGACGCGCGCGGGTCGACTCTTGACACCCAATTCACCTCGCTTCTGCTCTCATGGGCTGCAACGCAACGGTGTGAGGTGAGCTCGATGAACGCCCGTGAGGAGCTGTGTATCGTCGTCGGCGATTGCCAACTGGCTGCCGCCCTGGAGGCGGAGCTCGCGAGCTCCGGTCGCCGAGTCACGACGACCGGGGTCGAATCGTTCTGTGGCATCGGCCGGAGAGTCGAGGACGACTCCGAATTGGAACAGTCTTGGATGGGAGAGGCGCGCGCCGTGGTGATTGCCGTGATCGGAGATCTCGAAGGCGCTCAGACCTGCATACTCTCTGCGCGAGCTGCCGCAGCCCGGCGGGTCATCGCCTTCTCGTGGACGGCCCCCCATGAAGAGCTCCTCCGCCGGGTGGGCGCAGGGGTGGTCATTCGCCTGGATCGACTGGCCGCCGAGGCAGTGCTTCGAGAAGTCGGGAAGCGATCGGAATGAGCTCCCTTTATGTGATCGTGGTCGGATGCGGCCGCCTCGGCGCCCATCTCGCCAACCTCTTGAGTCGAGCCGAGCATCGAGTCGTGGTCATCGATCGGAGCGAGGCAGCCTTTGCGGGGCTCTCGGAAGCGTTCAGTGGGTTCCGGGTCGAAGGCGATGCTGCCGAGCCCGGAGTCTTGAAGCAGGCCAAGATCGAGCGAGCAGACCTGCTGATCGCCGCGACCCAACGGGACAACGTCAATCTGATGGTCGCCCTCGTCGCTCGAGAAGCGTTCGGCGTGCCGCACGTGATGGCGAGGGTCTATGACCCGGCGCGCGAGCAAGTCTATCGCGAGCTGGGTCTTTCGACCGTCTGTCCCACGCTGCTCGCCGGCGAGGCCTTCCTCGAGCTGGTGCACGAGGCGATGTCGCAGGGAGGGGCCGAGGAGTGAAGGTCATCCTCGTCGGTAGCGGGAGGACGCTGTACTTCCTGGGCCAGACGTTCGTCGCCCAGGGGCACTCGATCACCATCATCGATCGAGACTCGGACGATTGCCTGAAGCTCGCGCGAAATCTGAAGGCCACCATCGTGCAAGGAGACGCGAGCGAGCCCAGCATCCTCGAGGAGGCAGGCGCACGGGGAGCGGACATCGTGCTCGCCGCTACTGAGAGTGACCCCGACAACCTCATCATCTGCCACATGGCTCAATCCCGCTTCGGCGTCCCACGAGCCGTGGCGCTCGTGAACGATCCGGACAATCAGAACATCTTCCGGAAGCTAGGCGTGGATGCCATCTCGACCTCCCTGACCGTGGCGAGCCTGATCGAGCAGAGGGCCGCCTTCGATCAGGTGATGAACGTGATCCCCGCCAGCGAAGGTCGGGTCATGATCTCGGAAGTCGCTCTCGATGAACGATCACCGGTCGTCGGGTTGCGGCTCGCCGACGTCCAGCTTCCCGAGGACGCCCTCATCGCCGTTCTCAACCGCGGATCGGAGACATTGATCCCGCGAGGCCACACGGTGCTCGAATCAGGCGACCGAGTGCTGGTGGTCATGCTGACGCGATCACGGGAAGCGACTCTCTTCAAGCTCACGGGCCAGAGCTCGTAGGAGGGTCGAACGTGCGAGAGGCCTCCTACCTTCTGCAGCGGTATCGGGCCATGGGCTCCTACCTTGGCCTCGTCGTCGCCCTGGTGGGGACGCTGATGCTGTGTCCTCTCCTGACGCTGCTCGCGTGGCCGGCTGAATCGGAGGTCGTTTGGCCGTTCCTCGGGACGGGCCTGATAGCGGTGGTTATCGGGCTCGCGAGCTGGAAGCTGCTGCGAGCGAAGAACGACGTCGTCGTCCTGACGATCCAGGAGGGCGGCGTCATCGTCCTCCTGAGCTGGTTGACCGCGTTCGGCTTGGCGGCGATCCCGCTGGCGATCTTGGAGGATCTGAGCTCGACGCAGGCCCTCTTCGAGTCGGTCAGCGGCTGGACGACGACGGGCTTGTCAGTGGTCGACGTCACTCGAGCTCATCCCGCGACGCTGCTCTGGCGAAGCGTGATGCAGCTCGCCGGCGGTGCCGGCTTCGCGATTCTGATGCTCGCGGCCCTGACGGGGCAGACAGGACCGTCTCTCTCCGCCGCGGAAGGTCGATCGGATCAGCTCGTCCCGAACGTTCGCGCCTCCGCGCGCCTCGTGCTCCGGATCTATACGGGATTCGTCGCCTTCGGTGTCCTCGCGCTACGAGCCGCGGGGATGGGCTGGTTCGACGCCATCAACCATGCCTTCTGCGCCTTGTCGACGGGCGGCTTCTCGACCAGGGTCACGAGCATCGGGTACTTCGACTCAGCGGCGATCGAAGCGGTGACGATCGTGCTCATGCTCCTCGGCAACCTGAACTTCATCACCGCCTGGTGCTTGCTCCGGGGGAGCTTTCGAGCCGTGACTCGGAATGGCGAGATTCGCCTGGTCGCCGTCCTCGTGCCCATCTGTGGCGGACTCCTACTCTGGCTCACCTGCGCACCGCTCTATTCGTCACTATCTCGAGCGAGTCGAGTCGCGATCTTCGAGACCGTTACCGCGCTCACGACCACCGGCTATTCGACGGTCGGGTACGGCGACTGGAATTCCTTCGGAGTCCTGATCCTATTGCTTCTCGTGTTGATCGGGGGAGCGACTTGCGGGACCGCCGGTGGGATCAAGCAATTCCGGATCTACCTCCTCTTCCGGGGACTGGTCCGAGAGCTCCGCCGCCCTTTTCTTCCGCGAACTTCGGTCGTCGACGACTCGACTTACGAGGGCGAGGAGCGAGTGCCCTTGACCGACGCGCGCCTGCGGACGATTGGGGTCTTCGTATTCCTCTACCTCGGCGTCTGGCTCTGCGGGGCGGCGGTGCTGGCGGCGTGGGGCTTCACGCTCCGCGACTCCCTCTTCGAGCTCGCCTCGGCACTCGGCACGGTCGGCCTGTCCGTAGGGGTCACTGCTCCGGATGCCCCCTGGCCGGTACTTTGGACGGAGATGGTCGCGATGTTCCTGGGACGGCTCGAATTCTTCGTGATCATTGCAAGTGCCGCCAAGCTCGTCCGGGACGGCGTCGTCCTCGGGAGGAGCTCGAGGAGAGCTCAGCGGCCGGGCAATTCTTGAGCGACCCGTCTCCGTTTTGAGCTCCCGCGCGGGTCCGCGATCCTGCAGACGTGCTTCGGTCGTCTCTTGGGGGAAGTGCGGTCCCGGACGAGTCTCGACGGGTGGCAGAGGAAGCCGGGAAGGAAACGGCGGCCCCGGCGGAGGCCCGATCAGAGGCCACGGTGGTAAAGGCGGAAAGAGGTGCTCCCGTCGCACCGCACTCATGACCGCCCATCGGTTGCTCAACCGGGGCCGCTGCGCGGCCCGAGGCGGGTTGGAAGCCCGCGCTCTTGGTTCCGCCCGCGCCCGCAGCTCCCTACTTCACGCGCTCGATGTCGGCGCCTAGCTTGGCGAGCCTTTCTTCGATGCGCTCGTAGCCTCGGTCGAGGTGGTAGACGCGGTGGATCTCGGTCTCGCCTTTGGCGACCAGGCCCGCCAGGACGAGGGCGGCGCTGGCTCTCAGGTCGGAGGCCATCACTGGCGCGCCGGAGAGCTTGTCGACGCCTCGGATGATGACGGTCGGGCCTTCCTTTCGGATGTCGGCTCCCATGCGGTGGAGCTCGGCGACGTGGATGAAGCGGTCGGGGTAGACCTTCTCGGTGACGAGGCTCATGCCGTCGACGACGGAGAGCAAGGAGACGAACTGCGCTTGCAGATCGGTCGGGAAGCCGGGGAAGGGCAGGGTCGTCAGGTCGGTCGGCTTGAGGCCGCCATTCGGTCGCACCCGCACCCAGTCCTCACCGCACTCGACGTGGCAGCCGACTTCGCGGATCTTCTCGAGCACGGCGGTCACGTGGGAGGGCACCATTCCCTCGACGCAGACGTCGCCGCCGGTGATGACGCCGGCCACGAGCATCGTCGCCGCGTCGATCCGGTCGGGGATGACGCTGTGGGTCGTGCCTCCCAGACGCTCGACGCCGTGCACCTCGAGCCGGTGCGTTCCCATGCCCCGGATGTCGGCGCCCATCTTGTTGAGGATCGTCACCAGATCCTGCACTTCGGGCTCGCAGGCGGCGTTCTCGATGATGGTGCGGCCCTCGGCGAGTACGGCTGCCATCAGGACGTTGGCCGTGCCGAGGACGGTCGAGCCGAAGGCGGAGCCGAGGTAGATCTCCGTCCCGACCAAGCGTTCGGCCTCGGCGACGACGTAGCCGTGCTCGATCTCGATCTCGGCGCCGAGCGCGCGCAGTCCCTTCAAATGAAGGTCGATCGGCCGCACGCCGAAGACGCAGCCGCCGGGCAGAGACACCTTCGCCCGCTGGCGCCTCGCGAGGAGCGGCCCGAGCACGCAGACCGAGCCACGCATCGCGCTGACGAGCTCGTAGGGCGCGGTGACCAGATCCTCGTTGACCGATCGGCAGCGCACACCGCCGCCCTCTTGGTGCTCGACCTCGACGCCGAGCGCTTCCAGCAGGCGGAGCATGTTGGTCGTGTCGCGCAAGAGCGGCGGATTGGTGAGCTCGACCGGTTCGTCGGCGAGCAGAGTCGCCGCGAGGATCGGTAGCGCCGCGTTCTTCGATGCGTTTGCGCGGACCGTCCCGCTCAGCCGCGTCCCACCGCGGACGAGGATCTTGTCCATCTGGGACCCCTCCCGAATTGTCGACCCGCCCGGGTCGGTCTCAGCCCATCGTCAGGGCCTCGACTGCTTCGCGCTCCCTCGGCACCGCCTCGGTGAGCACGTCATGTCCAACCGCCGTGACGAGCACGTCGTCCTCGATCCGGATGCCCAGACCTCGGAACTCAGGCGCCACGCTCTCGTCGTCCGCCGCGACGTAGAGCCCCGGCTCGACGGTGAGCACCATGCCTTCGACGAAGGGACGCCACTCGCCGTCTCTCTTGTACAACCCCACGTCGTGCACGTCCATCCCGAGCCAGTGCGAGGTGCGATGCATGAAGAACTGCTTGTAGCTCTCGGTCTCGATCACCTCATCGCGGCTGCCCTCGAGCAGGCCCAGCTCGAGGAGGGAATCGACCAAAGAATGCAGGGCGATCTCGTGGATCGCTTCGATGTGATTCCCCGGCGCGATGGCGGCGATGGCCTTTTGCTCGGCCTCGAGGACCGCGTCGTACAGATCGGCCGCCGGACCTTGGAACCGTCCGCCCGGCGCGAAGGTGCGCGTCACGTCACCGGTGAAGTACCCCCACTCGGCGCCGGCATCGATCAAGAGCAGCTCGCCCTTCTTCAGCGGCGCGCGGTTGTCGACATAATGCAGTATCGTCGCATTCTCGCCGGACGCGACGATCGAAGGGTAACCGTTCCGCGGCGAGCCTTGCATGCGGAAGGTGTACTCGAGTGTGGCTTGGACCTCGTACTCACGCTGTCCGGGGCGAGCGCTCTTCATCGCTTGGAGGTGACCGGCGACGGTGATGTCGGTGGCGCGGCGCAGCGCCTTTTGGTCGTCGGGCGTCTTGATCAGCCGCATCTCGTGCAGCACTTCGCCCGGGTGGGAGAGCACGGTCGGCTGCTTGCCCTGCTTTTGCCGGCGCCGCGCGCCCTTCTCCGTCTCCTCGAGGATCCTCCGATCGAAGGCGGGATCCTCGCCGCGGGCGTAGAAGAGCCGATCCGCCTCATCGAGGATCGCGGGCAGCCGCTCGGAGAGCTCTTTTTCTTCGAAGGCTTCGTCCAAGGCGTAGTCGCGCCTCGCGCCCTCGGGACCGGTCCGGCGGCCGGTCCAGATCTCCATCTTGGGATCGCGGCCCTGGACGAAGATCGTGACGGGCTTCTCGCGCCCCGGGGCGAGGATCAACGTCGCGTTCGGCTCCTCGAAGCCGGTCAGGTAGTAGAGGTCGGAGTGCTGGCGGTACTCGTGATGGACGTCGCTGTTGCGGATCGCCTCGGGTGCGCTGCGAAACAGCGCGATGTCGCCGGGCTCCAGTCGGGACAGCAGCTCGGCGCGGCGCCGCACGAAGACCTCGCGAGGCAGGGTGTCGGCAGGAAAGCTCATCAGCATCGCGTCCAAGTGGTTCGGGTTCTAGGCGCCGAGGTGATCGTGCCAGGCGGCGATGGCGCGCTTCTTCTCCTCGGGCTCGAGGGAGGCCTCGAAGCCGAAGTCGACGTCGAAGAGGTGCATCAAAGCTTCATCCGCCTCTTCCTGGATCGCCTCCTTCTCGTCTTCGAGGCGAGGCAGGAGGTCCTTGGCCAGCGCGTTCAGTCCGGCGCGTCCGACGAGCTGCGTCGTGAAGAGGCGGATCTCCGGGTTCTCGTGCTCCAATCCGCCTCGCACCGTCGACTCGTCGAGTGAGATGGTCGCCATGCGGCGCTTGCGATACTCGGCGATGCCTTGCACGGCGCCCTGAAGGGCTTTGGGATTCGATTCGCGAACCGAGCTCTCGAACACCTCGGAGAGCAGCTCGAAGCCCGGCACTCCGATCTCACTGAGCACCTGGAAGGCGACCGGCCGCCAACGCGACTGACCGGAGACGAGCTGTTTGCGGATCTCCGCCAAGGACTCGTCCTTGTTCTTGACGAGCCAGGCGAGGCTCTTGTCGCCGAGGATGGAGGGCTCTTCCACCGGACGATCGCGCTCGGGGTCGAAGCGGCGGAAGTAGAGCGGAAAGCCTTCGGCGTCGACCTCTTGGACCAGCCTGAGCTCGGCACGGGCTTGCTGCCAGGCGACGCCGGGTGTCTCGGGCGCCATGGTCAGGAGGACGGTGCCTTCCTCGGTCGACTCCGTCCCCTCGGGTGGCAGGCCGCGCTCCGAGAGCCAACCGGCGACGATAATAGCCAGCTCTTCGCTCTCGAGCTCGAGGGTGCCACCTTTGGACGGGGCGTCTCGAGCTTCTTCGGCATCCAGGCTCGCGACCAGGTCCACCTCGCAGTCGGCGCAGGTGGCGACGCTGTCCTCGTACTCGCACTCACAACGGGGGCAGAAGGCCACGAGCGGCTCCTCTCCAGCCGAGATTCCTGGGAAGAACGGCCCTCCAAGACCGTGGTCTGCGGGCCCCGGTGGCGCGCCACTCTAGCAGAGCGCCATCGGTTGACAAGGGGCAAAAACTTGCTACGGTTATGCGTTTCCTGAAGGCCGAGGGCACCGTCGGATGGGGATGGAAATCCGACCGGCGAGCATGATGAGACGGGCCGTTCGGGGCGGATCCGCCCCGCTCGATCCCTCGGCAAAGGCGCCAAGCACCGAGCTGGAGAGCGAAACCCGATGAGCGAAGAGTCTCTGGATCCGCGGGAAGCCGAAGTCACGGCCACGACGGACGTGTCGACCGAGACGACGGACGAGCCGACGTTCAACGCGGTGGCGTTCTTCGAACAGGTCCCCCTCGAGTTCGAGTCGATCGAGCAGATCGAAGAGGCGAAGAGGAACCTCTTCGCCTGGCCCAGGTCCTTCGAGACCTTGCGCACGCACGTCCTCGGCCTCGCCGAGTCCGGGCAGCCGAGCACTCGTCTGGGTCTCGGGTTCTGGCTGCTCGGTTACTCCTCGAAGGCCGCCGAGACGTTGTCTCAGGCCGGCGAGGACCTCATCGCCTACTACTTGTGGGCCCACGCGCTGCTCGAGTCGGGGCGTTATCAAGAGGCGGCCGATCAGTTCTCCGAGCTGGCGCGCACCAAGCTCAAGGAGCGTCGCTTCTTGTTCGGCCTGGCCGAGTCGTATCGCCGTCTCGACGACCTCGACAACCTCGAGAAGACCATCGGTCGCCTCGAGAAGCTCGACGATGTCGAAGCGGACCTCGCCTACTTCCGGGGCGCTCACGCCGAGCGGCAGGGCGAGTACCGGGAGGCGATCGAGCACTATCGCAAGTCGATCCACTTCGAGTCGGAGCACAGTCACGCGCTCTTCCGACTCGCCTATCGTCTCGACCTCGAAGGCGAGGACGAAGAGGCGATGGACATCTACGAGCAGTGCCTCGAATGCGGCGTGACGTACGTCAACGCCGCCATCAACCTGGGGGTGCTGCTCGAGGACGCCGGCCGCTTCCGCGATGCGATGCGCGCCTACCAGCGCGTCTTACATCACCACCCGAATCACCCGCGGGCGAAGCTGTTCTTCAAGGACGCCGAGTCGTCGCTCACGATGTTCTACGACGAGGATCAGGAGCGCAAGGAGGACAAGCGCAACCAGATCCTGCGCATCCCCGTCACCGACTTCGAATTGTCGGTCCGCTCCAGGAACTGCCTCGCCAAGATGAACATCGTCACTCTCGGCGACCTCATCAAGAAGACCGAGGCCGAGCTGCTCTCCTACAAGAACTTCGGTGAGACCTCCCTGGCCGAGATCAAGGACATCCTCGGGCAGAAGGGCCTGCGCTTGGGCATGGCCAAGGACGAGGACCCTGCGCCGCCGGGAACCGTCGGACCGGTTTCCACCGGCGGCGGTGACGAGACCGTGCTCGGCAAGCCGATCTCCGAGCTCGAGCTCTCCATCCGCTCGCGCAAGGCGATGGATCGCCTCAACCTCAAGACGATCCACGACCTCACGCTGATCGGCGAGAACGAGCTGATGTCGTGCCCGAACTTCGGGCAGACCTCCCTCAACGAGATCAAGCAGAAGCTCGCCGCCTTCAACCTCCGCCTCAAGGGCTGAGCGGCGAAGCACCGTCTCCGAGATTCCACCGGCCGAGGCCTGACGCCTCGGCCGGTTTCGTATCCGCCCGGAGCCCGCATCGATGTTCGATTACTTCCAGGGTGAGCTCGTCGCCAAGGCGCCCGAAGGCGTGACCTTGGACGTCCGCGGAGTCGGCTACCAGCTCCAGGTGCCGTTCTCGACCTACAGCTCCCTCCCCGAGAGCGGGCTGGTCCTCCTGTATGCCCATCTGGTAGTGCGCGAGGACGAATGGCGGCTCTTCGGCTTCTCGACCGAAGCCGAGCGGACGGTGTTTCGGCGATTGATCTCGGTGAGCGGCGTCGGCCCGATGACGGCGATCCAGATGCTCTCGCAAGCGAACGTCGAAGAGATCGTGACCAGCATCGTCACCGGCGACACGCGCTTCCTCAAGAGCATGAAGGGCATCGGCGACAAGACCGCGCAGAGGATCGCCCTCGAGTTGAAGGAGCCGATGCGCCGGCTGGGCGGCAAGGTCCAGGGAGCTCAAATCGGCGGCGCACCTGCACCGTCAGGCGGCGGACTGAGCGATGACGCCGTCGCCGTGCTCGTCTCCCTCGGCTACTCCGAGTCCCAAGCCGACAAGGCCGTGCGCAAAGCCGAGAAGGCCGGCGCGGATGCGACCAGCCTCGAGGATCTGGTCAAGTTCGCGCTGCAACACGTGTGAGCCTGGCCCGGCACCCAGGGAGGAGGTCGCCAAACCTCCAGCCGCCATCTTCGGCCGAGCGTGAAGGAGCCGAGCAAGAGTACCTTCGGACCGCAGGGTCTCAGCCGGACTCGGTGCCCCACGCCCCATGCTCTCCCACTACTTCGCGGCGGGTTGGCTTTCCTCGGCGGCTCCCGTCTCGGAGCGGGTGCTGTCATGGTCCGCAGCGGCGATGACGAAGACGATCGCGCCCGATAGCAAGAACGCCATGAAGACCACCACCAGCCAATGCTGCCAGCCGAAGTGGTCACCCGGCTCGTAGTGTGCCTGCGGGTCGGGGGTCTTCACCGGGAGGGTGTCTTCGAAGTCGTCGTGGATCATCGGCCCAGTACCACCATCAGTACAGAGATGTCGGCCGGCGTCACGCCCACGATGCGGCTCGCCTGGCCGAGCGAAACGGGCCGATAGTAGGACAGCTTGGTCTTGGCTTCATTGGAAATATGGGCGATCTCGCGGTAGTCGATGCGCTCGGGGATTCGCAGCGACTCGAGGCGCTTGAACTTGGCGACCATCGCCTCTTGCCGCTCGATGTATCCTTCGTACTTCGTCTCGATCTCGAGCTGCTTTCGGACGTCTTCGCGCTCGAGACGCAGCTCGGCGAGGACCCCACTCTCGAGGAGCTTCTCGAGAGTCATGTCCGGCCGACGCAGGATGCGGGCACAGGAGGCGCCCTCGACGTGCACGCGATCGAGCAGCGCGCGCGCCGTTCGAATCGCGGCCTCCTTCTCGGCGACTCGCGACGCCGCTTCCTGCGAGACGAGTCCTCTCGTCGCCGCGATGGGCGTCAAGCGACGATCGGCATTGTCCGCGCGCAAGAGGAGCCGGTACTCGGCACGCGAAGTGAACATCCGATACGGCTCACGTGGGCTCTCGGTGACCAGGTCGTCGATCAGGACACCGATGTAGGCTTGCGAGCGATCGAGGATGAAGGGCTGTTCGCCGCGCAGCTTCAAGGCCGCATTGGCGCCGGCCACCAGCCCTTGCGCACCGGCCTCTTCGTATCCGGACGTGCCGTTGATCTGGCCGGCGAGATACAGGCCTTCGTGACGGCGCGACTCGAGCGTGAGTTGGAGCTGACAGGCCGGCGCGAAGTCGTACTCGACGGCGTAGCCGTAGCGCATCACCTCGGCGTTCTCGAGGCCGGGAATCGAGCGCAGGAAGAGATCCTGCACATTTCGCGGCAGTGAGGTCGAGAGCCCGTTGACGTAGACCTCGTGGGTCAGGTGCCCTTCCGGCTCGAGGAAGATCTGGTGCCGCGGCCGATCCGCGAAGCGCACGACCTTGTCCTCGATCGAGGGGCAATACCGCGGTCCTTGGCTCTGGATCTCGCCGGAGTACATCGGCGAGAGGTGCAGGTGATCGCGGATGATCTCGTGCGTCTCCTCGGTGGTGTAGGCGATGTGGCAGGGGATCTGACGAACGTCGAGCCGCTCATTGTGGAACGAGAAGGGCTGTGGCACGTCATCGCCCGGCTGCTCCTGGAGCTGGGAGCGGTCGATCGTCCGCCCGTGCAATCGCGCCGGCGTGCCGGTCTTCAGCCGTCCCAGCTCGAAGCCGAGGTCCGCGAGGCAACCGGAGAGCCCTTCCGATGCCGCTTCACCACCGCGTCCACCCTTCTCCTTCTGCGGACCGGTGTGCATGAGTCCGCGGAGGAAGGTCCCGGTGGTCAGGATCACCGCGCCAGCGCCGTACTCGGCACCGGACCGGCAGCGCACACCTCGAACGCGGTCGCCGTCCATGAGCAAGGACTCGACGGTGTCCTGGCGCAGCGAGAGGCCCTCCTGGCTCTCGATGGCGAACTTGATCCAGCTCCGGTAAGCGACCTTGTCGGCCTGGGCTCGCGGCGCCTGCACGGCGGGCCCCTTGCCCGTGTTCAGCATGCGGAACTGGATGCCGGTCGCGTCGATCGCTCGCCCCATCAGCCCACCGAGCGCGTCGATCTCGCGAACGAGCTGTCCTTTGGCCAAGCCACCGATGGCCGGGTTGCAGGAGAGATGACCGACGGTGTCGAGATTCATTGCGAGGAGCAGGGTCCGCGCTCCCAGCCTCGCCGCGGCGGCCGCCGCTTCGGTGCCGGCATGACCGCCACCCACCACGATGACATCGTAGCTCGTCACTTCCTGGAGAATCCCTCGGTGTAGTCGCGTGAGCGCATTCGTATTATTCTGGGACGTCACGGAGACGACCACTCTAGGAGAGATGGAAGCACCGCGCCAGAGGGCCACCTGGGCACTGGCGCTCTCGGAATTCGGAGGTCTCGGATGTTCCTAGCCCCCATGCTCTGTCTGAGCATCGCGCTGCCCGCTCTCGAGGACGACGCGGCGCCCAAGATCGAGAAGCTCCTCGCCGCGAGCAAAGAAGCCCTCGCCGAGCGCCGCGCGCAGATCCAAGCGGTCCTGCCCCCCGCGATCGAAGGGCTCAATCATGCACCCGGGAGTGGCGAGGTGCGTCTGGCGAGGACGTCGCTCTTGCAGCTCGGAGCGGCGGTGATTCCCGACCTCCTGCCCTACCTCGATCCCAAGGGTGGCTCCAGCCCGTTCCTGGGCTCGAACGTCGCCGACCTGATCGGTCGTCTCGCGACGCCGTCGACCCTGCCCCAGCTCGTCGAGATCATCGAGACCGGGACGCCGACGGCCGCTCAGAATGCGCTCTTGGCCCTGAAGCCTCACGCGAAGGCCGAGCACGTGCCCGCCATCACCGCCCTCCTCGAGAAGACGAAGAGCTGGAAGACCGAGATCGAGGCGCTGACGGTCCTTCGGGAGATCGGAGACCCGGCTGCGACATCGGCCGTCATCGCCAAGCTGGAGCACGACCGCCCCGATGTCCGCGAAGCCGCCGTCAACGCGCTGATCGTCTTCGATGATTCCGAGGGTATCAAAGCTCTCAAAGAGCGGCTGTCCAAAGAGACCCATGCCGAGACGTTCGAGGCGCTCGCGCGATTCTTCGTCGATCGCGACGAGCCCACGCTGGGCCCCCAGCTCTTGTCCCGCGCACGGAACGGTCTCGCCTCGCCGGACCATCGCGTGGCCATGATCCGGATGCTCGGCAAGCTCGGCTGGGAGGGCGCCGTCCAACCGCTCGAGCAACTGGCCAGCAGCGAAGGCGAGAACTTTCGGGTGCGCGAAGAGGCAGCGTACGCCGCTTATCGTCTGGGCAACCGATCCGGTGCGGCCGCGATCATCCGGCGCTGGGAAGAGGAGATCAAGAACCGGCCTCAGAGCTGGGGAAACTGGCGGGGCCTGGCCAACGTGTACAAGAACCTCGGTCAGGAGAAGTCCGCGATCGAGAACTACACGAAGGCGATCAAGTTCAAGACGCTGCGCAATCGCGACGCCGACGTCTCCGACCTCGGACTCGAGATCGCGCGCTGCTACAGCTTGCTCGATCGCACGCGCGAAGCGGCCCAGTGCTTCAAGAAGTTCAAGATCCCGCTGACCACCGAAGTCCAGAATGATCCCGAGCTCGAGAACCTGAGAGGGACTCGGCATTGGGAAGACCTGCTTCGTTACAAGGACGACTGACCTCGAGTGGGCTCCGCGGACGGAGAGCGCCAGACCTTGGAATGCTCCTTGCTACGCGACTCGCCTCCTCCCGCGATTCCGGCGCGTTTCCCGATCGGGCGCCGCGACCGGGTTACGAGGTTACCTGTCCGTGACGTGGAGCCCTTCCCATGAGCATATCGGAGCCACCGATCGTCGATTCCGAATCCCCTCCGGCGCCCCCCCCTGCTCCGCCCGGCACGACCCCACCTCTCGTTCGCATCCAGCATCTGAGCTGCCGACGCGGCTCGACCCTCGCCTTGGACGATGTCTCGCTCGAGGTGCGGCGAGAGGAGATGGTCGCCGTGCTCGGTCCTTCGGGATGTGGCAAGACCACCCTGCTCCGCTGCCTCGCCGGTCTCCAGAAGCCCAGCGCCGGACGGATCGAGCTCTCGGGTCAGGTCGTCAACGATCCCGCGATCCGGATCGGTGCTCGGCAGCGCAAGATCGGCTTGGTCTTCCAAGACCTCGCCCTTTGGCCACACTGGAGCGCGAAGAAGCAGCTCGAGTTCGTCTTGAAAGGTGCACGCCAGCACGTCGACCGGCAGGAGCGGGTGCGCGAGACGCTCGCGCTCTTCCACCTCGAAGGACTCGAGTCGCGTCGCCCGTCGGAGCTGTCGGGCGGTGAGTGCCAGCGGCTCGCGCTGGCGCGCTCGGTCGTGGTCGCTCCTGAGCTCTGGCTCCTCGACGAGCCGCTCTCCAGCCTCGATGCCCACCTTCGTCAAGAGCTGCGAGTGGAGCTGGCGCGCATCCACCGAACGCTCGGACTGACGTCCTTGATGGTCACCCACGATCAGGACGACGCCTTCGCCCTCGCCGATCGCGTAGCCGTCCTCCGCAATGGGCGCCTCGAGCAGTTCGACCGCCCCGAAGCACTCTATCGCGCCCCGGCCTCGCGCTTCGTCGCCGGCTTCGTCGGTGCCTGGATATCCTTGAAGGTCGAGCTAGAAGGCCGGGAAGTCGCGACGGCGCTGGGTCGATTCACCCTCGCCGGCGAGCCTCGAGGAGATGTCGAGGTGGGCATTCGACCGAGTGCGCTCCGCATGACGCGGCGTGGCGAGTCGGGCCTGACCGGTACGGTTCGTCGCGTTCAAGCGAGTGGCGCGACGACGCGTTGCACGATCGCCATCGGCTCCGAAGAGCTCGCCATCGAGCGCCCGATCGACGAAGCCCCTGCGCAAGGTGAGACGGTCGGCCTCGAGCTCGTTCACCCGCCACTCGCCTTCGACGGGGAGGGTGCTCCTCTCGAATGGCAATCCTCCTCGAGCACACCCTCTGCATGATCCCTCAGGCAGGAGACCTCCCATGAATCTGGCAGCAAGAGCTCTGGGACTGGTCCTCGTCCTCGGGGGCGCCGCTTATCTGATCTTCGGCGGAGAAGATCCGAGCGGCAGCTCCGAGCCGAAGGCCACGGACGCGAGCGGCAAGCCGCTTCGCACATGGAGATCCTCGGAGGAGTGTGCCGAGTGCCATCCTGAGCTCCATGAGGAATGGCAGGGATCCTGGCACGCCCGGGCCTACACGGATCCGGCTTTCGTCAAGCAATCGAACAATCACGCCTTGCGCGACTGCGTCGCGTGTCACGCGCCGCGCCCCGTCTTCGAGACCGGCGCCGGGCTCTATGAGCGCGTGCTCGCCCGAGCGGACCGGCTCCACGAAGGCGTCGATTGCTTGAGCTGCCACTTCCTCCCCGACGAACACCTCGCCTCGACGCGTGAGGACGTCGATACCAATGCGCCTTGTGCTCCGGTCTACGTCGAGGAGATGGGTACGGTCGAGGTTTGCGCGCCGTGTCACAACCAGCACGACACCGTCGATGAGTGGCGCCGCTCCCCGAAGGGGCAAGAAGGTGTCGGCTGCCGCGATTGTCACATGCCCACCGAGGAGCGTGCTCCGGCGACTGGAGTCGCGGCGAGGCTGGTGCGGACCCACGTGATGCCGGGCGGGCACTACCCCGAGCTCGTGAAAACTGCCTTCGAAGTGAATCACACGATCGAGGAAGGGAAGATCCAGGTCGGCGTGAAGAACACGCACCTGGGTCACAACCTGCCGACCGACGATCGCGGGCGAGCGCTCGATCTGGTCGTTTCGGTATTCGACCGAGCGGGCAATCCGGTGCCGCAGCCCGAGGCCTTGATCAAGCCCGGGCAGACAGAGGGCACGTTTCGCGCCCGCTTCCGGCTGCCGTACCGTGAGGAGCTGATCAACGAGCCGATCACTCAGATCCCTCCGGGTGAGACTTCCGCCTTCGACTGGAGCCTCCCGGTCTCGACCGGCAAGGCGATCGTCGAGCTCTACTTCAAGCTGCAGCCCTACATCCCCGATGGTCACGAGGACTCGACCTTGGTCTACAGGCAGGAGTTGACGTTCTGATGCGCTGGGCAGGCTGCTTCTTCGCGGTATTGTCGATGCTCTCGATCGTGGGCTGCTCCGAAGATGGTGAGGCTCCGACCAAGGAAGACTCCGCGCCCAAGAGTGGCACGCAATCGATGTCCGAGCGGGCGATGGAAGAGGGCACGTATCGCGAGGAGTGGTTCTGGCACGACCGGCTTCTCGAGCCGCCGCCCTCGGCAGCCCGGCCGGGGTCGACCCCGGATCCTGCGAACTGGGCGCCGCGCCTGAAGCGATTGACGACGGCGCCACTGACCGAGCTCGAGCCGGCTCTCGAAGAGATGGCTGCGGACGGCGCCGCTGCGCGCAACGCGCTCTGCCGGGAGATCGACACGACGCTCGACGCGAGTGAGGACGATCCGCACCGGCGCTACCGGATGCTGATGGCCCTCGCCCGAGTCAACGGTCCCGAGGCCGCACCGACATTGGTTCGATTGCTGCGCGATCCGTTGCAGGAAACTTCGACGCTGGCCGCCGAGCTGCTCGGTGAGTGCGATGCGCCGTGGGTGACACCGAGGCTGCTCAAGAGCTTCGGCAAGTGGGAGAACAACCGGGACATCCTGACGCGCGTGATGGCCATCGAGGCCCTCACGAAATACCGAATCTACTCGGGCTTGCCACAGCTCGTCGCCCTGCTCGCGGAGAACACAGCGCAAGAGGTGCCCGACACCGAGCGCAACTGGAAGCGCACCACGCGCATGGCGTTCATCAAAGACGAGGTCCGTCGCATCCTGCGCGAGATCAGCGGAGAGAGCTACGGCTTCGATTCGGGTCAAGGCGAAGCGGTGATGCGCGAAGCCGTCGGGAAGTGGCAGGACTGGTGGCGAGCGCACGAGCACGAGTACCTGCTCGGTGAAAGGACGCCGCACGATGCGGAGGACGCGGGCCTGCGTGAGCAGATCCAAAAGCTGATCGACATCGGGTTCCCCGCCTTCCAGCTCCGCAACGTCGACAACGCGCGCTGGCTGCTCGAGCATCTCGGTCCCATCGCCGTGCCGCAGCTCATGGCCGCGCTCGATCGTCCCGAGCTGAGAGTGCGCGTGCATGCCGCCGAGGTGCTCGGCCGCATCGGAGACGAGCGCGCCCGAGCTGCTTTCGCTGCCAGGATTCCAAGGGAGCCCGAAGCGTCCGCGCGCGCCCAGATGATCGAGGCCCTCGGAGACATTGGCAATGAGGAGGATGCTCCGACACTGACGAAGATCCTCGAGAGCGAAAGCGAGGATACGAGCGTGCGCGTCGCCGCCGCACTGGCCCTGGGCAACATTGGCGGAGACGCCGCGATGACGGCGCTCGACCTAGCCGCAGGGAGCAGCAGTGACGACACCTCGAAAGAGATCGCCGTCGCGGTGTGGTCCGCCAAGGCCCTTCACGGCGACGATGCCTCCTTCGAATCGCTGCTCTCACTGCTGGCCTCGAAGTCCCTCGCCGAGCGCGCCCAAGGAAGCACCGCGCTCCTCGAGACCTTCCACGCCAGCATCGAGTACGATCCCTATTCCGACGAAGAGAAGCGCACCCAAGGCATCGAAGCCTGGCGCGAATGGTGGGCGAATCGGTAGGAGCCCCCCCCCCTTCCGACCTGAAGCTCGCCGCATTCGGACCGCCGGCTTCAGCCGGTCTCGGTGTCCTCCATCCAAGCGCCTTGGAGAGGACCCAGACCTCAGATCCGAAACTCCGTGGCACGATGCCGCCAGGTGTCGGATCGCCGGCTTCAAAGTTGAGAGTTGGAAGTCGAGCCGTTGGATGTTCGAAGAGGCCCAAGCTCGCTTGGGGAAGCCCTCACCAACAGACTCGGCCTTTGGCTCGCTCGGCTTGGGCACTCCAGTGCGCCGGGCCCAAGGAAGTCACGCCGGCACGGTGCGCCCCGGCCCAAGCTCGCTTGCGCAGAGCTCTCGCAGACAGACTCGGCCTTTGGCTCGCTCGGCTTGGGCACTCCAGTGCGCCGGGCACGTTTCACCCTTGTATGCTTAAGGCGCCGCGCCCGGGGGCGGGCTCGGAGTGCGCTGTCTCGGCGCCTCCGCGTGCCCCGGCCCAAGCTCGCTCGAGTAGAGCCCACACAGACACACTCTGCCTTTGGCTCGCTCGGATTGGGCACTCCTTCGCCCTCGGGCCCAGTTTCACCACCTGCATGATCCGGGGGCGCTGCTGATTTGCGCTTTCCTCAGTTCTCGAAGTAGGGCCTCTTCGAGACCAGGAACCAGGCTTCGAGGTCTTCTTGGAGGGTGGACTTGGATTGGAGGCGCGATGTCTTCGGCGTGCTTCCCGAAGCGTTGTACCCGCCTCCCGAGCCTCCCGAGTTACCGCTGCCTCCCGTGTTGTCGCCGTCGTTCTTCTCGGCGCCTTGGCCGGCGGTCGGCACCGGCTCTTGGCCGACGACGCTCGTCTTGATGAGCCTGGGATCCTGGACACCGAAGAGGCACCAGAGGCCGAAGCGATTGTCGAGGCGATGGCGTTGGAGCTCCCAAGATGGTGCGTACATCGCCTCTGCTTCTGCAATCTCCCAATTCAAGCGCTTCACCGCGATCTGGCCCTTGGGAACGCGCTGCGCGAATCGATAGGCGCGCGCGGCGTCTTTCAGGTCCTCGACGCGAGGGTCGGGCATGGGAGTGGCCGGCATCTCCTCGAGCTGACGGGTCCGGGCGAGGACGGCGAGGTAGAGCCAGGCCGAGCGAATGAGGCGGGGGTTGCTGCGATCGTTGCGGACGACCGCGAGCGCGGTGTCCTTCCCCTCTGCGCTCTCGAGGCGAGCCAAGCCGAGGAGAGCGGCACTCTGCAGGTCGGGCTGCTTCGCTTGCAGGAGCCGCATCAGATAAGGAACGGCGTCCTGGCCGAGCACGCGCGCGGCGGTCGCGGCGATCTGGGGGGCTCGCTCCTCGGGCATCTTCGTGAGCTTCTCGAACCGATTGATCCAAGCCTTCGCGCCCGACTCGCCAGGCTCGAGCGTCGGCTCGATCCGCTCGAGGACCGGGAGGACGGTCAACAGGACTTCGGACTTGGCGTCGGCATAGAGGCTCTCGAGGTATTTGAGCGATTTGTCCTTGGGCTGATGAGCGCCGAGAGCCAAGGCCGCGAACATCTGCTCCTCGAGTGCCCCGCTCGAGCGGGCGACGTCCAAGAAGGAGTGATCGAGGCCCGAAGGCATCTGCCGGCCTTCGCCGAGATGGGCCAGGGTCAGCCAAGCGCCGAGACGGAGGATGCGCTCGCTGGTCTGATCCCCGTGCTTTCCCGAGAGGATCGCGATGGCGGTGACACCTGCGGACTGATCGCCGATCAGTGCCCGGCTGAACAAGGCGGCCGCTTGCCGCCTCATCTCCCAGGCGTCCGGTCTCGCCAGACGCTCGATCTTCCTCAGGACCTCCACACTTTCGGCAGACCGCGCTCGCCCCAATGCCAACACGGCGGCCACCGCAGCCTGGGACCGGGGCCGATTCTCGCTGAGCGCGAGGGCCTCGAGCGTCTTTCGGGCTTCGGGGGTCAAGGTCGACCCCAGCCCGAGACCGAGAGCGACGACGACCTCTTCCTCGTCACTCCATTTCCCCAGGTTCCGGTTGAGGAGCTCGAGGGATTCGGGGTCGCGGAGTCCGGCGAGCATGAAGAGCAGGCTTCGGCGCACCTGGGCGGCGCCTTTTTCATCGAGCTTCCTGACGAGGCTCCGGCGCAGCTCGTCGAAGGTGCCCCAGTCGATGACGGCGTCGACGGCGGCTCGGCGCCGTTGGGCATTGCCGTCATTGAGCGCGCGCACGTGAGGTTCCAGCCGCGCCTCGAGGGCGGATCGGCCGGGCTCGAAGACGTCGAGAAACCCCTCTTCATCGCCGATCCCGCTCAGCGCCGCCAGTCCGAGTGCGATCCAAAGCATCATTCGATGACCTCCGCGGGATCTGACCCCGTCCGATGTCGTTCCAGGCAGGAACCGTCCCTATTGTAAGCGACATCCCCACGAGCTGCCGAGCCTTCACCTCATGCTCATTCGCCAACGCAACCTCCTGACCCCGATGATCCTAAGGGCATCTTCCCGTCGATGCCGAAAAGACAGGTCAGCCGAACCCCTTCCGAGCCGAATCTGCAGCTCGTTGTGACACACACCCTGAAATCCGGGGGGGAGATCGGCGAAATCGGGAGACTCTGCGAATGGGTCTGAGGGGCGACCTCGCCAACATAGGGCTGGCACAAATCTTCCAAACCCTCCTGATGGGGCAGCAGGAGGGCATTCTCAAGGTCACGAGAGACGGCCTGGATTGCCAGCTCCTGTTCACCCGGCAAGGAGTGTCCTTGCTCGACGTTCGCGGCCGGCACATGCTGCGTCTCGGGCGTTTGCTCGTGAACGCCAGCCGCATCAGCCAGGACGACCTCGAAGAGGCCCTGTTGTTCCAGGAGAGCCGCGGCGGCAAGCTCGGCGAGATCCTGGTCGAGCGCGGGAAGCTGAGCGAAGAGGAGCTCTCCCGGTATCTGACGATCCAGTCGCAGGAGCAGATCTTCGACGTCTTCAACTGGACCGATGCCCAGTTCGAGGTCATCCCCGTCGGCGAAGCACCGCCTCGGCGATCGGACGATCAGTTCGCGGATCACATGTTCGATCCGAACTCGATCTTGCTCGAGGCTGCCCGGCGCATCGATGAGTGGTCGCACGTCAACGATCACATCACCGACCTCGAGGAGATCTACGTCCAGACGACGACCGATGCGCTCGATCCGATCGAGACCGGAGATCCCTTTCGGGACAAGATCCTCGGCTACTTCGACGGACAGACCAGCATCCGTCAGATCATCGACGCGACCTTCTCCCCGTCCTTGGACATCTGCAAGGCCGTGCTCGCCCTGCAGACCGCCGGCTGGATCCGGCCGGCGACGACCGAGGAGCTGCTGGAGGTCGCCGCGCTCCACACCGAGTCTCGGCACTACGAAGACGCGATCAACGTGCTCCGCGTCGCCCACAACCGTGAGCGCGCGCGCGTCGACATCCTGCGCCAGCTCATCTCGCTCGAAGAGCGTCTGGGCCGAAACAAGGAAGCCGCGAACGATCTTTGCGACTTGGCGATCCTCTCCCAAGCGCGCGGCGACGAGGAAGGCATGCTCGAGATCCTCGAGAATGCCCGAACCCTCGATCCCAGGAGCGCCAGGGCTTTGGAGCAGCTCTTCGAGGCTCGCTTCGAAAGAGAGGAGACGGCCGAGGCGATCGTGACGGGCCGCGAGCTGGCCGCGCTCTATCACGACCTCGATGACTACGAGCGCTCTTGCCAGGTGCTCGATCGCTTGATCGCGCTGGACCCCGACAACACGGTCTTTCGGTTCCAGTATGCCCAGTGCTGCCGCCAGCTCGGCCGCGAAGCCGACGCGCTCCTCACCTTGCAGGAGGTCGGGCGCCGGCTCGAGCAGCAAAAGCTGCATCGCCCGCTGATCGAGACCTATCGCAAGATCCTCGAGATCGACCCGAAGAATCGCGAGGTCAACAAGAAGGTCCGTCAGCTCCAGAAGAACCGTCGCCGCTCGCGGGCGCAGATCGTCTTCGCGGCAGCCGTCGTACTCGGCGTGCTCAGCGTCGGCTGGCACCTGCTCTCGCTATCACGCGACCAAGAAGTCGCGAGCGCCGAGCTCGCCACGGCGCGTGCCCTCTGGTCGGCCGGTGACCTGAGCGGCGCCCGGACGGCCCTGCTCAAGCTGATCGATCGCTACGATCACACCGAAGCCGGAGCCGAAGGCTCCGCGTTGCTCGAGCAGATCGACGTGCGCCTGCACGCCGCCGAGCGCCGGGAAGCCCAGGCCCGGGAAGCCCAGGTGATGAAGGAGCTGGAGCACGCCCTCGAGCTGCTCTCGCAAGAGCGCATCTTCGAGGCGGCCGACCTGTACACCGAGCTGCCCTCGACCTTGACGACCGCGGGCCTGCGCCAGGAGTACGACACGGGCTTGAACTCGCTCGACGTGCTCCTTCGCGAGCGCGTCGACGAGCTGACCACGCAGGCCAACGCCCTCCTCGCGCGCCAGCTTCGCGACCCGCAAGCCGCCCTCGACCTCATCAACGAGCAGTTTCCTCGCCTTGGCGAGCAGAAGTACCGCGGACTGCGCGACGATGTCGACACGCTGACGGCGGCGCCCAAGCGGCGCAAGAGCCTCGAGGAGTCCCTCGACAAGGCGCTCGACCTCTATCGCCGCCTGGAGCCGGTGCGCGCGGAGCTCGAGACCGACGTCGCCAAGACGCTCCAGCTCAAGAGCACCGACAAGCAGTACGGCATCGCCTACCGCTTCGAGCAGGCCGGTCGGATCCAGGACGCGATCCAGGGGTACCGGCGAGCGCTCGAGGTCGGTCAGGGCAAGTTCTCCGACATCATCGAGCAGCAGATCGCGAATCTCGAGATCCTCGATCGCGACGTGAATCAGGCGAAGGAGATGCTCCGGGAGGGTCGCTACAACAAGGCGCACGAAGTCTTCGATCGGCTGGTCCTCGAGTATCGCCACATCGACCTCGCGGCCCTGTTCGAGATGATCGTCTGGATCGACTCCTATCCGCAGGGTGCGCCGATCCTGCTCGACGGCCAACGCACCGACCTGCTCACGCCGGCCGCGGTGCGCTACGCACCGGGCAAGGCACCGGTCGTGCGGATCGAGGCGGCGGGTTACGAGCCGCTCGAGTACGATCTGCGCGAGGTCCGCACCGGGCTCATCCGCGAGTACCTCCACAAGAAGGTACTTTGGCAGAAGCACCTCGATGGCGCAGTCGACGCAGACCTCTTGGCGACGCCTCTCGGCGTGATCGTCGGGACTCGGGCGGGGACGGTCCAGCTCCTCAGCCTCGAGGACGGCCGCGCGCTGTGGAGCTACGATACCGAGTCCCTGGACGGTCTCGACGTCTCGGCCGCCGTCGCCGGGGACCGAGTCTACGTCGCCACGATCGACGGGACGGTGATCTGCCTGTCGACGCGGGGCCGCTTCCTCTGGCGAGCGAAGCTGGGCCAGAAGGTCCTGGCCCCCCCCATTCCGATCCAGGACAACCTCGCGATCCTGGCGAGGGACGGGATTCGCTTGCTGGCCGTGAGCGATGGTCGCCCGGCAGGGACCGTGCCGCTCGACCGGGTGGGGAGCCACAACGGCTTCGTGCAACGCCTCGGAGGCTTGATCGTCTCGGATCTGAGCTCGGTGTCCTCGATCGGCTTGCCCAGCGGGAAGAGCACCTGGCGCTTTCGCGGTGCCTTCGACATCGCCTCGGCCCCCATCACGTTCGCGGACCAGGTCGTCGTCAATCTCGAGGGCGGCGGCGTGGCCTGCCTCACCGCCAACTCGGGCGGGGTCAACTGGCGCTACTCGGGACGGATCGACACCGCCTTCGATCCCCTCGTCTTCGAGGACCGGATCTACACGGCGCTCGCCGGCG
The DNA here is from genome assembly GCA_040219065.1 of Planctomycetota bacterium. Lineage (GTDB taxonomy): Bacteria > Planctomycetota > OFTM77 > OFTM77 > OFTM77 > OFTM77. Next base: position 25,762 of record JAVJTD010000261.1, read on the forward strand.
ACGACGGCGAGCTGTTGTGCCTGGATCGGTTCACAGGCGAGCGCCTGCCGGCGTTCAAGCTCGATACCCCGATCGTCTCACCGCCGACCATCGCGGACGGTCGCCTGTACGTAGGCGGGGCCAACGGCGAGCTCTATGTGTGGAACCTCTCGAACCAGACCCTGGCCTGGAAGTTCCCCTGCAAGGAGCCCATCGCGTCGCGGCCGGCCGTCACGGGCGGCAGGCTCTTCGTCGCCACGGAGAGCGGTCGGATGCTCGCCTTCGACCTGACGGAGTGAGCCGAGCGCCGGCCCCTCGAGAACCCGGAGCGACCGAGGTCGCCCCGGGTGATGATCAAAGCATCAGTTGACGTCAATGGTGATCGGGTTGGAGATCGCTCCGGCCGACAGGTCCACGGTCTGCACCCAGCTCGTGACCTTTTGCCCGCCGAAGAACGGCACCGTCGTGCTGATCACGGCCTGCCCCTGCGCATCCCAGCGGCCGATGAAGCGCCACCAGTTGCCCGCGAGCTGCTGGTAGGTCGGATCGTTGGGATCGAGCAGCCAGACCTCGGTGCCACCGAGGCCCGGACCGTAGGGTTGATACAGCGGCTGACCCGACGCCATCAGCCAGTACAAGCCGTTCGGCGTGCCGCTGGACAGGCTGAGCTGGATCGTGGCGCCTTCGGCTGGCGTCGCGTCATCGACGTCGAGCGTCGGCATGCCGTCGACCGGAGCGGTGGTGAAGGCGATGGCGTTCAGCTCGACCGCATTGCCGAAGCCGAAGTCCGCCTCGGTGTACCCGGCGATGACCCGTCCGCCCTGGTCATCGACGAAGACGGTGGCATCGTCACTGCTGGGCGACTGCACCGTGAACGCCAGCTTGTTCGAAGCGGGGTCCCAGGCGAGCCCGAGCGTGTCACCGATCGAAGAAAGGGTGGTGCCGAGTGCGTTCTCGACGAGCGCGCGAATCTGATCCTCCGAGTACATCAAGACCGCCTGACCGCCCGCCGGAATCCGGTAGACGTCACCGTCCTGGATCGAGCCGACGTTGCCGTCGATCGTGACGAGGAGCTCCCCTTGGGCGTTGTAGGTGAAGCCGTCGACATCGATCGCCGAGCCAGGGATGCCGAGGGCCGCTGCGATCGAGGCTTCATCGAGGACGAGCACGATCTGACCTGCGGCGTCGAGCGTCAGGATGTCGCCGTCCTGGAAGCCGAGCTGGTCGGAGAGCAGCGAGAACTGGAAGCTGCGATACGAGGGGCGGCCGGTCCCTTCGAAGTGCAGGCCATCGATGTCCGTCGGCAGCTCCCCGAGCAGAGCCGTCAGGCCCGCCCCGTTGAAATGCACGACCGGGGTACCTCCGGCGACGAAGCGACACACCTCCCCATCGTCGGCCGTGCGGCCGGGAAGCTGCGCGTCTCCGGACGTGGAGAACATGAGTGACGTGCCCTGCGCCGAAGCGGTCGACGGGCAGACGAAGAGAACAGCGGACACGAGGCACAGGCTCATCATGAGCTTGCCCATCAGTGAATCCTCCCGAGTTGATCGAGACCGATCGGCCGGGTGTGCCTTAACCAGTCGTGGCTCGCGCGAAAAGGTCGACAGAGATTCTCGATTTTTCTCGGAGAAAATTGGTGAGAATCGTCTCCGACGCGAGTCGGACCGGCGCTTTCGAGGGAGTCACGTCAGGGTCCGACTCAGGGGGAGCGTCATGATCTGGAGAACGCTGATTCGCCTGCGCTTCACGATCATCTTGACGATCGTGGCCTGTGCTTGTGCCGAGGGGAGTCGGCGGTTGCCGATCCTCCTGTGGCGCCGTGTCACCGAGGCCGATGTTCAGCGCCCGATCCGAGCAGCGCACGAGAGGACGACGGTCCCCTTGTCCGGCCCTGGCATCTACGAACTCCTGCTTCAGTTTCCCGAGCTCTGGCCCGAATCAGGCGCGGTTGGAGCGCGATGGTCCGTTACCGGTGACGAGCCGTCACTGGATCCGAGCGAGTGGAAGCCGATTCGCCGCTCACTCTCCAGCGATGGGCTTTCGTCGGCATACCTGGACTCGGTACACATTCGAGGACCCGGGAATCAGGCGTTCTCGATCGAGCTCGATCTCGTCCCCGTTATCGAGGCGGCCGGCGAGTTCCGCTTGATCGTGCGGGACTTGGACTTGGTGATGGCGGCGAGGCAGGGATCGTACACCGCGTACTTCTTGCGTCAGGCCTCTTGGTTCTTCTTGGTCGGAGCGGCCTTGGCCTTCGTGACGGAAGCGCTACTCTGCTGGCGAGCCTTTCGGGCCGAGCCGGGCCCCGGCTGAGAGCTCCCCCCGTTCGGAAAAGGCTCGCGCCACCGGCATCGATGTCCCAAATTGTGGCGCAGCAAGTGGTGACATCGGATTCGTCGTGGGAGATGAGTAGATCATGCTGCGAGCTTCAGTGAGCCGTCAGGGGTCGACCTGTGCCTGGATCGCTCTCGCGTGCCTCTCTTTGGCCTGCTCGGGGACGCGTGTCGAGACGCAATCGACCGAGGGCGTCCAGTTCGGTGATTCCGAAACCTACGCCTGGATGGTGGAGGACGCCGAGCGCGACGAGGTCCTCGCCCTTCGTGTCCGCCAAGCCGTCGACCAGCAGCTCAGAGAGCTCGGCTGGCAGCAAGTGGATCCCGAGGAGGCCGAGGTCCTGGTCTCGCAACGGACCGCGATCGAGGAGCGGGTCGAATACCAAGATCCCTACTACGACACCTTCGTCGCGGAGAAGTACGAGGAGGGCGAGATCACGATCTGGCTCTTCGACGCACGCACGAAGGCGCGTCTTTGGCGAGGCACGGGGGCAGCGAAGCTGCGCAAGGTGGCGCGGGCGGTCGGGTTGAACGAGCACCAGTACGCCGCGGTGCCGCGAGAGGAGCGCGCCTGGCCGATCGCGACGATCGTGCGAGACATCCTCACCGAACTACCACGCTGAAAACAGCTCAGCTGAGGGTAGCCGCTAGGGTGTCGCGCAATTGGCGGTCGACTTCAGTTCTCGAGCCAGATTCGCCGAAGGCACAACTGAGCACCGGCACGGCTCGATCTCAACCTCGCCAATTGCGAGGACCCGGCGGCTGAAATGATTGACTGCACGAACCGAAGCCTATTGGTTGTCGATGATAACTTCGGGGCTCCCGAGGGCGTCCCGCAGGTTCTCTCCTCGCCCGAAGTCGAAGACCCGGCGTTGGATGAGCTCGGGGCTGCCTTGCTCGGCGAGGAGGCAGGCCCAGGTGGGCCGGCCCCGAGTGTTCCGAGCTACCTCGTCCGAACGCCTCCCACGGCGATTCTCGGGCTGGCCGGCCTCTCGTGCCGGATCCTGCTCGTCGAGGACACCCCGCTCAACCAGAAGATCATTCGCCGCACGCCCGAGCGCTCCGGCGCTACCGTCAAAATGCGTGAGAGCGGAGGCTACGATCGGCCGATCGTCGTGCTAACTGCCCGCGCAATGACGGAAGATTCCGTTCGATGCCTGAGAGCAGGCTTCGATGCTCATCCTTCAAGGCCTTTCCTGCGGAAAGCTCCGGTCGAAACGATCCGCGCTCATCAGGCGCGGTAAGCTCTGCCCCCAGATTCCTCGCTGTCTTCCCTGCACCCACTTGCCGTGTTCCTCCCACCTTGACAGCGCCCGAGTGCCTTCATCGTGACAACAACCGCCCGCCACTGGGCGGAGGAGGACACCGTGCTTCATTCTTCCAATGCGGGATCTGCCGCTCTCTGGGCGGTCGAGAGACTCACGCGCTCGATCCTTCCCGTGCTCCAGGCTTCTTGGGTCCTGGGCATCGCGCTCGAGCTCGGACTCCTGACGGTGGACAGAGCGGCTGCGGGGAAGCAAGGTCCACCCCCCAAGCGATGGCCGCCGGGCTCCGCATTGCCATTCTCGGCGAACGGGTTCACGCTCATCATGGCGGTCCCTCCGGGCTGCATTTACACGCATGAAGGTCACAGCGAGCAGGCTCGGCTGATGACGGGCTGCTCAGACGAATTGACCGCACTCGTCCCGTTCATCCTGTCCGAAGTGCAGCCTGCTGGCTGGGAGCACAGGTCTCCTTGGAAGGAAGCTTCGCTCATTCCAGCCTCGGTCGAGCTGCCTTGGCACTCAGCAACACCTTCCACCGACCGTGTTGTGCGGCCGCCCAAAGGCATCAGCGACGGTCCGATCGCCTCGTAGGGCAGAGCCTCGACGGCTCGTGGAGATTCCCTGCGATCCTCCCTTCACAGGATTCCAATATGTCATCACCCGACTGCCGACCCGAGATCGCCGTTGTCGACGACGACCCGATCACGATGCGAGTCATCGAGCGCGTGCTGAATCAGGAGTTTCACGTACGAAGCTTCTCGGATGCCAGCTCACTGCTCGAGGCCGTTCGCGCCTCACCGCCCGAGATCATCATCTCGGATGTGCAGATGCCGGGGGTGTCCGGCTTCGATCTGGTGCAGTCGATTCGTTGCGATCGATCGCTGCCCTACATCCCGATCCTTCTGATCAGCGGCACGACGACGAGCGAGACCGTTGCGCGCGGTCTCGATGGAGGCGCCGATGACTACCTCAGCAAGCCAATCGAGCCCTCGCGGCTCCTGGCACGCATCCGCGCCGCACTTCGGATCCGCCGAGCGATGCATGAGCTGGATGCGAAGAACCGTGAGCTCGGAGAAGCACTCGAGAAGTTGCACGACACCCAAGTGCAAATGGTCCACATGCAACGCCTCGAGGCGATCGGTCAGTTAGCGGCTGGTATCGCGCATGAGATCAACACCCCGACCCAGTTCGTCAGTGACAACCTGTACTTTCTCTCCGATGCCATCGCCGACAGCAAAGAAGCTGTCTCAAAGCTCCGGGCACTGACAGAGCTGCTGGCCGCCTCCCCGGAGCACGCAGCAGCAGAGGAGATCCTTGCCCTGCTCGAGAAGTCGATCTGCTCCAACGACGTCTGCCTCGCCCTGGACGACGCTCGACACGGCCTCGAGCGGATCACATCGATCGTGGGTGCAATGAAAGAATTCTCTCATCCCGGAACGGGTGAGAAAGTCGAGACCGACATCAACGCGGCGATCCAGACCACGCTCTCGGTGGCTCGGAACGAGTGGAAGTACGTAGCGGAAGTCACGCTACACTTGCTGCCAGATCTGGCTCTGCCTCGTGTACTTCCCGACGAGTTGAATCAGGTATTTCTCAACCTGATCGTCAACGGGGCCCACGCCATCGACGAGCAAAACCTGCGCATCGGACGAGAGAAGGGCGAGCTGCACATTCGGACCTTCCACCAGGGTTCGGCGGTGTACGTCGAGTTCGAAGATAACGGACCCGGCATTCCCGAGGAGATTCAGAAGCGCATCTTCGATCCGTTCTTCACGACGAAGCAAGTCGGTAAGGGGACGGGCCAAGGGCTGGCCATTGCCCGCTCGGTGGTCGTCGACAAGCACTCGGGCACCCTCGAGTACTTCCAGGCGTCGAGCGGCGGGGCGCTGTTCCGGGTTGGACTTCCGCTCTCGGAGGAGGCCGAATGATGGAAGGAGGAGATCTCTTTCGGGGTCGCGTGCTGTTCGTCGACGACGAGCCAACGGTCTTACGGGGACTCGAGCGCATGCTGCATCGTCGCCGAGCGGAGTGGGATCTGATGTTCGCGGGGACTGGTGCTGAAGCCCTTTCGATGATGGCGGCGAAGCAGACGGACATCATCGTGTCCGACATGCGGATGCCGGGCCTCGATGGTCCGGAACTACTGGCGAAGGTCCGTGAGCGTCATCCCGCAACGACGAGGATCGCTCTCTCGGGAAATGCGGAGGACTCCCTGGTTCGGCGGTGTGTGACCGTGGCGCATCAGTACCTGTCGAAGCCATGCTCCCGGCAGGAAGTGGAGGATCTCCTCGAGCGGACCTTCACGCTGCGTGAGCTCCTTTCTGATCCCGAGCTCGAGGCGTTGACGGCCTCTCTCGAGAAGCTCCCGAGCTCTCCAGCCATGTACCGAGAGATCTGCCGAGAGTTCGAGCGCGAGGAGCCGTGCACGAATCGGGTGGCCGCGATCATCCGCTCCGACCCCGCCATGGCGGCCAAGGTGCTGCAGCTTGCCAACTCGGCCTTCTTCAGGCGGCGGGTTCCGGTGGCTGACGTCCGTCAAGCGGTGATGCACCTCGGGCTCTCGACGATCCGCACTCTGGTCCTGGGGCTGGAAGTCTTCAAGCCGGCCGACGGTCAGTTGGATCTGCTTCAGGCCGAAGCACTCTGGAGCGTGAGCAGCCGGGTCGCCGGGCTGAGCCTCTTCGCGCTCGAGATTCTCGGCTTTCCCAAGAAGGTCGCCGAGGAAGGACTCTCGGCGGGACTGCTGCACCTGGTCGGCCGCATCGCTACTTTGCATCTGGAGCCTGCTGTGGTCGAAGACCCGGACACGGTCGCCCACATTGGCGCCTACCTGCTCGGCATCTGGGGCCTGCCGCACTCCATCGTGGAGGCGGTCGCCTTCCAGAACGACCCGAGCGCCTCTCGTGCGACACAAGGTTCTGTCTTGACAGGACTCTACATTGCGAAACACCTTGCCGGAGCGCATCGTGCCCAACCAGAGCTTGACGAACAGTACTTCGAACAGATCGGGCTCGTTGCAGACTGGGAGAGATGGCGGCGTGCGGCACAGGCACGGGAGAGTCAGGGATGAGTGATAAGATCCTGTTCGTCGACGACGACCCGAGGCTTCTCGCGTCCTGCGAGAGGAACCTGCGAAAGCACTTCAGCATCGTCACCGCGGAGGGACCACAAGAAGGCCTTCGTCTTCTCGATCAGGCGGACGAGTTCGCCGTGGTCGTCTCGGACATGCGCATGCCTGGGATGAACGGGGTCGAGTTTCTCGCCGAGGTCCAAAAGCTCTGCCCGATGACGGTGAGGCTGATCCTGACGGGCCAGGCGGACCAGAACACCACGATCGCCGCGGTGAATCAGGGGAACCTCTTCCGGTTCCTGTTGAAGCCATGCAGCATCCCCGAGCTGACGCGGGCCATTTCAGCGGGCCTTCGGCAGTACCAGCTCCAGCGCTCCGAACGAGACTTGCTCGAAAAGACGGTGGCTGGCGCCGTCGAGGTGCTCGCCGAGGTCTTGGCTCTGGTGAGTCCGTCCGCGCTGGGACGCTCAAAAGCGCTTCAAACGCGGGTTCAGAGAGTCGCGGCCGAGCTCGGTCTGGAGTCGAGCTGGAGCCTGGATGTCGCCGCCAACCTCTCTCAGATCGGCTCGGTCACACTACCGGAGAGCCTCACCGAGAAGGCGTACCACGGGCGGCCACTCGATGCAGTCGAACGAGAGCAGTTCAGCCAGCGGACGGAAGTGGGCGCGAACCTGCTCCGGCGGATACCTCGCCTCGAAGAAGCGTCTCAAATCGTCGCGCTCCAGGATTCGAGCTGGAAGGATCTCTCTGAAACGCAACCGCCCCTCTCCCCGAGCATCCTTTGGGGAGCGAGCATCCTCAAGGCGGTCAACAGCTACGAGACCTTCAAGGCCTTCGGCAGAGAGAGGGCCAGCATCCTGGAGGAGTTGAAGGGCGCGAGCGACGAGTTTCGCCCCGAGGTCGTGGACGCGATGGGCCGGCTCGAGGAAGAGACCGTATGGTACGAGCCCGCACAGGTGCTCGCCAAAGACTTGGTGCCTGGGATGATCCTCGCCCAGGACCTTCGTACGCGCTCCGGGATCTTGCTCATCAGCCGCGGCCAGGATGTGAGCGAGACACTCTGCATCCGCCTGACCAATTTCTCCGATTCCCTCGGAGTCGACCGCGGGTGGATCCAGGTCTTCAGACCGATCGTTTCCGAGTGAAGCGAGATGCAGTTGCCCGTCGCCCCGGCACACCACAGAGTCACTCGGCTACGAGGATCGCCTCGAGCTGGGAGCTCCATGACTCCGGACAGGGATTCCGTCCTCGGTCAGCTCGGCCCCGCTGGAAGCGATCGCGGCGAGTGCCGCTAGCCTGTCATCCTGCCGTTCAGAGCCGTCGGTCGGCCGAACAGGTAGCCCTGGGCGAACTCGACGCCGATGTCACGCAGCACATCTCGATCGGGTGCCCGCTCGACGCCTTCGGCGATGACTCTGGCATCGAGCGCCCGGGCCGTCTGGACGAGCCGTTCGAGACGCCGGCGCGCACCGCGCTCCTCGGCCACCTCATGCACGAACCTCCGGTCGATCTTGACGGTGTCCGCTTCGAGCAAGATCAGAGCTTCGAGCGAGCTCCGGCCGTAGCCGACATCGTCGATGGCGATGAGGCAGCCGACTCGTGAACGCAAACGGTGCACTCGATCGACGAGCTGCTGGGGGTCGCCGACCACCATCTGCTCGTTGATCTCCAAGCAGAGCCGCCGAGGATCGTCGACGCGCTGCAATCGTTCGGCGAGAAGGTCCAGGTCGACTTCGAGGAGCGTCGATGGGAACACATTCACGTGCACGGTTCGCTCCCCTGCAACCTGTGACATGCCGCTCAAACAGCAGTCCAGGCAGGCGAGATCCATCGCTGTCAGCAAGTTGAGCTCGCGATGAAACTGAAAGAGACGGTTCGGGGACTCCAGCGGCCCTTTCGGTCCGCGGATGAGGAGCTCCCAGCCTACCGTCTCGCCATCGCACAGCGCCACGATCGGCTGCATGACCGCGTGCAGTTGCTCCCGGGTGGTCACACCGACAGCCGCAGGGCGGTGCGACGAACTGACGACGTTCTTACCCGAGCGCTTGGCCTGCCCGAGCGCTTGGCTCGAATCGGCAACGATGGCGTCGAGCTCCGGTCGATCGGGATCGACGGACTCGACACCGCAACTGATCTGCACGCTCACGGGGCCGGCCGAGGTCTCGACAGGCTCACTCGCGACGGCAAGCCGAAGTCGTTCTGCTTGCTGCATCGCCTCGGACACGCGCGTCTCAACGGCGAGCACCAGGAACTCATCGCCGCCGATGCGCGCGACGCGGTCCGATTCCCGCACCGCATCCTCGATCCGGGCCGCGACCGTGCGGAGCACTTGATCTCCGACGTTATGCCCGAACTGCTCGTTGACGGCTTTGAAGTCGTCGATGTCGATCAGGATGACCGCAGCGCTGGAGCCGTGACGACGAAGGCGAGCGGCCTCGACGGCGAGCACGACTTCGAAGCCTCGCCTGTTGAGTAGCGCCGTCAACGGGTCTCGATCGGCCAACTCCCGCAGCTTGAGATTGGCGCGTTCCAGCCGCACCGCGGCTGCCTCCAACTGCGCCTCGTACATCTTCTGCTCACTGATGTCGCGCGAGATGCCCGAGATGCCCACCACGCGCCGTTTACGGTCTCGCAGTGGCGAAAGGCTGAGTGAAACGGGAATTCGACGACCGTCCCGGCTCAGATGCTCCGTCTCGAATGGCTCCACCGTCTGCCCGGCGGAGGCACACCGGTCGGCGACGGCCATCTCCGCCTGACGATCATCTGGGACGACTCGCAAGAAAGGCTGACCGCACATTTCGTCGGCACTGTAGCCGAACATGCGCGTCGCAGCCGCGTTCCAGTGCGTGACGTTGCCTTCCCGATCCTTGGCGATGATCGCATCGCCTGAAGCAGAAACGATCGCCACCAGTCGCGCTGTGACTTCCTGGAAGACCGGCAGCCGCATCGCGTGCCGCATCGTCGGAACGAGCGCGATGACGGTTGCCAGCGAGACGGTCGCCGTGACCGCCTTGGCCACACCCGAGGCAGGGTAGACTGGCCACCAGAAGATCATCGCCTCGAGCAGATGCACGGTGCCGCAGGCGAAGATGAAGGTCGCGAACAAAGCCAGAACGCGTGGAAACGGCAGATCGCGCCGACGCCACAGAAACGAAGCCAAGACGAACGGAATGGCTGTGTAAGCCGCGAACGTCAGCAAGTCCGAGATGATGTGCAGCCAACCGAGCCACGCGGGCCAAGATCCACAGCTCCACCTCGGAGGAAAGGCGTCGGTGGCAAACGCTCGCTCGAACCAATCCCACATGGTTTCTCTCGGAAGAAAGGGCACCTGGGTCGAGGGAGCAGAGCGTCGCGAGAATTGTCCAGGCGTGAAGGGCTTGTTTCGAGGGACATTCTAGAACTTCTCTCCTTCGAAGCAAGCATTGAGTGATTGAAGCTCGCTACCGCGCCGGCTCGCCCGGCAGCTCGAGGACGCCCCATTGCTCGATGTTCAGGGACGGTATTCGTTCGTCCGACACGGAAAGAGTGAGGGACTCCTTCTCCACCGGCTGACCTCCATGCCGACCAGAGAGGGTGCCGCATCAGCAATTGAAGACAGCTCCCCATTCGACTTCGAGGCTCAGGCCAGCTCAGCGAGGGACGAGCTCGGCGCCGCCTTGGAAGTGGTCGGAGTCGACCTGTCCCCCGAGCTCTCGCATCGGCACGGCCTGGTCGTTCAAGACTCGCCCTTGAACCAGCGAGCCGAAGACGAAGTCATTCCCCGGGACGATTCGTCAACCCAACTCACGAATCTCAAGAGGTCCGGGAGTCGCGCTTGGATTCATCTCGCCACGTTTCGGCCCGGGCGGCGAGCCGCCCGGGCGTCTGACTCTGCGGTCGATGGATCAGAGATAAGCGGCGAGCTCGTGGCTCTGGTCGGAGAGCTTGAGCTTGGAGAGAGCGCTCATCTGGAGCTGACGAATGCGCTCGCGCGAGACGTCGAAGCGCGTGCCGATCTCTTCGAGGGTGTGGGTGCGATCGCAGCCGATGCCGAATCGGAGCTTGAGGACCTCGCGCTCTCGCTCGGGTAGGCTGGAGAGCACCTGGCGGATGCTCCGCCTCAAGCTGGTCTCTTCGATGATCTCGGCGGGAGCGGGCGTCTTCTCGTCTTCGAGACGCTCGCGCAAGCTGCCGCGCTCATCGGGATCGACCGAGCGCTCGAGGCTCACCGTTCCCGAGCTCAGCCGCAGCACGCGACGCACCTCGGTCGGCGAGAGGCCGGCGGTGTTGTCGTCCTTCACCTCGTCGTTCGGGCCGATCTCACCGCTGCGCATCAAGCGCCGCAGGCGCTGCTGGAGATAGATCGGCACGCGAACGGTGCGGAGGTTGTTCGACAGCGAGCGCTTGATACCGTCCTGGATCCACCAGGTGGCGTAGGTCCCGAAGCGGCAGTTTCGTCGCCAGTCGAACTTGTTCACGGCGCGGAGCAGGCCGATGTTGCCTTCCTGGACCAGGTCGTCGAGCGGCATGCCGAAGTGGCTGTACCGGCGCCCGATTCGGGCGACCAGGAACAGGTAACACTGGACGATATCTTCGCGCAGGGCGCTGAACTCACGCACACGCAGCCGGAAGAGGGCGAACTTGACCTGCCCCACCTTGCCACGTCGGCCCGGCCGACTCTTGGTGAGGATGTCGTCGACGACCTCGATCCCCTTGGCCTTGTCGCGAGGAAACGCTTCGTCGTGGGCGGTGAGGAGGAGGTTCCGAGCGACCTCGAATCGCTTGAAGAGGAGCTGCTCGTCTTCGCGGGTGAGCTGGACCAGGTCGTCCACGGCGAGTACATCGACACCGGGATCGACTCGCTGGAGCTCTGGATCGATCTCGTCGGTCTCGGTCTCTTCGAATCTCGTCTCGGAGAGGCGCTCGTGCAACACAGGAAGCTCGAGGCGATTGAGCTCGGAGACGAGCTTGTTCTGTATGGCGACCGTCCGGCTGGGGTAGGCCGCGATCAGCTCGTCGATCTGCTGACCCAAGACGAGATCTTGCTCGTGGGCGCGCTCGAAGAGCTGCAACATCTGATTCTTGAGTGTCATGTTCTTCGATCCATTCACTTTGGTCGTGGGACCAGAAACCGCCTTCAATCCGACCCTCGCATCAACGAAGAATCGTCCCCAGGACTCGAGGCAAGTCGTCATCTTTACCGCCGAGGCAGTCGAGGCAGCCGGAACGATCGGTTTGCTTCGAGCATTCCTGGCAGCCCCGGATCTTCTGGCGAGCTTTCTCCAGCGACTGGAGCAGCTCTTCGAGCCGTCGAATCCGGTCCCGAATCGCCTCCTGTTGATTCGCGAACGCCTTGTCGAGTGTCGCGGATCGCTCGGGAGTGACTCGGTCCCAGTCCGTCGGTTTACGAAGAAGAGCGACGTCTTCCAAGCTCAGTCCGGCGAGTTTTAGATCTTGGATGCACTGAACGTCCGCAATGGTCGATTCTTCGAAGAGTCGAAATCCGCCGGAGCTCCTCTCGGCCGCCTGAATCAGCCCCAACTGCTCGTAGAAGCGGATGGTACGCGTCGTCGAGCACGTGCGTTTGGCGAGCTGTCCGATGGTGAGGTGCCGAGGTTTCGTCACGATGTCGCTCCGATATCTAACCTTTACGTGAAGGTCAAAGTTTAACGTCGAGGCCCGTAGGATTCAACACCGGGCCCCGCGTGGGGCGGCTCGCGAGGATCCATCTCAAAACGACTTAGCTCCAACCCCTCACGAGCGGCCCGGGAGCTGGGCCTTCACTGCTCGTCCACCCCCTTTAGACGCACCCCGCTCCCTCACCACCTCGTCGATATTCGACTGGATCCTCTCCATCCTCGCCGCTCCTCCCAGCACTCCCCCTCCTCGCCGATGCCCTCCCCGACCCCCTTCCACCCCCAACGAAGCAGTCCGCCTAAGCCGTTCCTTTTCAAAGAGTCACAATGGCCGCGCGGATGGAGCCCGCCTTCAAGGACCGGGCGCTCCTGGCCGATGATCTCCTTGAGCTTTCCCGGCCTCAGGCCAATCCGACCAAGGTCGCCAAGATCGCTTCGCAGAAAAGCCGCGCACTCATCCGACATTGCCGACCGACGGCCGCCCGAAAGGAGCCCCCCCTCCGATGATCTGGGTTGGAGCCACCATCTGTCTGCTCCTCATGACCGTAACGAGCCTGGCTCGTTACCATAAACTGCACAAGAGCTTGTGGAGTCTCGCCCACGTGGATGGTCCCGCCGGACCACCCGCCTGGTGGACTTCTCGAGATCCCATGGCCGGTGTACGCGACCGCCTCGTCGAGCTCGAGGCCGCCATCCGTGAACTGCGAACCCAAGAGCGAGAAAAGGACCAGTTCGTCTCCGAAGTGTCCCACGAGCTCAGGACGCCCCTCACCTCGATCCGCTCATTCACCGAGATCCTCCTCGCCCATCCGGACGACCGCGAGAATCGCGAAGAGTTCCTGGGCATCATCCGGGAGGAGAGCGAGCGATTGACCCGGATCCTCGATGATCTGCTCGATCTGGCGAAGATCCAGTCCCGGCGAGATGCGTTCGAGATGGTGGACGTCGATGCGCGTGAGCTGATTCGAGCGGCGACGTCGTCGGTGCGGGCCTTGGCCCATGAGCGCACCGTCGGGATCGACATCGAGTTCGCTCCTGAGGTCTCCCAGGTCCGCGGCGATCGGGACAAGCTCATGCAAGTCCTGGTGAATCTGCTGTCGAATGCCCTGAAGTTCTCGCAGCCGAACGCACGCATCCGAGTGTTCGCGAAGGTCGACGAAGGCGCGATGATCACCGTGGCGGTCGAAGACGACGGCCCGGGAATCGCCTCCGCGGACCAGGAGCGGATCTTCGGCCGGTTCCAGCAGGTCCGGCACCCGGGTCTCCGCCGAGGAACTGGCCTGGGCCTGCCGATCTGCCGCGAGATCGTCCACCGCCACGGCGGCAGGATCTGGGTCGAGAGCGAGCCGGATCGCGGCAGCCGCTTCCTGTTCACGATTCCCTCCCCGAGTCGAGACCCTAGCCTCAGCAAGAGCCGCGGCCGCGAGGAGACCGCCATTCCCTGCTGATCCCCTCCCAGAGGCCAAGGCTCCGGACACCGCACGGGAGCTCGTCGCAACCCCAACCATGCGAGCTCGACGCTGCGGTCCGTCCGGTCGCCCCTCGCGCCTCAGTGGCCTCGCCCCGACGACTTATTCGCTTGGCGGCCTCATGGCCCTGTACTAGGCTGGCGCCCTCGTCGGCGACCGGGCTGCGGGCGCCGGTTTGCTCCTGACGACGGGCCAGGACGACTTCATGAGACTCGAGAACAAGCGCGCCTTGATCACCGGTGCCGGCTCCGGCATCGGTGCCGCCATCGCCGAGCGATTCGCCAATGAAGGAGCGCACGTCGCCCTGCTCGGTCGGACGGAGGCCAAGCTCAAGACGATCCGCTCGCGGCTGCCCAAGGATCGGACGGTCCAGGCGATCGTCTGCGACGTCTCGGATCCGAGTCAATGCGAGGCTGCCGTCCGTGAGACGGTCAGCGCTCTCTCGGGTCTCGACATCCTGGTGAACAGCGCCGGGATCTTCCGGGGCGGTGGCGCGGACGAGCTGACCCTCGAAGACTTCGAGACAATGCTCCGCATCAACCTGACCGGGCCGCTCTGGCTCTCGAAGCTCGCCTTGGGTCCGATGCGCGAGGCCGGCGGCGGAGCCATCTTGAACATCAGCTCGACGCTCGCGCTGCGGCCCGTCCCCAGCTCCCTCGCCTACAGCATCTCCAAGGCGGCGCTCGACATGATGACTCGCTGCCTCGCCCTGGATCACGGCGGCGAGGGGATCCGAGTCAACGCGATCAGCCCGGCCATCGTCGAGACGCCGATCCACGGCACGGTGATGCCCTCGGACGCCGTCGCGGAGATGTACGCTCAGATGGCGACCCATCACCCGCTCGGGCGCATCGGTCGCCCCGACGACATCGCCGGCGCGGCCGTTCACTTGTGCTCGGACGAATCCTCCTGGACCACGGGCAGCGTGTTCGTCGTCGACGGCGGACTGTCCTTGGCCGGTCCCTGACCCCTCGAAGAGGACGCGACGCGAATGAGACCAAGGGGCCTTTCCGCCACCGTGGTGCTGTTGATTCTGCTGTGCATGGCGAGCTGCCAGAAGGAGACGGACGATCGGTTCTCGGTGGCCCTGGTGACGCCGGGTACGAGCGACGATCGCGGTTGGAATGCCGGTGCGCACGACGGGCTCATCCTGATCGGCAGCGAGCTGGAGGCTCGAATCGCTCATCAGGTGGCGGCCGATTCCCAGCGGCAGAAGGAAGCCTTCGTGGACTTCGCTGAGGAAGGCTACGAGCTGGTCTTCGGCCACGGCTATGAGTTCCAGGCACACGCGCTCGAGATCTGCAAGAAGTACCCGGATACGATCTTCATCTCGACATCGGGAGACCAGTCGGGACCGAACTTCGCCCCCATCCGATTTCGCATCGAAGAGGCGACTTACTTGCTCGGCTACCTCGGGGCACGCCTATCGAAGTCCGGACAGATCGCGGCCGTCGGTGGCTTGAGCATTCCCTCAATTGAAAGCTCCTTCAAAGCCTACGCCGCCGGTGCGAAGGCCGCGCGAGAGGACATTCGCGTCACCACGAGCTACGTCGGGAGCTTCGACGACATCAGCTCCGCGCGCGAGTCGACCTTGGCCTTGCTCGAGAGCGGCTGCGACATCATCTTCCAGAACGCCAACCAGGCCGGACTGGGCGTCTTCAAGGCCGTTCAGGAGCATGGCCAGGGGGCCCGCGCCTTCGGCTCCAATGTCGACCAGACCGACGTCGCTCCGAAGGTGATCCTCGCCAGCGCCGTTCTCGGCATCCCCGAAGCGCTGCTCCAGGTCGCTCGCGACGTCCGAGATGGACAGTTCAAGCCGGAGCCGAGGGAGCTCGATCTCACCGGAGGGATCGTCTCCGTCGCGTTCAACCCGGCTCTCGAGGGCGAGATCTCGCCCCAGTTACGCTCAGACTTCGAGGATCTCCGGAAGCGGATCCTGAGTGGCGAGGTGAAGGTTCCCTCGGGCTTCTGAAAGGGCGAGTCGGTGAGCTGAGACCGTGCTCCTGCGATTCGAGAACGTCTCCCGCGACTTTGGCCCGGTCCGAGCCCTCCGCTCGGTCTCGCTATCCGTCCGAGCCGGGGAGATCGTCGCGCTCCTCGGGGAGAACGGAGCCGGCAAGTCGACGCTCATGCACATCGTGGCCGGTCTCGACACGCCGACGGCTGGCCGGATCCTGATCGAGGATCGCGAGCAGACGATCGACTCGCCCCGCCGCGCCGCCGCTCTCGGGATCGGCCTCGTGTCCCAGCATTTCGCGCTCGCTCCCGCCTTGACGGCCGCCGAGAACTACGAGCTCTTCCTTCGCGCCGCACCCCGCCTTTATCGCAAGGAGCGAATCGAGGAGCGCCTCTCGCGCGACGCCGACGAGTACGGTCTCCCGATCTCGAGCCATCGGCTGGTCCGCGACCTCGCCGTCGGAGATCGGCAGCGGCTGGAGATCCTCAAGGCGCTCGGTCAGAGCAGCCGGCTGCTCATCCTCGACGAGCCGACGGCCGCACTCACCCCGGCCGAGTTCGGCGAGCTCGCCCGGGTGCTCCGCGACCTCCGGAGCTCGGGGACGGCCATCGTCTTCATCAGCCACAAGCTTTCCGAGGTCCTCCAGCTCGCCGACCGGATCGCCATCCTTCGCCAAGGCGAGCTCGTCGGTGAGCGCTCACCCGCCGACACCGACGCCTCCGAGCTGGCCCGCCTGATGGTCGGCGAGGATCTTCCGCCGCCGCTCGCTCGCGACGAGCACGAGCCTTCGTCGGTGCGGCTCTGTGTACGGGATCTGCGGGTCGCGCGCGAGCGCGGCCGTGAGCTCCACGTGCCCACACTCGACCTTCGGGGCGGTGAGATCCTCGGCGTGGCGGGGATCGACGGCAACGGTCAGGACGAGCTCTTCGAAGCGTTGAGTGGTGAGCGGACACGGACGGCCGAGACGCTCGAGATCGAAGGGCAGGACGCACGCGCTTGGGACGTGAATCAAAGAGCCCGCGCCGGCGTGGGGGCGATTCCGGGTGATCGGCACCGGCGAGGATTGGTGCTCGGGATGACCGCGGCGGAGAATCTCTTCCTGCGCGGGGTTCCGAAGGGCCTGACCGATCTCCGGCCGAGACTCTTGCGATGGATCCCGGGGACGCTCTCCCGGCGCCGACTGATCGAGCACGCCCGTCCCCTGCTGTCCCGATTTCGCGTGCGCGGTGATGCCGCCTCACCCGTGAGCAGCCTCTCGGGAGGCAACCAGCAGAAGGTCGTCCTCGCGCGGGAGCTCCTTCGCGAGCCGCGCATCCTCTTGGCCCACAGCCCGACACGCGGCGTCGATGTCGCCGGTGCCGCCTTCATCCACGAGCAGCTCGCCCGGCGTCGCCGAGAGGGCTGCGCCATCCTGCTCGTCTCCACGGACCTCGACGAGATCCTGAAGCTGTCGGATCGGATCGCGGTGCTCTCGGAAGGGCGCTGGCGGGGGATCCCGCGAGGTCCGGGCGAGCGCACGCTCCTCGGCCATGCCCTGGGAGGCGCTGAGGTCCCCGATGAAGGTGTGAAGTCATGAAGCTCGACGCTCGCCACTTCCGAGCGGCCGCACTCGCTGGCTTGCCCCTCGCCGTCTTGGGCGCCCTGCTCGAGGCGACGGGTTACTCCTCGATCGCCGCCGCGCGAGCGCTGCTCGAAGGCGCCTTCGGCAGCCCATACGCCTTCGAAGGCACGCTCCTGCGTACAGTCCCACTCCTCTTCTGCGGAATGGCTGTCGCCCTGTGCTTTCGAGCGGGCCTGTGGAACATCGGCGCAGAAGGTCAGCTCCTCGCCGGCGCGCTGGCGGCCACCGCCGCGGGAACTCGGCTACCCGACATGCCTCTTTGGATCCTGCTGCCGCTGTGCCTCGCCGCAGGCGCTTTGGCGGGAGGCCTGGTCGGCGGTCTGGCGGGCGGGCTCCGGGCCTGGCGCGGAGTGCCCGAGGTCGTCTCGACGCTGATGCTGAACTTCGTCTTGCTCCAAACCGTGTCCTGGGCGGTGCACGGCCCGCTGAAGGAGACGAGCGGTGCCTACCCACAGAGCGACGTCCTCGACGTGCTCCTGCCGCGGATCGGGGACGGGCGAGTGCACCTCGGGTTGGCGATCGCCTTGATCGTGACGGTGCTCCTCGAGGTGGTGCTCTTCTCGTCGACGCTCGGCTTCCGCCTGCGGATGTTCGGCCTGAGCCCGGACGCGGCGATCACCGCCGGGCAGCGAGCCAAGCCGCTCGTCATCGGCCTGATGTTCGCCGCGGGAGCGTGCGCCGGACTGGGAGGAAGCATCGAGGTGCTCGGTGTGACGGGGCGACTCTTCGAGGGCTTTTCGCCGGGCTACGGCTACAGCGCGATCGCGGTCGCCCTGCTCGGACGGCTCCGCCCGAGCGCCATCCTGGCGGCGGCCTTCCTCTTCGGCGCGCTCGAGTCGGGTGCCGGTCGCATGCAGCGCTCGGCGGGGGTCCCGGCCTCGCTCACCTATCTCGCCGAAGGCTTGATCTTGATCACCGTCCTCTGGATGCGCGCCGATCGCTCGAAGGAGGTCCGAGCATGAGCGCTTTGACCTTCGCCGAAGACTCGCTCGCCGCGTCCATCCGACTCGGCACACCGCTCCTCTTCGCGGCGCTGGGCGAGATGTTCGTGCAACGCTCGGGCGTGCTCAACATCGGGATCGAGGGCTTGATGCTGACCTCGGCCTTCTCGGGAGTCGTCGCCACCGACCAGTTCATCGCCGCCGGTTGGCCAGCAGAAGCGGCGCTCGCCGCCGGCGTGCTCCTCGCCATCGTCTCCGGGCTCTTCTTCTCGTCGGCGTTCGCGGCGATGACCGTCGTCGGTCGGAGGGACCAGATCGTTGCCGGCATGGCCCTCAACCTGGCGGCCCTCGGCCTCACCGGAACCTTGCATCGAGCCCTCTTCCTGGACACCGGTCGCCTCCTGTCGGTCCCGACATTCCCGCCTCTCGCGATCCCCGGGCTGGTCGATCTCCCCTTGATCGGACGCGCCTTCGACCAGAGCCTGCTCGTGTACCTCGCGGCACTCACCGTTCCCATTGCCGTGATCGTTCTCTTTCGAAGCCGACTCGGGCTCTGGATCCGAGCCGCCGGCGAGAACCCGCTAGCCCTCGATGCGGCCGGGATCTCGGTCTCGCGGGTGCGCTTCGGGGCGGTGCTGATCGGCGGCGCACTCGCCGGACTCGCCGGTGCGACGCTCACCCTCGGCGACGCGAGCAGCTTCGCGGAGAACATGACGGCCGGCCGAGGGTTCATCGCATTGGCGGTCGTCATCTTCGGTCGTTGGCATCCGGGCTGGATCGCCGCCGTGGCCCTGTTCTTCGGAGCTGCGAACGCCGCGCAGTTCCGCCTGCAGGCGCTCGGTCTCGAAGGGCTCCCCCATCAGGCGCTCCTCGCCTTGCCATACCTCGCCAGCCTCGTGGCCCTCGCCTGGAGCGGCGGTCGGCCCGGTGCCGCGCCGTCGATGCTCGGACGTCCTTATCGTCGCGGGGAGCGCGAGCGCGAGACGTGAGGGCGCCGACCTATGATCCCTGGTTGTCCTTGAATCGCAGGACCGAGTCCCGTCGAAGGAGAAGCCGGTTCCGGGTCGCTGGCTGGCGAGTCGCGTGGTCTTGTTTTATGTTCGGCCCCGATCCGATCTGGCGGAAAGCTCCTGAACGTTCAGTCCGAGGGGACCGCCTGCCTGAGCTGGGACTCGTGTGACTTGAGCCCGTCCGAAACCCGACCGACCTATCTGACGCGTCGCCTTCGATTCTCGGCCGCGCATCGGTATCACCATCCGGAGCTTTCCGACGAGGAGAACCGCCGGATCTTCGGGGCGTGTAACAACCGCTATGGTCACGGGCACAACTACGAGCTCGAGGTGACCGTGGTCGGTCCGGTGGATCCGGTGACGGGCATGGTGATGAACTTGGTCGACCTCGACCAGTTGCTCCAGCGCGAGATCGTGACCCGCTTCGATCATCGGCACATCAATCACGAGGTCGAAGGCTTCGACACCTGTGTCCCGACGACCGAGAACCTCGCCGCTCGGATGTGGAAGCTGCTCGAGCTCGAGCTCCCAGAACATTGCCGCCTTCATCGCATCCGGCTCTACGAGGATCCGGATCTCTACGTCGATTGCTATGGAGATCGTTCTTGATGAGCGACACCGAACGCCGATCCTCCGACGCCGATTCCGATCACACGGATTGGCCGTTCGAATTGCCCCCTCTCGAGCCCTACGAGACGACCGAGGGCAATCGACTCGGCCTGATGGATGCCGTTTCGACCATGCTGGGGGGCATCGGTGAAGACGCGAGCCGGGACGGCTTGATCAAGACGCCGCTCCGGGTGGCCAAGGCGATGATGTTCCTCACGAAGGGGTACCGCGAAGACCCCGCCGAGATCATCAACGGCGCGATCTTCGAAGAGGACTGCGAGGAGATGGTCCTGGTGAAGGACATCGACTTCTTCAGCCTCTGCGAGCATCACCTCCTGCCGTTCTTCGGCAAGGCGCACGTGGCCTACATCCCCAACAAGAAGATCCTGGGCTTGAGCAAGATGGCGCGCATCGTCGAGGTGTTCGCCCGGCGCCTCCAAGTTCAAGAGCGCCTGACGCGGCAGATCGCCAAGACACTCGAACAGCACCTCAAGCCCCGCGGCGTCGCGGTCGTCATCGAGGGCCAGCACCTTTGCATGCAGATGCGCGGCGTCGAGAAGCAGAACTCCGTCGCGGTGACATCCTCGATCCTCGGCCTGTTCCGCACCTGCGCCGACACGAGGGCCGAGTTCATGAACCTGATCGGTCACCCCGGACGCCGCTGAGCCGGACATCAAAGGAGTGCCCAAACCGAGCGAGCCGGTGACCGAGTCTCTTGGAGAGGGCTCTCCCGAGCGAGCTTGGGCCGGGGCGCGTCGGACGACGGCAGGTGCGGGCCACGGAGCTTCGGATCTGAGGTCTGGGCCTCTCCGAGGTGCCCGGATAGAGGACACGGAGACCGGCTGAAGCCGGCGGTCCGAATGCGGCCGGTTTCAGCTCAGGAGCCGCTCCCCGTTTCGGTCGCGCGGGCTTTGGTTTGGTTGTGCGGGCTCCGGTTTCAGTCCAGCCCCGACCCCGGCAGCGGACCGCCGGAGCAGACTGTGGTGAGACTGGCCGCTTCAGGCCACCTCCCGGCTGAAGCCGGGGAACCAACCCGACTGAAGTCGGGGGATACAGGGATTCCCGCTGAGCCGGTTTCAGCTCAGGAGCCGATTCCCGTTTCGGTCGCGCGGGCTCTGGTGATCAATCACCGAGTCGCTGGCGGAGCCAGGCGCGGGCCATGCTCCAGTCGTTGCGGACGGTGCGCTCGGAGACTTGCAGGGCGATTGCGATGGCCGGCTCGGTCAGGCCGCCGAAGAACTTCAGCTCGACGACTTTCGCCGCGCGCTCGTCCATCTCGGCGAGGTCCGTCAGTGCTTCATCGAGCGCCTCGAGGTCGAAGTCCTGGCTGGCTCCGGACAGCTCGCTCAACGTGACCCGCTCCCAACCGCCGCCGCGCTTGGCCGCTCGGCGACTCCGGAGATGATCGATCAGGATCTGCCGCATGACCGTCGCGGCGACCGCCCGGAAGTGCGTCTGATCGTTGAAGTCGTCCACCGCGTGATCGACCAACTTCAAGAACGCCTCGTGCACCAAGGCCGTCGGCTGGATCGTCAACTCGCCGCCGCGTCCCATGTATCGCTGCGCCAGCTCGCGCAGCTCCTCGTAGAGCCGAGGCGTCAGACGGCGAGACGCGGACTCGTCACCGGCCTCGATCGCGGCCAGGATCTCACGGACGTCTTCGCTCAAAGGGCACCTCCGCCTCGGGGACAATTGAACCGGCGTCCATGATGAGGTCCAATCGAGCGATTCACAATGCTCGCGCCCGACACTGGATCGACCTCTCTCCCCCATGAGTGCGACGGGACCCATGGCACGACTCGACACCACGGCCGCTGCTCGGCTCGAGGACGCGACGTGAGCGATCGCTACCAGCGGCTGAAGCAACTCTTCCTCGAGCTTCGAGACCTGCCCGCTTCCGAGCGCGCGGTGTCGCTCGACCGTCTTCAAGACGCGGAGCTTCGAAGAGAGCTCGAGAGCCTCCTGACCGCCCATGACGAAGGCTCCCGGTTCCTCGACGCCGCGGCGAGCCAGATGGAGCAGCTCGGGCCGACCGAGCGACTCGGCGCCGGCAGCCGAATCGACGAGTACGAGATCCTGGATGTCCTGGGCGAAGGCGGCATGGGCATCGTGTACCGCGCGCGGCAGGCGCGGCCCGAGCGAATCGTCGCTCTCAAGGTCATCCGCCCCGGCTGGCTCAACAAGACGCTGCTGCGCCGCTTCGAAAACGAGGGCGAGCTGCTCGGCCGACTGCGTCATCCCGGCATCGCCCAGATCTATCAGGCCGGTGCTGCCAACTCGCCGCAGGGCCCACTCCCCTACCTCGCGATGGAGCTCGTCGAGGGCGAGGCGATCACCGACTTCGCAGAGCTGCGTCAGCTCGGCATCCGCGCGCGGCTCGGGCTAGTCGCGAAGGTCTGCGATGCCGCCCAGCACGCTCACGAGAAAGGCGTCGTCCATCGCGATCTCAAGCCGAGCAACATCCTCGTCGACGACTCGGGGCACCCGAAGATCCTCGACTTCGGCGTGGCGCGCGTCACCGAGCCGGAGCTGCGGACGGCGACGCTCGAGACGGCCACCGGACAGATCATCGGCACGCTTCCCTACATGAGCCCCGAGCAGGCGAGCGGCGACCCGGGCCGGGTCGATCCACGCAGCGATGTCTACGCGATCGGCGTCATCCTGTACGAGCTCCTCGTCGGACGGCTCCCACAAGACCTCGGCGACAAGATCCTCGCCGAAGCTCTGCGCATGATCGCCGAAGACGACGTGACGCCGCCGAGCTCGATCGATCGCGTGCTCCGAGGTGATCTCGAGACGATCCTCCTGACGGCGCTCTCGAAGGATCTCGCTCGGCGTTATTCCTCGGCCTCCGCGCTGGCCGCCGACATCCGGCGCTATCTCGCTGACGAGCCGATCCTCGCTCGCCCGGCGAGCACCTTTTATCAAATGCGCAAGTTTGCCAGGCGCCACGTCGGGCTGGTCGCAGGCCTCACGGCGGCCTTCGTGATCCTGCTGGCGGGCACGATCGTGGCCACCGCCCTGGCGATCGAGGCGGGACGGCGCGCCGAGGATGCTAGCCGGGAGAAGAAGCGCGCCGATCGCGAAGCCCATGATGCAAGGCTCGCCCGGGACGATGCGGTTCTTCAGGCGAAGATCTCTCGCGAGCAGCGCGAGATCGCGGTCGATCAGAGGAAACGTGCCGAGCGCGAAGCGATCGCGGCCACGGAAGTCTCCGATTGGCTGGTCCAGCTCTTCGAGATCAACGAGCCGAACCGCGCTCTCGGGGAGAGCATCACGGCGCGGGCGATCCTGGATCGCGCGGCCGAGACGGTCCAACAAGAGATGCAAGAGCAGCCTTGGCTGAGCTCGCGTCTGGCGGTCGCGATCGGTCGCGCCTACTCTCAGCTCGCGCTGTTCGAAGAAGCCGAGCCGCTCATTCGCTGGGGCATCGCAAGGCAACGCGAGACCGAGCGCGTGGGTCCGCTCGAGCTCGCCACCAGCCTGCACGTTCTCGGCGATTTCTTGATGAAGCGCAATCGCAATGGGGAGGCGATCGATTGCTTCGAGGAGTCGTTGTCGATTCGAGAGCGCGAGCTTCCCGAGGACAGCTTCGACATCATGATCTCGCTCTTGGGACTGGGCACGGCCGAGCGGCGCTCCGATCGCTTCGAGGATGCGCTCTCACACCTGAGCCGCGCCGAGACGATCGGGGTCGCGACGGTCTCCGAGAATGACGAGCACTTGGCGCAAGTGCTGGGCGAGCTCGGCAATGTCTACCAATCGACGGCCGAGTACGAGCAAGCTGCCGAGCTTCTCGAACGATCGCTCGACATCTGGTCCAAATCCTTGCCGCCCGGCCATCCTCGCCTGGCGCAGGGGTACAACAACCTCGGCGTGCTGCAGAAGAGCCTCGGGCAGACCGAAGCCGCCGAGGCGAGCTTCCTCCGGACGCTCGAGATCCTCGAGACACTCTTCCCGGATGGCCACCCCAACATCGCCTTGATCACGCTCAACGTCGCGTTGCTCTGGGCAGACAGCGGCGACCTCGAGCGCGCGGCCCCGTACGTCGAGCGAACCGACTTGCTCCTGAAAGAGCTGGGCATCGACGACTGGACGCTCACCGCCACGCTCTCGAACCTGCGCGCGCGAAGGGCCGCGGCGGCGGGCGATGGCGAAGCGGCGAGCCGTGCCTTCGGCGAAGCCGTTCGGCTCGCCGAGGCCGGCGGCGGTCCCGAGACCACCAAGCTCGCCACGCACCTGATGTACGCGGCGAACCACCACCGCTCGCAGGGAGGCCCCGAGAAGGCAATGGAGCTGACGCGTCGCGCGCTCACGATTCGAGAGAAGCTGCTGCCGCCCGATCATCCCGACATCGGTGAGTCACTCGCGATGCTTGGCCGAATCCTGGTCGGCCAGGAGCGCTTCGACGAAGCCGAGCCGGTGCTGAGGCGCGCGCTCGAAATCGAAGGGGAGCGCGCTCGCACTGATACACGAGAGGCCTGGGCGAAGGTGCAAGGGCAGAGCACCGAGCATTCGCCTTCGGGCGACAAGTAAGCGCCCGGATCGCTTCCGCGATCACCCGATCGCGACGCGGTGCAGGAGGTCGACGAGCTGACCGATGTTCTCGAGCTTGCCGAGCTCGGCGCGAGGCACCTTGACTCGCAGGTCGCGCATGCTGCACGAGACGATCTCGACAATGTCGAGGCTGGACGCACCGAGATCCTCGAGGGAGTCGGTCGGTTGGACCTCGACGTCCTCGAGCTCGTCGATCGTGTCGATCAAGTGACCTCGGACGATGTCGAAGACCTGGCTGCGCGTGATCTCGTGAAGGCTCTGGCTCATGACTCGAGCTCCATCAGGGGAGTGACTTCAGATCGCCGATCGACCTGCTCGGGGAGTGAAACGGGAGGCGCCTCACGATCCGGCAATGGAGTCGTGAGTTTTCGTATCCCCCCACTTCAGGAGGTTGGCTCTCCGGCTTCAGCCGGATCGTTTCCCTTCGAAACGCGCGTTCCTCGTGGTCGCGGGCTCCACTCCGACGCTCTCGGTCTTCGCGAAGACCCGTTCCCGGTGCTGGAAGAGCCGGACGACGTTGTCGGAGAATTCGAGGCCGCGGTCGAGGGTGATGACTTGGCCGGTGATCGCGTCCATCTTGCCGCTGCAGAGGCCGACGATGGCGCTGGCGATCTCCTCGGCTTCCAGGAAGAACGCGTCGCTGTGGTACTGGCGACAGAAGGCGGCGAAGTCCTCGCCGAACGTCGCCTCGAGAGAGCGGGTCTCGCAGAACCAGGCGCGGAGGACGTTCACTCGGACGTCGTCTCCGAGAAGGTCGGCGGCGAGGTAGCGGCAGAAGGTCTCCATGACAGACTTGGAGGCGGCGACGACGTCGTAGCCTGGCAGGAAGTACTCGGGACCGGGTGACGAGAGCCCGATCGCGTAGCGTGGATAGGCACCGAAGTGCTCTTTGATCGCTTGCAGGTACGACGCGAACGGCCAGGCGCTGTACTCGAGCCCGCGGCGGAGGCCCTTGCGCGTCAGGTCGCTGGGCGTGTGACACACCGGCGCGAACGAGACGTTGCTGACGAAGACCTCGATGCGCTCGTGATAGCGTCGCACCGACTCGAAGAGCGCCCGCGTGTCCTCGTCTCGAGCGACATCGGCTTCGAGGATCGCGGGCGTTGGCGCCCCCTCCTCTTGAAAGCGCTCGGTAATCGCGTCCTCGTCGGCCGAGCCCCAGCGATGCGTCAGGATCGTGCTCGCACCGCGCCGCCCGAAGGCCAGCGCCGTCTCGAGACCGATGCCTTGCGTGCCGCCGGTGACCAGCACCGCCTTGCCCGTGAAGTCAACGCGCATGGTCCACCTCCTCGAAGAGCCTCTGGCCGAGCGTCATCATGTTGTCGACGAAGCCCGAGCCGTGATCGACGGTGATCACCTGTCCGGACAAGGCGTCCCAGAGCCCGCTGCAGAGACTCGACGCGACATCGGCGACCTGCTCCGCCTCGACCGCGTACTCGGCGAAAGCCCGGGACACGGCCGCACCGTGCTCGCCGAACATCTCGCCGAAGCCGTCGGTCGTCACCTGCCGCGTCCGAATCACGTTCACGCGGCACCCGGCCTCCCTGAGATGAGTCGCCCAGTATTTCGCGAGCGTCTCGAGCACCGACTTGGCGAGCGCGACGTAGCCGTAGCCCGGGTAATGTCGATCGGCCCCGTCTGACGAGAGCGCCAGGGCATAACGCGGATACCGGCCGAACACCGACGCGATCCCTTGCAGCGTGCCGATGAAGGGCCAAGCGCTGTAGTCGATGCTGCGCAGCAGGTCGCGGCGGCGATAGTCCATCGCGCCCTGCGAGCGCGGCACGACGCACACGTTGTGGACGAACACGTCGATCACTCCATACCGATCGCGAATGAGCTCGAGCAGCTCCCGTGTCTCGCCGTCGTCGCCGGCATCCGCCTGCACGATCATCAACATCTTTGCCCCGAGCTCTTCAAACCGTCCTCGGATCTCGTCCTCGTCGGCCGAGCTCCACCGATGCGTCAGGACCACCCGATCGCCCTCGCCCCCGAAGGCCTCGCCGATCGCCAGGCCCAGCCCTTTCGTCCCGCCGGTGACCAGCACGACGCGTCCAGGATTCTCACTCATGCCGATCCTCCATTCCGGGGAAGTAGCTGCCTTGAATCCTCTGCGCGGTCTCGGGCTTCTCGAAGCACACCGCGTGCATCAGCGCCTCGGACACGCGCGCGCGCTCGAACGCTACGCGACGCGGCGCCACGAGCGTCTGCTTCAATAGCCTGAGCGCGAAGCCCGGCTTCTCGGCGATGCGCCGCGCGATGCCGAGCGCGTGTGGCAACACGTCTTGTCCAGGCAACACCGCATTGACTCCACCTGACAGCTCGGAGCCGCGAACGAATCGCCCGCTCATCATCATCTCGGTGGCGAGGTACTCGCCGCACGCCACCTGCAGGAGACCGGTCGTGCCCATCCCCGGCGTGAACCCGAGATCCATGAAGTTGCAGCCGTAGCGTTTCTCCTTCGCCAGGATCACCATGTCGCAGCACAGGCCGAAGACCAGCCCGCCACCGACGGCATGCCCGCTCATCGCGGCGATCGTCGGGACCGGGACATCCAACAACGTGCGGGTGAGCGTCAAGTCGTAGGGCGAGCGCCGACCTTCGGCGAGGTCGAGCAGGACTTCCTGGTCGCCGCCCGCCGAGAAGACATCGTCACTGCCCGTCACGACACAGCACTTCACCGCGGGATCGGAGAGCGCTTCCAGTCGCGCGACCAGCTCCGAGACGAAGCTCTCGCCGAAGGCGTTCTTCCCGGCTGGGTCTTGCATGCGTAGCAAGGCGACACCGTCACGATCGATCTCGAGCGTGATGCACGGCTCGCTCATCACACCGCCTCCGACTCGATGGTCCAGGGCGAGCGGCCTTCGAGGAACGCCGCGATGGACCGGCGCACGCTCGGATCCCGAAGTCGCTCCGCCGTCAACGATGCCCCCGCCGACAGTGCCTCTTCGAGTGACCGGGACGTCAGTCCGCTCAGGAGCCGAGCGATTCGGCGACTCGCTGCCGGGTCGACGCGGACGAGCTGCCGCTCCAAGCGCTTCAGCTCCCGCTCCAGCTCATCATGCGTCGTGACGACATCGACGAGCCCGATCTCCCGTGCGCGATGCGCCGAGCAAGGCAACGCCGAGGCCGCGAGCCAGCGCGCCTTCTGAGAGGCCATCCGCCCGAGGAGCATCGGCAGCACCATCGCCGGCACCAGCCCGAGGACCGCTTCGGGCAACGTGAAGGTCGCTCGCTCGGTCGCGATCACATGATCTGCCGCGGCCACGAGCCCCACACCCCCAGCAGCCACCTCGCCGTCGACGACCGCGATCACCACGGCCTTCAAATGATGCAGGCGAGCCAGCACCCTCGCGAACTGCTCCAGGCAAGGTTGGAGCTCGCCATCCGCCATCGAGAGGACTCGGCCGAGGTCCATGCCCCGGCAGAACGGATCGCTGCCGGACAACACCAGCACGCGGCAGTTCGCGTCCTTCTCCAGCTCGCCCAGAATTCGCTCCAGGCGATCGAGCGAATCGGGGTCGAGCGTCGCCTCACCGCCTAGCCGGATCTCGCGGACGTCTTCGGAGAGGAGCTCATGGTCGATCGTCATCATGGTCGGACTCCTTCAGCTCAATCCGTACTGACGCTCGAACCCCGAGACGCCCTCGAGAACGAGTCGGCCTCGCCCCGCATAAAGGCGCTCGTACAGGTCACCGTGCTCGCCCCGCGCCACGAGGTAGTCGGGCTGCTCGGCCCGCTCCGTCCTGGTGCGCTCGATGCGCTCATACTCGGAGACGCTCACGGGCCGTCGCTCCTCGAGCAGCTCTTCCAGCCGGGCAGCGGCGACGATCTCCTTGGCTCTTGCTCCGATGCGCCCTTCGTAGATCTCGGCGCACGAGCCCGATCCGTACGAGAAGATGCTGACGCGGTCGCCCGGGGAGAGCTCGGGATCGCTATCGATCAAGCCGAGCAGCCCGAAGAAGGTCGAGCTCGAGTAGGTGCCACCGAGGAGCGCGTTGTAGGTGAGGCTCGGCCGCACCTTCCGCTCGAAGTGGGCCCGCGCCTCGGCCGCGTCCACTCGCCGTGCACGCCGCAGCAGCGCTCGGTGAGCTCGCCAGGCCATGCCGCCGAAGGGCATGTGGTAGATGTGCCGCTGGAAATAGTCGTCGAGATCGTTGTCGCCGGCGCGCGTGAGGAAATGATCATAGGCGCCTTCGAGGCCGTCGAGGTAGCAGAACAGGCTGTCGTCGGCATGTCCTACCTCGCTCGTGGCGGTCGGGCGATAGGTATCGGCGACCTCGCTCGTCCAGTACCCGCAGTGCGAGAGCTCCAGCTCGAGGACATCGGGCCGATCCCCGACGATCATCGCGACGGCGCCCGCCCCCATCACCATCTCCCAGGGCTTGCCGAAGTGGGCGCGGCTCTGGTCGGTGGTGACGACGAGCGCCTTCGCT
Source organism: Planctomycetota bacterium (assembly GCA_040219065.1). Taxonomy (GTDB): domain Bacteria; phylum Planctomycetota; class OFTM77; order OFTM77; family OFTM77; genus OFTM77. The sequence goes on from JAVJTD010000261.1 coordinate 54,624, forward strand.
CCGGGCCGAATGCCACTCGCCACCCAGTGCGCGGCGAGCATCAAGGCGGAGGTGCCGCTGTAACAAGCGTGCTTCGTCTCGAGCGTCCGGCAGTTGGGCTGGATGCCGCCGTAGCGGTGCACATACGCGGCGATCGGCTTGCCGAAGTCCGGCGAGGACTCGGTGCCGACGACGAGGAGCTCGATGCGCTCCCGGTCCTCATCGGTGAGGACCGAGAGCGCGGCATTGACGGCCATCGTCACCGGATCTTCGAAGAGCGGATTGAGTGACCGCGTCTTCACCATGAGCTCGTCGAGCGATGCCGGGTCCTGGCCACGGGCAATCGCGAGCTCTGCGAGGTCCAAGGAGAGCGTGCACGGGTAGGCCGAGATCTTCTGGATTCCGATCATCTTCCGGCTCCGATCGAACGAGCTCACTTCGTCCAGTCCAGTCCGCCGGTGACGGGGATCACCTGCCCATTGATGAAGCTGGCGGCATCGCTCGCGAGGAAGAGGACGACGCGCGCCAGCTCTTCGGCTTCGCCCATGCGTCCACCCGGCATGGGGCAGAGGTCTCGCCAGTAGTCCCGCATGCGCTCCGGCATCGTCTCGCGCGTCATGTCGGTCTCGAAGAAGCCCGGCCGCACGACGTTGGCGCGGATTCCCTTCGGTCCGTACTCCTTCGCGAGGCTTCGCGTGAGCCCTTCGAGCCCGGCCTTGCTCGCCGCGTAGTTGGCCTGACCCGAGCCGCCGCCGGCTTGGATCGAGGAGACGTTGATGATGCGGCCACAGCGGCCCGCGAGCATCGAGGGCAAGAAGTGCCGGCAGACGCGGAAGGGGCCCGAGAGGTTCGTCGCGATCACCGTGTCCCATTCCTGGTCCGACATCGAGATCGCGAGGTTGTCGCGGTTCACGCCCGCGCAGTTCACGACGACCTCCACCGGCTCGAAGTCGAGCTGCACCGCCTCGAGCGCCGGCTCGATCGCCTGGGCATCGGAGACATTCAACTCGTAGGCGCGGCAGTGAGCTTCTGGACGCATCGCTCGGGCGGCCTCGATCACGCCACCGGCAGCAGCGCGATTCGATTTGAAGGTAAAGGCAACATCGTGACCGGCTCGGATCGCCTCCAGCACGATCGCCGCGCCCAGCCCGCGCGAGCCTCCTGTGACCAGCCAGTTCACCTCGCGTCTCCTTCTTCGAAGCGCCGATACAGCGCGCAGCAATTGATCCCGCCGAAGCCGAAGGAGTTCTTGAGCAGGACGTCGGCGCGGTGCTCGACGGGTCCTTCGGCGCAGACATCGAGCGCGACCTCGTCATCGAGCTCATCGATGTTGATCGAGGGATGCAGGACGCCGCCTTGCATCTGCAGCAGCGCGGCCACCGTCTCGACGACGGGCGCCGACCAGCAGGTGTGACCGAGCATCGACTTCGGCGCGTTGACCTTCAGCCGATCGGCATGACTACCGAACGCCGCGCGCAGCGCTCGCATCTCGGACAGGTCGCCCTGCGGCGTCGAGGTCGCGTGCGCACACACGAAGTCGACATCCTCGGGGCGCGTACCCGTGCGTTGCAGCAGCCGCTCGATCGTCCGAGTCTGCCCTTCGGGAGACGGCGCGGGCAGGTGACAGCCGTCGGCGGTCGCTGTACATCCGAGCACCTCGGCGTAGATGCGTGCGCCCCGCCCGAGCGCATGCCCCAGCTCCTCGAGCACCAGCACGCCCGCTCCGTGCGATGGCACGAAGCCCTCTCGCCGCTTGTCCCACGGCCGGCTGGCCGCTTCGGGACAATCGTTGAAGCTCTCGATGCTGATCGCGCCCATCAACGCCATCGCCTGCACATCGAGCGCTGAGAACTCGAGCACCGGACCGACGACCATGACGAGGTCTTGGTCATGATGACGAATCTCGTCGAGGCCGGTGCGCAAGGCGAGGTTGGCGCTCGCGCAGGCACCACCGAGCGTGAATGCCGATCCCTTCCAGCCGAGCACCTCGCTGACGGAGCCGGCGTGATCGGTGTCGAGCATCAGCAGCGCCGCGGCCGCGTCGATGTAATCGGGCTCGCCGCGAAACGTCTCGTAGTTGCCGATGAGGTAGTTCTGGTTCAGGTTGTGCCCGCCGACGAGCACGCTGCTCCGGGTCGGGTCTTCCTGGCCGGTCAGTCCGGCGTCCCTCCAGCCCTCGGCGGCGACGAGCATCGAGATCTCGGTCGAGAACGGAGCCTTCTTACTGAGCTGACGGAGCCGACGATGCATCGCGTCGGGCAGCCGCTCCCGCAGCGCCTCACGCCGCGCCACGCCATCGACGTGACCGGCGAGGTCGCCGCCGATCTTCGAGTAAACACCCTCCGTCTCCAGGCTGCGCCACTGCCGGATCGCCGAGCGCCCGGCGAGGAGGTTCGCGTAGAAGGTCTCGAGGTCACCGCCGAGCGGCGTCTGTATCGCCATCCCCGTTACGACCACTCGCCGTTGATTCGCCGCGATCATGACGTGCTCCTTCGTGAGGCTCCGAGCGACTCGACAGTCGCTGTCGCCGAGGGAAACGAAGGAGGCATGCCGATCCGGCAATCAAGTCAGCAAGATCGTTGCGGCGAACCGGCGGAGCATACAGTGCTGAAACTGGGCCCGAGGGCAATGGAGTGCCCAAGCCGAGCGAGCCCGTGACCGAGTCTCTTGGTGAGGGCTTTCCCAAGCGAGCTTGGTCCGGGGCGGCCGTGCGACGACAGCGCACTCCGAGCGGCCCCTTGCTCCGCGCCTCCCAATTCGATCGGTGGCACCGTCGAGGAAGCAGCTCCCCGCTCAGCAGCCGCTCCCCGGTTCGGTCGCGCGGGCTCTGTTTTCGGTCGCGCGGGATCTAGTTTCAAGTCAGCAGCGCCCCCGCGGTGGACCGCCGGAGCATACAGGGGGTGAAGCTCGAGTGCGTTGGAGTGCCCAAGCCGAGCGAGCCCGTGACCGGGTCTGTCGGTGAGGGCGCTGCGCAAGCGAGCTTGGGCCTCTTCGAACGTCCAACGGCTCGACTTCCAACTCTCAACTTTGAAGCTGGCGATCCGATCGCACGCGGCGGCATCGGGCCACGGAGCTTCGGACCTGAGGTTTGGGGCTTCTTCAAGGCGCTGGGATGAGGGCACCGAGACCGGCTGAAGCCGGCGGTCCGAATGCGGCATGTTTCAAGTCAGCAGCGCCCCCAGCGCGGCGCCGGAGCATGCAGGTGGTGAAACGTGCTCGGTGCATTGGAGTGCCCAAGTCGAGCGAGCCGGGGACCGGGTCTCTTGGTGAGGGCCTTCCCAAGCGAGCTTGGGCCGGGGCCGACCGCTGCAACCCCAAGCCTGTGAGGCTTGCCCTCGTCTGGGTCGTGCCGCTGCGCGGACCGATGCGGGCAGGATCCCGCGCTCCTCTCAGTCGTCCAGCCAAACCACCTGACAAGCTGCGGCGGTGCAGATCTTGCCGTCGACGATTGCCTGGCCGATGCAGGTACCGATCCAGCCGTCGTCTTCGGTCATCTTCACGACCAACCGGACATCGTCGCCGGGCCGGACCTCTTCGAGGAACTGGGCGCCTTCGATCCTGGCGAGCCGAAGAGAGCGCGGTGCGTCGCCGGGCAGGAGCTCGGTCCGCTCCGCGCGGATGAAGTGAGCGAGGGCGAGTCCGGCCTGACCGATCATCTCGAGGAGGAGCACGCCCGGGTAGACGGGATCGGACGGGAAGTGCCCGTCGAAGACCGGGTCCGCCACATCGATGTGCCGCCGTGCCTCGAGCGCCCGCTACGCGAGGTCGATCTGCGCCACGCCGTCGAGCAACAAGAAGGGCGCACGGTGCGGGAGGATCTGCTCCAGCCCCATGCGATCGATGTCGACCGCGGTGCCTCGTTCCTCCATGAGCGTGCTTCGGGTCGGCAGTCTCACGCGCTTCATGACGCCACCGAACGCGGCGAGGTCGCCGCTCTCAGGCGTGGAATCAACTCACGGAGATGCTGCGCCGTTTCGTCTTTGCTGTCGCAGGCGTGCTTGTCGACGCGGCACCACTTGCGATCCATCAGGCTAGTCAGCACCGACTTCGCCCCGACCTCGACGAACACCGCATCCGGCCAGCGCTCGCGAACGTGATCGATCGACGCTCGCCACTGAACGGGCGAATGCACGTGCTCGGTCAGTAGCCGCTGCATCTGCTCGGGGGACGGGCAGAGACACTCGCGTCCCAGCACGTTGGAGAAGTACGGTCGATGCGGCCGCTGCCAGCGCACGCGATGCAGGTGCTCCGCCAACTCGTCGGCGACCGGGCGGAACATCGAGCTGTGCATAGGGCACCGCTTCTCGATGACGACTGGCTGCGCAAAGTGCTCGTCCTCGGCGCTGCGGACAGCATCAGCGACGGCTTCGGCATGGCCTGCGATGACCTGCTGGCGCGGCGAGTTGAGGTTCGCGATCTCGAGGCAGCGGTCTCCGCGGACGCGCTCGATCAGCGCTTGCACCTCGCCCTCTTCCATTGGCTGAACGGCGGCCATCCAGCCGCGTGGTCCGCGATCGTACGCACGCCCGCGAGCCTGCACCGTCAGGAGCGCCTCACGAAAGCTCAGAGCGCCGATGTGCACGAGATGGTTGAGCTCGCCGAGGCTCGCGCCGAGGGAGAGATCCGCTCGTACACCGCGAGCTTCGAGGAGGCTCTGGAACATCAGGTTGGCGAGGAACACCGCGATCTGGATGTCCTCGTTGCGCTCGAATCGTCGCTCATCGAGCTCGCGGCCGAGCAGCCGCTGCGCCTCGGCGAGAACACCCAGGTTCGGGGCGTGCAGCTCGGTCAGCTTGGTCAGCATCCCGGGATACCGCGAGCTCTGACCGGGGAAGAGGTAGACGAGAGTCATGGCGACCTCCCCGGGTCAAAGAAGGGTATCGGTGAGGATATCGAGCGCGCAGTCGAGCTCGTCCGGAGTGTGGGCCGCGGTGATGGCGACGCGGTAGCGCAGCGCGTCCTCGGGCACGGACGGGTAGTCGATCGGGGCGAGGAACAGGCCGCGGCGGGTCATCTCGGCGCATCGCTCGTAGAGGCGATCGCGGTCGGAGCCCATCATGATCGGGATCACCGGGCTCTCCGATTCGCCGCAGTCCAAGCCTGCCTCCTGCGCGCGCGCCCGGAAGTAATGAGTATTCCTCCATAACGTCTCTCGCCTGGAACCGTCGCGCGTGGCGATGTCGAGCGCGGCCATCACACCGGCCACGACCGAAGGCGGCAAGGCGCAGGAGAAGCCGTAGGGCCTCGAGTACAGCCGGAGGTACTGCAGCGTCTCGCGGTCCCCGGCCGTGAATCCGCCGATGCCTGCCAGCGCCTTGCTGAACGTCCCGAACTGGAGAGCGATCCGCCCCTGCATTCCAAAATGCTCGACGACGCCCCCGCCGGTCTCGCCGAACATCAGGTACGAGTGCGCCTCGTCGATGAAGATCGGGACGTCGTGCGCCTCGGCCACCGGGACCAATGATGGGAGATCGGCGAGGTCGCCGTCCATCGAGTACACGCCTTCGAGCACGACGAGACGACGGCGTCCGGCAGCCGCATCGAGGGCACGCTCGAGCGAGACGGGATCGTTGTGGTCGAAGAAGACGAGCTTGGCGCCCGAGACTCGCGCGCCATCGATCAGGCAGAGGTGGCAGCGCGCATCGAGGATCGCCACATCCCCCTTGCGAAGCAAGCCGGCGAGGCTGCCCATGCCGCCCGCGTAGCCGCTGTTGAAGAGCAGGCAGGACTCGCGGCCGAGGTGCTCGGCCAAGCGCTCCTCGAGGAGGGCGTGGAGGTCGGATGTGCCGGAGAGGATCGGCGAGCCGCAAGCGCCAGTGCCGTACTCCTGGAGCGCAAGGGCAGCGGCTCGGAGCACGTCGGGGTGGCGGTTGAGCCCGAGGTAGTTGTACGAGGCGAGGTTGATCACCGATCGACGCGCTCCGGCGCGCTCGATGTCGACCCGCGGAAGAGCGGCTCCGTGGAGCCGAGGCTCCATCAAGGAGAGGGGCTCCTGGCACCGCGCGAGCCAGGCCGTGAACTCGGGAGGCGCTTGGGCCGGATCGGAGGTGTCGGGGAACGCGAAATCGGCCAGGCTGTACTCGATGGACGTGCTCATGAGTGAGTCCTCGTTCTCGTGATCGATTCGGTCGTCACCGAGCGAAACGAGAACGAAGATCGGATCCGGCAAGAAGGAGCGCCGGATTCGTGGCGCGTCAGCATCAGCCGGACTGGCTTGATGCGCCGTGTCTTTGTGTTGATCCCTGCGAGCGGGACGGCCGCGCTCCAGATCGCACAGCGGATGGCTCGCCCGTCAGGTGGAAGGTCTCTCGCCGATTCCGGCAGGGGTTGCCGCGGCAGACGTCGATCGTGCGAGTCGTGGGATCCAAGATCGCGTTGAACAGAGTCTCGCTGAGGGGGTCATCGTGGCGGCAGACCGTCAGGCTGTTGCCTGAGCTACCGTCGTGATCGCTGGAGATATTGACGATGTCCCTGTCTCCATACTTGTCTCGGGTCAACAGCCTCGGAAGCCGCGCGCTCCTCGAGACATTGCAGGCGTGGATGTCGACGCCGCTGATGACGCCGCGACTGAGCGAGCCGACGGGGACTTCGACCGCCGGCATCTCCTTCGAGAAGTACTGGTTGACCGACCAGAGGACCTCATTGCGCTCCGGTCGTCGGACAGATTTGCGTGTGGCGGAGATCTCGATCGCGGCGCGATCGCCCGATGCATCGACGAAGGTGAGGATGCCGCCACTCAGCGTCTCGGTGCGCAACACGGTGTCGACCGCCTCTTGGGTGGATCGAGCACGCTCGAGGCACTCTTGGAGCAACATCGTCAGGAATCGACCCGGCTTCCGGCGGCGGATGTCGGCAGCGAAGGCATGGTTGAGCGAGACGGCGAGCCCGGCTTCATTGACGCCGGCGACGGCACCGAGGAGGACGGGGTACGTCAAGGCGAGCGAGCGAAGGCCATGCGTGGGATCCGACCGCCGGATCATCGCGAACGGGCGGAAGGCGGGCGGAAAGTCGTGGTTGTAGGCCAGCTTCGGGCGCCCGGACTCGGTCTGGGACCCAGCGAAGCCGAGGGAGCTGCACCCTGGCGTGAAGCCGAAGTGGGAGCTCTCGAGCTCGATGGCATTGAGTCCGTAGACCTGGCTCTTGCTGAGACCCAATCCCGCCGCGAGGCCATCCAGGGCCTCGCGCCAGAACGGATCGAGCGCGTCTCGGTGCCAATGCCGATAGCAGCGGCCGAGCACGCTCGAGATCCCTCGAAGGACCAGTCGGCCCAATCCGCGTGGCAGCCTTTCGGGCACGAAGGGAAGCTGTAGCAGGGCGTCGAGCGCCGCCCCCAGCTCGCCGCGACCCGACCGCCCTTGAGCTCCATACCGCTCGCTGGGGCTCCCTTCTGCCAGGACGACGCTCCAACCCGGCGCTCGTTGCAGTGACTTCATTTCAACATACCTTCCTTTCAACCGATGGTGCGATACGTCTCCGGCCGTCCGGCGATGACGTTGGCCGCGCGGATTCCCGACTCACAGGCCCCTTCGACCAGTGCGATGCAGAAGCGCGTCCGCGTGTGGTCCCCCGCCAGGATCAGCCCCCAGCGCTCGTAGAGATCACCCGCGCCCAGCCGGGTCGCGGTCGATCCCGCCGGCACACGGTTGTAGCGGTCCGAGCTGCTGGGCAGGTCGGGAAGGTACTGATCGCGAATCCGGTCGCGACCGGAGGCGCCCTTCTCCGCGTGCACGACCTCGTCCCACAGGAACCGACCCTCTCGGTACGCCTTCGGCCAAAAGTGGGCCATGTGATCCTCGAGATACCCGGCGAGGTGGCTTTGCTCGTCGAGGCGCTCGTCGTCGAAGAAGCTCGCCGGGATGTCGGCTCGCTCGCCCCAGAAGTACGCCACGCTCGACGGTGCGTCGTCGCCATGATCCTCGGCTGCGAGCGTCTGACTCATGTCGGTGTAGCCGGCGATCGGATCGAGATACGTTCCGCAGAGGATCGGGCCCGGCTCGCGCCCGAGGCCAGGCTGATCGTGCGCGCTCCAGCCGAGCTCCTGCGCCGAGCGCTTCAGCCAGACCTGTCCGCCCGCCGGCTCGACGGCGTTCTGGGCTCCCCGGCGAACGAAGGCATCGTAGGCTGCGTCCTTCGCCATGAGCTCGGAGGCGATCTCGGCGTGGGCACCGATGGCGATGGCGTTGAGGATCACGTCGAAGTCGCGGCCGCGCTGGATCGTCGCGTCGGTCTGGCCCGGGATGTCTCGAAAGCTCTCCAGCCCGGCCTCGGGAGGGAGCTGCCGCAGATCCTGCCCGTCGACGCGCGTGACGATCTGATCCCAAAGCGGCTCACTCGGCCAACAGTCGATCGGCCTTTCGAGTCGACCTTGCACGGGAATCAAAGGGTCGTATCCGCGGTCCTCATCCGCCAACCTGCACTGACGCACCATCTCGACGGCTTCGATCCCTTCACCGTTCTCAGCCAAGCGCAGGTTCGTCACTCGGTGGAAGAACCGGAACCGGACACCGCGATCCCTGAGCATTTGATAAACAGGCGCGACGACGACATCGCCCATGCCGGCGTTCATCAGGTACTGCGGGCAGCCGGTCCAGGTGAACATCAACCGGCTGACGGTGTAGAGCGCCGCCCCGGCTGCCAAGGTCGAGGTGTTGTGGGCGATCGTCTTGTAGAGGTTCTTCAAGAGCGGAGAGCGCTCGGCCGACACCTCGGTCAGGCCGTAGCGGCGGAGCCAGTCGATGAAGTCCTCGCCGTCCAATTCGCGGTAGCCGGCGGCATCCGGCTTTCGCAGTCGCCAGAAGCTCGCGATGCGGCCCCGCAGGAGCGCACACATCAGGTCGATGTTGTAGAAGGCCCGACGCAGGCGGGGTGAGCTCTTCGGTGTCCTCACTCGGTGATGATAGAGCGCATTGAGCTTCGCGATGACGACGAGCACCGGTGCGACGACGAGGAGGCAGAAGACGAAGGTCGCCCCAGCCGAGCACGAGCTGATGAGAGCGCCCGGCAGGAGAGCTCGTCCGTGCGCCGACACCCGGCGGCGGAGCCGGGGTCGGTCTCGGGTCCCCGGGCGCGGTCCGCGCAGCTTCCCCCAGAAGGCGCGCACGAAGGACGCCGCGAAGAAGTCCGCGCGAGCTCGCCGCTCTTCTCCGGGGTAGAGCGCGTTCGTCCAGAAGCGGTTCGGCCAGTGCACCCATTCGGGATCGTGACCGGGGAAGTGCTCTTGGAGCTGCCAGCTCGGCATCTGGCGAATCGCGCTCTTCAAGCCGCCCAGCGGTGCGCCCGACCCCAGCCCGCGCTCGCCGACGTATTCGTAGGCATCCCAGAGTAGCCGAAAAGTCATCCCGTAGAAGCCGAGCAGAATGTGGAGTCCGTGCTCTTCGATGCGCTGCCCGCGGGCGGCATTGCGACCCGAGCGGGCCTTGCCACCCAGCCTCCAGCCGAGCTGATACACGGTGATATCGTAGCGGTCCTGCCAACCCGGCTCGCGCGTCAGCTCGTGCACCGCCGACAACGCCGCGACGCCACCGCCGAGCACCGCGATCCTCTTGGGTCTTTCTCGAGTCATCGCCGCCTCCAAGCAAGGGGTTCCAGCCGTGCGCTCGAGCGCACGGGTCGAAGGCGAAAACGGAAGTCGGTGCCGGATCCGGCAATGAGCCGATCGAGTTACGAAGGACGAGATCTTGATGACGAGGCGTGGAGAGCCGGCGTCGGGTGATTGCGGGGTGAGCCGCGATTCACGAATCACGAAGATTGCCGGATCGCGAGCTCCCTGCCGTTTCAACCTCCGACTCTTTGAGCTGTCGCTTTCCGAACCGGCCGACCGCAGGAGCCAACGATGACCAGGATCGATACGACTGCGAGCCCACGGATGCTCGATGTCCCGACCCAGCTCCGCTACTCCGAGGACTACGCTCTGGAGAACAGGCGCTTGGTGCGTCTCTACGAACACGCCAAGCGCGATCAATGGAATGCGACACAGCGTCTCGACTGGTCGATCGAGGTCGATCCCGGGCGCGGCGTCTTTTCCGACGAGCTCATCGGCATCCACGGCAGCGCGCTCTGGGAGCGCCTCTCGCCGCAACAGACCGAGCGGCTCCGGATCGAGCTCCTGCGCTGGCAGCTCAGCCAGTTCCTGCATGGCGAGCAGGGCGCGCTGCTGGCCTCAGCTCAGATCGCTCAGAGCGCTCCCGGTCTCGAGGAGAAGTTGTGCGCCGCTACGCAGGTGATGGACGAGGCGAGGCACACCGAGCTGTTCAGCCGATACTTGTGCGAGAAGGTGGGTCCTCTCACGCCCTTGAATCCGCAGCTCCGGTATCTGTTGGACCGAATCCTGGAGGACCCACGCTGGGACATGAAGCTGCTCGGAATGCAGGTGATCATCGAAGGCCTCGCTCTGGCGAACTTCACGATCCTCCGGGACGCGACGAGCGAGCCGCTGCTGCGGAATCTGCTCGACGGTGTCATCGAGGACGAGGCAAGGCACAGTGCTTTCGGAAGCCTCGCCCTGAAGCAAATCTGTACCGACCTGACCGAGCCCGATCGCCGCGAGCGTGAGGACTTCATCTTCGACGCGTGCCGTATCCTGTCCGGCGAGATCGAGACGCGACCGATCTGGGAGAGCGTCGGCCTCGATCCCGAAGAGTGCATGGCGATCGAGCATCAGAGTCCCGGCATGCAAGAGTACCGTCAGCTCCTCTTCTCCAAGGTCATCCCCAATCTCCGCAGCTTGGGGCTCCTTTCCGACCGGCTTCGTGAGCGGTTCGAGACTCTGGGGCTGCTGATCTGATATTGGATCCCGCACGACCGAAAACAGAGCCCGCGCGACCGAAACGGGGAACGGCTGTTAGGCTAGGAGCCGCGTCCTCGACGTCGCCACCGATCGAGCGGAAAGGCGCCGAGCAAGGGGCCGCTCGGAGTGCGCTGTCGTCGCGACGGCGGCCCCGGTCCAAGCTCGCTCGGGAAGGCCCTCATCGAGAGACGTCGTCACCGGCTCGCTCGGTTTGGGCACTCCAATCCACTCGAGCCCGCGCGACCGATACGGGAAGCGGTCACCGATTTCCTTGCATCCATGCGCATCTTCGACGCCTCGCGACGATGTCTCGTGAGGTATCCGGGTTTGATCCTCCGCTCTCCCAATGTCCTTCCTCAGCAGACCGAATCGCAGTGGTGAGTGAGTGCTCGGCCAGCTCCGTTCCGGTATGATCGGGGCGTCGAATTCCCCCCGACAGACTGCGACGGCTTCGTTGGAGATTGCGGCGTCATGGCTTCTCCTTCCCCCGAAGAGATCACGCAATACCTCAAGGATCTGGAAGAGGGCGATGAGCAGGCAGCTGATCGACTGCTTCCTCACGTGTATGAGGATCTGAAGCGCATTGCCCAGAAGCTGTTTCAGGGTCAGCCCTCCGATCACACGCTCCAGCCGACGGCATTGGTACACGAGGCCTACTTTCGCCTCGTTCGTCCGGACGCGGCCCAATGGAACGGACGTCGTCACTTCTACCGAGTCGCCGCGATCGCGATGCGCCAGCTTCTCACCACGCATGCGCGCAAGCGGCGGAGCCTCAAGCGAGGCGGCGAGCGCGTGCGGGTGTTGCTCGAGGATCCTCCGAGCGATGGCAAGGATGACAGCGCCGTCGATCTCGTGGCCCTCGATGAGGCATTGACCGAGCTCCAGCGACTCAACCCTCGGTACTCGAAAGTGGTCGAGCTGCGCTTCTTGGCCGGCCTGACGATCGAAGAGACGGCCGAGGCCATCGGCATTGCGCCCCGAACGGTTCGACAGGATTGGACGTTCGCCCGCGCCTGGCTTCGGAGATCGCTCGACGCGAGCAATGCCTCGTGAGCTCGGATCCTCTCGAGCGCGTCAGTCAGATCCTGTTCGAGCTCAGCGAGCACCCCGAAGAAGAATGGGAGCGGCGGCTGCGCGCCTATCGGCTGCCGAAGGAGCTGGAGGACGAGGTTCGCGAGCTCCTCTCGTTCACCCACCGCTCCGATGCCTTCGACGACGAGGACCTGGGAGCCGTCGGACGCGGCTTGATCGAGAGTGTCAACTCGACGATCGAGGTGCAGCCGATGCCCGAGAGGATCGGCGAGTACACCCCTCAAAGGAAGCTCGGCGAGGGCGGCATGGGGATCGTCTACGAGGCCACCAAGCAAGGCTCGAACGAGCACGTCGCCCTGAAAGTCCTGCGCTTCGACGTCGCGGCGACCTTCGGCAAGCGATTTCGGCACGAAGCCGAGATCCTGCGCAGGCTAGACCATCCCGGGATCGCCGGCTTCATCGAGGCAGGCAAAGTCTCCTTGGAAGATGCCGCTGGCGTCCCTTTCACGAGGCACTACCTGGCGATGGAGCTGGTGGCCGGGGAGCCGATTCATCGCTTCGTCGACCGCAGGGGGCTGAGCCTGGAGCAAAAGCTCGAGCTGATGGCGCTGGTGTGTGACGCCGTCCAGCACGCTCACGAGCGCGGCGTGATCCACCGTGACCTGAAGCCGAGCAACATCCTGGTCGTCCCCGACGAGTCCGACCCGCGAAGGGGGCAGCCCAAGGTGCTCGACTTCGGAATCTCGCGCGCCCAGGGCAATGACCTCGCCACGCTGACCTTGACCGACCCGGGACTCGTGATGGGCACGATCCCCTACATGAGCCCCGAGCAGCTCAGCTCCGATGGCCGGAGGGACCTCGATGCTCGCTCGGACGTCTACAGTCTGGGCGTGGTGCTCTTCGAACTGCTGTCCGGCGAGCTTCCTCACGATATTCGCGGTCTGCCGCTGCCGGAGATGGCGCGCGTCATTCGGGACGATGAGCCCCGCCGGCTGGGCTCGGCCTTGCCGCGGTCCGCCGTCGACGTCGAGATCGTGCTCGATGCCGCGCTGCGCAAGAACCCCGAGCATCGTTACGCCAGCGCCGCCGAGCTCGCGGCCGACCTGCGACGGATCGTCGCCCACGTTCCGATCGTCGCCCGCCGCGAGAGCACGACCCAGCGGTTGAAGCGCTACGTGAAGCGCAACAAGGTGCTGGTCGTGGCGGCGGCCCTCACGCTGCTCTCCTTGACGGGATTCATGATTCGCGAGTCGGTCAACCGCCGTGCCGCCGATGCACGAGCGCGCGCGGCACGCGAGTCGAACTACCGAACGAAGATCGAAGCGGCGGCCGCCGCGCTCGACCGCAATCGCGTGCTCGAAGCACGCAAGCATCTCGAAGAGGCACCGGCCGAGCACATCGGTTGGGAATGGCATTACCTCGAGAGCCTCTTGGACCAAAGCCTCAACGTGCTGCACCTTCCCGAAGACCTCGTTCCGATCCCCGAGCAGTTGGTCTCCGATGAGGAGCGAGGCGTCCTCCGCACTCTCGCCATTCGCCGCGGCGAGAGAGCACCCCATGGCAAGCCCGAGAGGTGCTTGACCTTTGATCTGAAGACCGGCGAGCTCCTCGAGAGCCTGCCGGCGACCCGCTTCTCGTCGCTGAGCCGCGATGGTCGCCGGCTCCTTTCCTGCGGCTCCACCGAGCTCGCGATGTGGAGCCTGCACGAGGAGCAGAGCTACGAGGGCCTGACCGTCGACAGCGGAAACTGGCGCGTCCTTGGAACGCTCGATCCGGCCACCAGCCTCGCCTATCGAATCGACGGCAGCTTCTGCGGCATCGTCGATCTCACGCGCGGGCGGTTGGTGCAGTCGCTCGCGACCGGAGATACCGGGGCCTACCTACGCGCCACGACGATCGACTCCCAGGGGCACCGCGTGGTCCAGACCGGACTGGAGGCGACCCAGTGTTGGGACTTGTCGTCGAACAGCGCGCCAACGCGACTGCCCGGCTCGGCGGCGACTGTTCATTGTCTTCGGCTCGGCCCGAGAGGCGACGTCCTCGCCATGAGCAACGGCGACGACCCGCGGATTCGGACCTGGCGCTACCAAGGCGGCCAGTTTGAGCCGGGGCCCAGCCTGTATGGTCATCTCGACCAGGTTCTCGACATCGCGTTCGACGCCACTGGCGAGCTCCTGGCCTCGGCCTCCGAGGACTACACGGTTCGCCTCTGGGCCGTCGAGGAAGGAGCCGCGAAGACGGTCTTCCTGGGTCATGAGAACAAGGTCCAATCCGTCGCATTCCTACAAGACGGCCGCCGGATCGCCTCGGCCGCGCTCGACGGCACCATCCGCATCTGGGCGACGGACCTCCCCGACACCAACCGATTGAAGCTGGCCGAGTACGTCTACGCCGTCGACTTCGATCCGACGGGTCGCCTGCTGTTCACCGGCTCCTCGGACGGCTGCCTCGGTCTCTTCGACGCCACTTCGGGCCGACGCCTGGCGCGCGTCTTCCAGCCGGGCAAGCTCAGCGCCATCCACCAGGTCGAGGTCCAGCCCAACGGCTCTTTGCTGGCCTTGTCCACGGGCATGGCGGGAGGCGGCGGCTTCCAGGCCGCATTCGTACTCGACCGTGCCAGCGGTGGCGTGGTCCGGCGCTTCGAGGAGCGAGCCAATCGGCGCATTCGCTTCGCCTTCTCGCCCGATGGCTCCCGCCTGGCACTCCACTCGGCGACCGACGGCCTGCAGATCCTGCGCGTGAAGGACTGGAAGGTCCTCGCCCATAGGACCGGGCTCGAGGCGCCGAATGTCTGGACGCGCATGCATTTCGATCGCCAGGGAGATCGGCTCGCCGTCTCGTGCGATGACGACATCGTGCGGGTATTGGACGCGAGCTCTCTCGAGACGATCGATGAGATCCCTGTGAGCAAGCGAGGCGTCACGGATCTTTCCTTCAGCCCCGATGACCGTCACCTCGCCTTGGCTCTCAGCGACGGTCGGATCCGAGTTCACTCCTTCGAGGAAGGAGGCTCGGACCGGATCCTGACCGGACACACCGATCGTGTCTTCGCGGTCGCTTTCAGCCCGGACGGCAATCGGCTGCTCTCTGGCTCCGGTGACCGCACGGTCCGCCTCTGGGACACTCGGTCCTGGGAAGCGATCGTCTCCTTCGATGCCCATCGCGACTACGTCTACTCGATTGCGATCGCGCCGGACGGTGAGCGATTCGCCACCGCTTCGGGCGATGGAACCGTTCGAATCTGGGACGCGCGAACCGTCGCCGAGCGAGTTCGGGCAGCAGAGGACGTCGAGCAGATCCTCTTTGACTTGAAGCCCCGGCTAGAGGCCGAGCTGAAGCTCAATGGACCCGAGTCCGCTCGTCACGAGCTCGAGAGAGACGAGACGCTCACCGCGCGCGAGCGCGAGATCGCCGATGGCTGGCTCCTCGGACAAGGACTCGAGCTCTCGAACAACTGAGCTGGACTTGGGTGCCAGGTGTTGGCGCGCAACTTCTTCACCACAACACCAAGGCACCTCTTCCCGGGTGCTTGGGTGCTTGGGT
>JAVJTD010000267.1:0-64106 GCA_040219065.1 Planctomycetota bacterium
GGCGGCCGAGCTGTTCGCGCTCTTCGCGTCGCCCGCTGTGCCCTTCCTGATCTCGGCGGAACTCCATTGGTGCTTACGAAAGCACTCGGTAGCGGGTGATTGAACCGAGCCCGCAAGAGCTATTCGGCCTCGAGAACATGAGACGGCCTCAGCCTCGCTCTTCCTGGTTCTGGACCAAGCGGATCAAGCTAGCGACATTGCGATGTCGCTCGATCGGATGACGCAGGGGAAGGTCGTCGCGAATCTCGTAGCGGTTTCGGCGACCTTCCCGGATGCGCTCCAAGTACCCGGCTGCCTCGAGATCGGAGATGATGCGATGCACGGCTCGCTCGGTGATACCAACTTCCTCGGCCACATCACGAATTCGAGCCTCGGACTGCTTCACCAGACACAAGAGCACGTGCGCATGGTTCGTCAGGAATGTCCAGCTCGAGCCGGACGGTGTCGGACCATTCTTGTCTTTGCCACCGTTGTTCGTCTCCGGCACCGATCCGCCCTTTCGCTTCGGCCATCCAGCGCACCGGCGCTTCCTTGCCGGTACTCGTCAGGAGAACGAGGCTCATTCTGCGCATTCATCCGGTTTCGGCAAGCCCGTCGAGACGGCAGGCCCCTCTTCCCCGGTCGGTCGAACCGCGACGTCGACGGTCGCAGAGCCTTGCGACATCGAGACCTACGACTGCGGGGCCGGCATGGGACGGCCAGACGAAAAGATGCCCTCGGTGTCCGGAAACCCGAGACAAGATCTTCCGAACCCTAGTCGCGTCCTTCCGCACTTCGCGATCGCACCGGTCGCCTGCAGCATCAGCCCCATCTCCATCCGCGGCAGATTCGGCTTGAGCGGCTCTAGCCGGCGAACCCATAATGTCGGCTCGTTCGAGGCGAGCGGGGCAAAGCCCCGAAGGGCTCGGGGGTGGCTCGCGATCGACCGCCCGCTCGCAGGACGCGCCGTCGTGCGAGGAAACCGATGACCGAGAAGGATCCCCGGCGCCGCCCCTTGGTCGGCGTCATCATGGGAAGCAAGAGCGATTGGAGCACGATGCAGCATGCCTGCGACGTGCTCGAGAGCTTCGGTATCCCTTTCGAAGCGAAGATCGTCTCGGCGCATCGAACCCCCGACCTGCTGTTCCAGTACGCCTCGGAAGCCGAGGGCCGCGGCTTGCGCGTCCTGATCGCGGGTGCGGGCGGCGCGGCGCACCTGCCGGGCATGGCCGCAGCCAAGACCACCTTGCCGGTGCTCGGCGTGCCCGTTCAGTCACGAGCTCTCAACGGCATCGACTCACTGCTCTCGATCGTGCAAATGCCACGGGGCATCCCGGTCGGTACTCTCGCGATCGGCGAGGCGGGAGCGGTCAACGCCGCATTGCTCGCGGCCTCCATTCTGGCGATCAGTGACGACTCGATCCGCAGACGGGTCGCCCAGCATCGCGCCGATCAGACGGCCAAGGTGCTGGAGGACTCGCTGTGAGTGGCCTGCCGGCCGGCTCGGTCATTGGCGTCATCGGTGGCGGTCAGCTCGCCCGCATGATCGCCCTCGAAGCGCGGCGTTTCGGCTTCGAGATCGCCGTGCTCGATCCCGAGGGCGACTGCCCCGCCGCGCAGATCGCTGAGCACTGGGTCGAAGGCGCCTTGAATGACCTCGAAGCGGCCAAGCGCCTCGCGGAAATCTCCGACGTGATCACGCTCGATACCGAGCACGTCGACGCCGCGCTGCTCAACAGCTTGGAAGCGATCACCCCTGTTCGGCCTTCGGCGCAAGTGCTCGGAACGATCCAGGACCGATGGACGCAGCGCCAGTTCCTCTCCGAGAACGGGCTTCCTCAGCCGGTTTACCATTCGATCCGCGACGAGGACGAATGCGCCGACGTCGCCGAGAAGATGCCCGGCGGCGGTGTGCTCAAGACGCGGCGGTTCGGTTACGACGGCCGCGGCCAAGCCCGGGCCGCCTCCGGGGACGAGATCGGCTCCGCATGGGCACGCCTGGAGCGCGCGCCCGTCGTCATCGAAGAATGGATCGATTTCGAGCGGGAGATCTCCGTCGTGCTCGCAAGGGGTCTCGATGGACACATCGAGCTCTATCCGGTCGTCGAGAACCGTCACGAGCGGCACATCCTCAAGACGAGCCATGCACCGGCCCAGATCGCCGCGTCCCTTTCGAGGGAAGCCGAGCGGCTGGCCGCCCGGATCGCCGAGGCCCTGGATGCCTTCGGCGTCGTCGCCGTGGAGATGTTCGTCACGCGAGACCAGAAGCTGCTGATCAACGAGATCGCGCCGCGCGTGCACAACAGCGGGCACTTCACCCTCGGGGCGTGCGTGACCTCACAGTTCGAGCAGCACCTGCGAGGAATCTCAGGGTTGCCGCTCGGCGATCCGTCACTGTTACGACCGGCCGTCCTGTTCAATCTCCTCGGAGATCTCTGGAAGAGCGGTGAGCCGGACTGGACCCGAGTGCTCGCGCACAAGGAGGCTCGCCTTCACCTCTATGGGAAGAAGCAGCCGTTCCCGGGCCGCAAGATGGGGCACGTCCTGCTCCTCGACGAGGACCTGAGCCGCGCCGAAGCGAATGCCGAGTCGATCCTCGAGGCCTTGGGACATTACCAAGCCCTCGAGCCCGAGTCCGGCCCGGCTCCTTTGCGCAAGTGAGAGGGCCGCGGCTCAGCGCGCAGCGCGATGCGCTTCGAGCTGCTCGAGGTCCACGAACTCGAGGGTCGAGACGTGGGTCGCCTTGAGGACGATTTGCGGCGCCTTGCCGGCTTCGAAGGCCTCTTTCCAGCGAGTGACGCACAGGCACCAACGATCCCCTGGCTGGAGGCCTTGGAACCCCCACTCCGGGCGCGGCGTGCTGAGATCGTTGCCGCAGCTCTTGGAGTAGGCGAGGAACTCTGCGGTCATGACGGCACAGACGAGGTGCAGTCCGCGGTCTCCCGCGCCGGTATTGCAGCAGCCATCGCGAAAGAAGCCGGTCATCGGGGAACGGCTGCAGGTCTCGAGCTTCTGGCTGAGTACGTTTCTTGCCACGGGATCGAGCTCTCCGGTTCGGGACGGGGGACTTCGCGGCTCTCGAGTGGCCGAATGGTACCGGGTGAGACGGCCGCTGAGAACTGCCAAGAACCAAAGAGAAACCGGAAGGTCGCTTCGAGAAGCGACCTCCCGGTTCATCGTATCGAACTGGCGAGTGAGCTCAGATCGGCTCTCTGGCCACGTGGCTCACCAGCGGCCGCCGCCGCCGCCTCCGCCACGTCCACCACCGCCGCCGTATCCGCCACCGCCGCCGCCGCCACCGCCACCGCCGCCACGAGGGCTGCGCTCGCGAGCCTCGTTGACCGTCAAGCGACGGCCATCGAAGTCCTGGCCATTGAGAGCGCTGATGGCATCATCGGCGCCACTCTCCATGTCCACGAAGCCGAAGCCCCGCGGACGACCGGTCTCCCGGTCGGTGATCAGGTTCACGGAATTCACGGTTCCGTGTTGCTCGAAGAGCGCTCGGACGGTGTCTTCGTCCGCGGAGAAGGGGAGATTCCCGACATAAAGTCGCTGAGACATTCTGATCTGCTCCTGCAGGTCCAAGAGGCAGCTTCAAGGCCCGGTGCGAGGTCTGAAGCGAAGGACAAGACAGCGATCACGCGACTCGAAGCGAGTCTCGGACCGCGAAGGAATGACTCGACCACTTCGCCGCTGCCAGGCGAGCGCAGCAAACGCCCGTGGACCCACAAAGGGGAATGCCTGCAAGCAAGAGTGCTTCCACAAAGCTGCAGAAGCCTTCAGGACGGATCGGATCGCTCTGGATTCGGGAATCTCGGTCGTGCACCGACGACCGGTTGCCGGAGGAAGAGTGATCGCCAGGATCGGTACGAAGGAGGTCAGGGCCATTGAAGGGCTCGAGCGAGTCACAGCGAGAAACCCGCTGCTCAATTCCTTGACCGTGAAGGCGAAGGTCTCGACTTGCACGGTCAGCTCGGTCACACCCGACGTTCTGTGGCTCCCTCGCCCATCACGAGGCCACCTCAGCTCACTCGAGTGACCGCGTCCGACCCTTTGAGTCGGCTACGGCTTTACGATGGTAGCGAGGTCCACCTTGGATGTCCATGGGCACCGAGAGGGAAATACCGCCCTGTCTGGACCCGACAGATCCACAGAGATCGAGCAGCGAGAGACCCGACATCATAAGAGCCTTCATTCATTTGATGTCGCCACCGCTCGGTCCGTCCGCCCCGCCCGTCCCGCGTCTCGACCTGCCGGATCGCACGCTCACGACGTCGGCTCCACGATGAGCGCGTAGGTCAGCGCGTCGATGCGATCGCGGTCGATATCGAGAGGCAATGGACTGGACGCCTCGGCCGCTTCCATTTCGCGCTGCAGGCTACCAGCGATCGACACGAGCTCGTCGAAGCTCCAGCGACCGTCGCGAATGGCCGACAGCTCGGCCGCGTCTGAGCGCCGGACCTGAAGCGACCCCGACCGAAGTGCCTCCAGGCCCATGCGCATCAGGCGTACGAGATGCATCGCATGCTTGGTGTCATAGCCATGCTCCCGCTCCAAAGCCGCGCGCTTCTCGTTTCTCTCTCGCTGCCACGATTGAAACGCCTCCCAATGCTTCAGAGCCGATCGATAGCGCCGCTCAGCATTCAGCGTCGCCAGGGTCTCCGGGGCGAGGCTCATGGACCGCGCGGCGACGGCGCGCCAACGATCCTCAGCGCCGGCTTCATCCGTTTGGAGCACGTCCCGATGGAGCTCGTCCACTCGCTCCTTCAGCGCGATGCGCAGGGACTTGGGCAACTCGATCTCGTCGATTCCGTAGGCGCGGATCTTCTCGTGCAGAGACTTCTCGAGACGGTTTTGATCGTCGCGGGACAGGCCGCTCGAGGAAGCCAAGAGCCCGAAGTCCTCGCGCATGGGCTTCCTCTTCGGCGGATCGAGGAGCCAGGCTCGGTGTGTTCGAATCCTCTTGAGCTGCGCCATGGCGTACCCTGAGAACGTCTGCCGCACCCGGCGCGTCAGGAAGAGGCTCCGTTGCCGGTGGAGCCTTCTCCAGGCCGGCGTCTCGATCAGCCAGTCTCCCTCTTCCGCGAAGAGGATCTCGAGCGCGTTCGGATTCGCTACCGAGCAGAGCTGAACGAGCTTGGCGATGTCGTAGACCACGCACTCGACCTTCTCGGCACGCGACGGCCCGGCCGTGGGATGCGACCCGAGCGTCTCCGAGATTCGCGATCGAAGGCCGTGCGGCAGGTCTCCCTCGAACTGCTCGAAGCTCTCGAAGAGAGACACCCGCTGACGAAGCGGTGCGATGCAGACACCGCGGAGGTCCACGTCCGATCCGTCGCGCGCGGTGCCATGCGCATGACTCCCCGCGAGCGTGAGGAAGATCGTATGCTCCTCCAAAGGAAAGGGCATTCAAGCCTCCGAGTTGGCGAGCCGCGCTCGAATGACGAAGTCCTCGAGGGCCGGGACCGTGGTGGGCTCTTCGGGCAAGTGGCTCGCGCGATGCGCGGCCGCCAGCTCCGCTTCGAGACGATCGAGGGTGGGACCGTGGAGCTGCAGATCCTCCGGCGCCAGCTTCATCTTTTCATGCCCCGCCCGCTTTCGAGCGACCAGCTCCTCGATCTCCGAGAGCCGGAATCGCTCGTTCAAGACCTCGACGTTCGAGACGACCACACCAATGCTCATCAGGTGGATCCCCGTGAGGAGGACCCGATATGCATAGAGAAGGTGCTTCACGGTCGGTGCCGGCTGGACGAGCCGCTCTCGTCGGCCTCGAGCAAAGCCTTGGTAGTGACGAACCGTCGGCCGAGTGATGCAGCCTTGACCGATTGCCATCAGCTCTTCATGGGCGGGCGAAGAGATCACGACGAGCGGAGAGTAGAGCTGCTCGAGCACGTAGCCGTTGTGTCGCGTCATCAACCGCGCGAACTTGCGCAGGTCGTGCGCGACCCAGTCGAGCTCGATCGTGGACACCTCGTCGATGGAGATCGTCTCGTCCGGGGGCTCGAGACCCAGCACCGCTTTGAGCGGATGAAGGAACGCGCCACGCAGGTCGACATCACTGTCCGGAGACGCGAATCCGTAGAGATGAGCTCCACTGACCGTAGCGAAGATGGGCAAGGGGCCTGAGCGTGCCACCCTCGCAAGGTGCTCCCGGTCGAGCATCGACCAGACTTCTGCGATTCGATCGGTGTTCATGAGCAACGCCTCATCGTGCTCAGGTCATGACCTCCTGCTCGTGGATGATGACGACCGGGATCGGAGTCAGGCGAGCGAGGCGAGCGGAGGTGCTTCCCAAGATCAGGCTTTGAAGTGGCCCTTGGCGACGAGCTCCCACCACCACCAGGTCCGCGCCGACGGTCTTCGCGACGTCGACGAGCACGTCGGCAGGCTCGCCTTCCAGGATCGAGAGCTCATGGCTCACGCTGCGACGCTCGAGCTCCCCCTCGAACAGCTCCTGCATGCGTGCTCGGCACTCGTCGCGAAGATCCTGCAGCGACTTCCCCGGGGCGAGCTCCTCCAAGTGCGCGAGCGGTTGGTACACGTGGACCAGTACCAGCCGTGCGCCGAGCTGGTCCGAAAGGTCGGTCGCCCAAGTCAAGGCAGCCCGAGAGCCCGGGGACTCATCGATGCCGACCACGATCGTTTCGACGCTCATCACTTCACCTCCGAGACGGGCGCGCTCGCGCGCAGCGAAGTCCAAACCGTGATCGCCAGGACGACGGTGATCACGCCGAGCGAGAGCAGGGTGGGAATGTGAATCCAGTGAGACAGGATCATCTTCGTGCCGACGAACGCCAAGATCGCGGCCAATCCTCGGTTCAGGTGGACGAGGCGGTCCTGAGCACCCGCCAGGAGAAAGTAGAGCGCCCGCAGACCCAGGATCGCCATCGCGTTCGAGCTGAACACCACGAACGGGTCGCGGCTGATGGCGAGGATCGCGGGTACCGAGTCGACCGCGAAGACGACATCGGTGGCCTCGACGAGCACCAGCGCGACGAACAGCGGCGTCGCCAACACTCGCCCGTCGATCTTGGCGAAGAGCTTCTGCCCATGGAAGTCCGCGGTCACGGGAACGAAGCGCCGGAGCAGCTTCAAGACCGGATTTCGCTCGGGGTGGGTGTCTTCGACCTTGTGCCGGGCCACTCGCCAGGCCGTGAACAGGAGCAGCCCGCCGAATACGAAGAGCAGCCAGGAGAGCCTCTCGAGCAGCGCCACGCCACTGAAGATGAACACCGCCCGCAGGACCAGCGCGCCGAAGATGCCCCAGAACAAGACGCGATGCTGGTAGCGAGAGGGAATCGCGAAGGTCTGGAACACGATGGCCCAGACGAAGACGTTGTCGACCGAGAGCGATTTCTCGATCACGTAGCCGGTGAGGTACTGAGTGGCGGCTGCCATGCCCAGGATCCACCACAGCGGCAGAGCGACGAGGAGCCCCAGAGCGATCCAGAGCGCCGAGGTCCACAGCGCCTCCCGCATCCGAATCTCGTGCGCCTGGCGATGCAGGACGAGCAGGTCCAGGAGAAGCAGCAACACGACCCCAGCGAGAAAGGCACCCCAGAGCCAAGTGGGCACCTCGAAGCGACGCAGGTCTTGAAGGGCGAGCCACGCCGCGCCGTGAATGTGGAGCATGGATTTCTTGCTCGGAAGAGCCTCGATGGGTGAAGAGCGCAAAGGAGCGACGACGCTAGCACAAGCCCGGACGAACGTCGAAGCGCCGAAGGCACCTGGCGTGCCGTCGTTTGTTCTGCCAGCCCCGCAGTGACACATGGCTTGGCAGTTGCTCGAAGGGCCTTCGATCACTCGACGCGGAGACCGAGCAGTCATTGGCTGCCGTTTTGGTGCACTCGCGGCAGCAAGTCTGCCCCAGTCACGAAGTATCCGTCCCGATTCCGGACGCCATCACCGAGAAGGATCCCAGGAAATGAAAAAGTCCTCGACCCAGACAGCCAAGCGAGCTGCGACATCACCTCTGCGCGCCACGCTCCTCATCGGGCTAGCCGTAGTAGCCCTGCCTTCCTTGGCCAGCGCGCAGCCGAGCCGCTCCCGGTCGAGCGCGCAGCCGCTCGGCATCGTCTTCCGACAGATCGCGAGCCCCGACTCCGCAGTCCGCCCGCTTGGAAATCGTCCCGCGCTGCACCGAGGTCAGGTGGCGTTCTACGGCTATCGCGGGGCCAGCTACGGAACCGACGTCGTGATGGCGATCCGACGCGCGGACGGCAAAGGCGCCTTCTCGATCCTGGCGGCCGAGGGCGATCCGCGTCCGGACGAGGCCGGATCGACGTTCGACCACTTCGGCAATCCGGCTCTCTTCGATGGTGAAGCCGTATTCCTCGGCGGAGAGTTCGGCACCCTCTCGAGCACCTACAGCGCCTCGATCTCACAGCCCTATCAGCTCTTCGATGACCGAGGCATCAACAATCCCTTCTTCGGAGCGCTCGGCGTCACGACTCCCGCGTCGCCGCAGGGCATCGCCTACCGGGATCCGAATGGAGTCTTCACCTTCCTGGGCCTGTATCAGGATCCCCTTCCCTGTGGTACGGGCTCCTTCGCCTACAACAACGTGCCCGGTCTGAGATATGTCCCGCAAGGCGGCGACCTCTTGGTGTGGCCGGCCCTAGCCAATACCTCGGACTATGCCGGTGACCTCATCGCCGGCTACGACACCACCTTCGGTCAGCTCTACTGCGTCGCCACCGGTCTCGATACGATCCCGGGATTGGGTACGCCCTTCGACTTCTTCTACAAGGCGGACACCGACGGCGACCGAGTGGCCTTCATCGGCATGGATGACACGAGCGGCTTCGGTCGCCATGAAGGCGTCTACGTCCGGGATGCTTCGGGCACGGGACCGATCACCCTCATCGCCGACGTGCTGACGGCCGCTCCTGGAGGCGGCACGTTCGGCAGCTTCGAAGCCGTCTCGATCGACGGCGACCTCGTGATCTTCGAGGGCTGCGCAGGTGGTTCCGGCGGATGTGCGGTCTACGGGTTCTTCGGCTGCTTCGTGCGCAACGGCACGCCCGGTCCCATCTTCGAGATCCTCAACACGGGACAGATGATCGGCGGACGACCGATCATCGACCTGACCATGAGCCCCACCGGCCGCGACGGCAACCGCTTCGCCTTCGATGTCCGTCACGCGGCGAACAGCGCGTCCCTCTACGTCGCCACGATTCGGGTGCCGTGAGGACACATCGCGAGGGTCGGAGCAGCGCCGGGTCCGCCGCCGGGGATTCTCTCAGAGGCGGATGAGCCCCCCGGCGCTTCTCGGACGCTCATCCCCGCTGCGATTCATCTCGAGCGTCCTCAAAGCTCCTCCCCCTCACTTCCGCGACGCTCCTCCTCACTCGATTCGGCATCGGCCCCTCTTCGATCCTCGAGCCACTGCCAGACCTCCATCGCGAGGAGCCAGTGGATTCCTCCGGTATCGAAAACGGCGAGCGACCAGGTCGCGACATCGAGAAGCAGCGAACCCTCGTGCCGGATCCAGAACACCCACGCGAAGATCACGAAAGTGGATCCGAAGAGCGGGACGCCCGAGATAAAGCGGTAGTCGTCACGGCACTTCCCTTTGGCCTGGATGATTGGATACCTGAGGAAGGTCAGGTAGAAGTTGACCACACAAATGAAGGCTCCAAAGATCCAGACGATCCAGCCCAAGATCCAAACGATCCAGCCCAGCATCAGCGCTCCCCCTGAGATTGCGATCGACCATCCAAGGTCGACGCCCAATTGGCGTCCCCGCTCGTTCCTGGGTCCATCACCGCATTCATCGATTGCACCCAGGATTCAGACGCTTGGGAACGCGACCTCATCTCGATGTTCAAGACTCAGGCTTCGACCAATCGGCCGGGCGGACTGCTCATCCCGAACCGGCCTGAGACACACGATGTCACTGGCGCTACCAGCCAAGTTGCAGAATGCGGGCGCGATCACACTCCCTCGCCGCGGTGGGAAGGACAGGCAGCTCGAGCAGCCCCTCAACGATTCTTCCGGCGCGACTGCTTGGCCGACTTCCGCTTGCGCTTGTCCTTCGCCTTGTCCTTCTTGGCCTTCGCGGGCTTGGACTTTGGCCAGGCCTGGACTCTCTCTTGGGTGTTCAGGTCGTGGCCCTCCCCGGCACCGCCCATGAGCATCGACTTGGCCCTCCCGAACTGGCTCCTGTCCGAGAGCGCCTCTTCGAGCTCTTTCTCGATGCCTTCCACCCGCAGCGCCTGGAGGCAAGCCGGCGCTTGAGGAAGCCGAAGGTCTCGATCGAGGAACGTGTAGAAGTCGCGCAGCACCTCGAGGATCTCCGGGGCTTCCTCCGCCTCGACGCTGAGCTTGCGCGGGAAGATGTCGAAGAGGATCTCCTGGAGCTCTCTGGGCGTCAGCGTCGCGATGGTGGCCCCGCACGAGTGGGCCGCGAACTGCATGAGAGTGCGGCAATACCAGGATGGATTGAGCTTCCCCGCTCCTTCCCGAGAGTGGAGAAAGCGCTCCAGGAGGCGGTCTATCAGAACTTCGTGCGCATCGGGATCGATCCCCTCCTTGGCGAGCCGAATCAGGGGCAAGAGCAGATCATCGGCGGGAATCGCTCCGATCAGCGGAGCTCGAAGGCTGATCTCGACCTCCTCGGTGCAGTAAGTGTCGACCGCCCTTTCCACCACGATGCCAGGCCCCCCTTTGAACGCGGCTTGCCATTGCTGCTCCCCGAAATTCAAGGAGCTCAGCGCCGAGCACAGCGTCTCCATCGCCTCGATGTGAGCCTCACTCAGGGCTTGCGTCTCGCCAGGACGGGGACAGACCCGAAGCACCGGATAGGCATCGTCTCCAGCGATGGGCCAGCCGTGGGCCTCGATCTCTTTCAGCACCTCCGCGGGCAGCTCGGCTGCCGGTGAAAAGGTCAAAGAGAGATGGCGAGGGAGCGGTAGCTTCTTTCCTTCCGGAGCAGCCGCGACATCTCCGAGGAGCTCGAGGAACTCCCAGGGTCGATCGAACTGGAGGAAGCCCTTCGTCCCTCCGGCCTGACCGATGAAAGACAGCGCAGCGCCGTTCATGCTGAACCGCCAGCAGGTGACCGCGACCGTCGCCTCCTCGGCCGGCAGGGCCTCCCAGCTCAGCTCGCGATGAAGCAACGCCGCGGCGCGAAACAGCTTCTCCACGACCTCGGGATCCAGCCCGTCCCGTAGATAGCTCCAGTCATCACACTTCGGCTTCTCGGCCCGCTCCCACCAGTGCGTCATGAGTCTCCTCAGCGTCAAAGCTGCGATCCGCCTCGGCCCGATCCGAGGCCCGAGGGCACAGCGTAGTGCCCAGACCAAGCACCCTCAACGGGCCGGTGAGTTTCACTTCGGCGGCGCCGCGGGCTCCTCGTCCACCGCATCAACCACCGCCACCTGCGATACCCATCCTCTGAGCTCCACGGCGCATTCTGCGGTTGGATCCGGGATCTTCCACCGCAGAGAACGCGGAGAGCGCAGAGGGGACCTCGACGGAGCGGGCCCGATTTCTTCCTCTGCGTTCCTCAGCGTGCTCGACGCCGTCCTTCAGGCGGTGGACGCTGAAGAAGATGAGCAGGCCGACCCGCTCCGGTCTTCGAGGCTCAGTCCGATACGCCCAGCCAATTCTGGGCTCCTGACAGATCGAGCAGGTAAGCAGCCACGACCTCCCGCTCCACCCAGTCCGGCATCAGCGGCTGGAACTTGCTCAGTCGATAGCTCCCTGGTTGCCGGGCGCATTCGCGAACTACCTACTTCACTCGCCCACTCCCGCAGCCCACGGATCGTCGAAGACAGAGCCCTCTTGCCATCAGCGATCATGGTCATGGGGTCACTCTTCCCTCACTTCGTGGTATCAGAGGACCTCGCGGAGCTCCTCGCGGGTCACTTCGCTGTCCCTCAGGACTTACCGAGCAAACCCGGGCCGATCGGAAGCCTCGCGGGGAAGCAGGCGATCAACAGAGAACGGTTTCCCCCGAACGGAGGAACCGACGGTGCGATCAAGCCTCGAGCGCCGCTGCGACCCTCTTCCCTCTGCGTTTCTCGGCGCACTCAGCGGTTGGATCCGGGATCTTCCACCGCAGAGATCGCGGAGAGCGCAGAGGCGACGGGCTCGAGCGACGCTCCTCTTCCTCTGCGATCCTCAGCGTCCTCTGCGGTTGGCATTCCCGGAACTTCTCATCACAGGCCGTTCACCAGACGCTTGATACCGTCCTTGAGGCGCTGGACGTTGAAGTTGATGAGCAGGCCGACCTTCACGCCGCTGAGCTTGAGGTAGGTCAGGAGCTGAGCTTCGTGGATCGGGAGGAGCTCTCGGACCGCCTTCAGCTCGACGATGACGACGCCGTCGACAAGGAGATCCACGCGATAACCGGCGTCGATCCTCACCCCCTCATAATGCACGGGCAGCACCTCCTGAACACCGACCGCATGTCCTCGCTGCCGCAGCTCGTGCACGAGACACGCCTCGTACGCCGACTCCAAGAGCCCCGGCCCCAATGCAGTGTGCACCTTCATCGCCGCATCCACGACGTCCCCACTCACCTCATTGACGTCCATCCCCTCGCCCCTCGTTCCTGTCCAGCACTTCTCCTGTCAGCACTCTGCGGTTCGAGTCCGCCAGAATCAACCGCAGAGTACGCGGAGAGCGCAGAGGCTCTGCCCGGAGCTCACGCTTCGTCATCGGTCCACGGCTCCCTCGCCCGGACATCGGCGAGCAGGCAGCGAACGCCCAAGTGATCAGCAGGATCGAGCCACAGTAGGCGCTCGAAAGCTCGCTCGGCCTCCTCCCATTGCTCCATTCGCCAAAGGCAGAGCCCATAACCGTGGAGGCAGCGGAGGAAGGGGCGATTCTCGATCACGGACCAGGGAAGCAGCCCGTCGAAGTCCTCTCCCAAGGACAGCTCGCCGATGCGGACGCCGACCTCGTAATGCGGCAGCGCCCATTGCGGCCAGCCACCGAAGTCGAGGTGCCCGAGATGCGCGTGCGCATCGAGGCAGCGGAGGTCGATCTCGAGCAAGTCCTGCAGGAGATCCTCGGCACCGGAGCGGTCGCCGGCGTCCCGGCGATCGATCGACTCGCAGATCGGATCCGTGAGCGGATCCTCGAGATCTCGGCCGGGCAGCACCTGCTCCATCTCGAACATTTGCCGAGGCCCACGGGCAATGATCGCCTGAGCCCAGTCCTCGAGCGGGCCGCCCTCTACACCCCAATACGCCTTCGCCGGATCCCACTCCCCCACCGGCGTCAACGTGAGCGGCGTCAACCCGAGCGCCGCAGCATCGACGCGAGTCGACACGACCTCGCCCGAGAGATACGGGTGGCTTTTGAACTGCCAATGCTTCTTCGCCTGCACGGTCAGGATCTGCCCCGGCACATACCGCCCGAGGCTTCGAGCCCGAAGCGTGATCCCCTCGCCGCCATCCACGAACCGACACCGGGCCGCCTTCTCCCGAAGCCGAACGAGGACCAGATCGATCGGCTTCGACAGGTCGAGCCCCTCGTCCCTCGCCTCGGGGTTCTCGTCGAAGGGCTCCGAGTACTTTCCGCGCAGTCCACCGTAGAACTCGTACTGTTTTCGCATACATGCTCACGGTCAATCGACCGCCTCCAGTTGGACACTCGTTTTCGGCTCCGCGCCCTCAGGCCAGGCGTAGCCGGCGGCCCTTCGGTTCTGGAATGGCTCGACCTTGGTCCCGAGCAGTCTCGATCCAGAGCCCGATCGCCTCCTGGCAATTGGCCAGCGCTGCCCCTGGCGAGTCCCCGTGGGCCGCGCAGCCTGCCAGCTCGGGCAGTTCAGCGACGAAGGCCTGATCGTCGTCGCTCCAGTAGATGAGGATTTCGTACTTGTACGACATCTCTCGGCTGGTCCCCTGGTGACGCGAAGGTGGTGGACAACGCCACACTCACCTCCTTTCGTCTGATCACAGGACCTCTCGGAGCTCCTCCCGGGTGAGTTCGCAGTCTCGTAGGATCTTGCCGAGCAATCCCGGGCCGAGCGTTTCTTTCGCATGAACGGGAACGATGGTCGTTCGCCCGTCGCGAGGCCTGAGAAAGTTGTGGCTCCCGCGAACACGCGCGACCTCGAACCCCCAGGCGCTCGAGCGCTGCGACCAACCGCTTGCCCGTGATTTGTGGAAGCTTGTCGCTCATGCCACTCGGATGCGCTGGACTCCGACGAACTCGAGCGGCTCCGGTGTGGGTCCCTCGACTTCGAGGTACAGGAGGATGGCCTCTCTCACCCTCTTCATGAGCTCATCGAGGGACCTCGCCTGCGTATGGCAACCCTTCAGGGCGGGTACGGTCGCGACGAAGTAGCCTTCCGAGTCTTGCTCGATGATCACATCGAACTCATTGTTCATGGTTTGTCATCCTCAGGAGTCCGGGGGTCTCGTGGTGAACGTCATTCTCCATCGGGCGGGCCTCTCGGGGAAGGAGGCACTCGGCGGAGTGCGGTCGACCCGAACGTACGGAACGACGGCAGACCAGAACCCGCGCGAGCCGACTTGGCCGCCGAGCCGTGGCGCCAAGACCGCGGCGCCCAGCTAGGCGACTTGGATCGTTTGTATGCCGACGAGCTCCGACTCTAGCTTCGGGTCCCCGTCTTCGAACAACATCGAGATGACCTCGCGGAAGTTCTTCTCAAGCTCGTCCAGAGTCGTTCCCTGGCTGTGCGCTCCTGGCGATCCAGGAACCGACCCGATGAACAGCTCCGTCTCCGGGTCTCGTTCGACCAATACGTTGGGAGTCTTCATCGATCACTCCTTCGCCAGACTTCGGCTGCACCCAGGTTACGGTCGACCACCGGATTCGCAACACGCTGAGTTCCTCCGGCATCGCGCCCCACCTCCCTCTGCGCTCCTCGGCGCCCTCTGGGGTTGGATTGTGGATCTTCCACCGCAGAGATCGCGGAGAGCGCAGAGGGGGACGGGCGTGCGGCTCATTCCTCGCGACCAACGACAGCCCCTGCCCGACCACCGTCACCTCCACCGGCAGCTTCAGGCCCTCACTGATCGCATCGAGCAAAGCCCAGAGCTGCTCATCCTCGCCGTACGCATCGGTGAGGATCTCCTCGAGAAGAGCATCGATACGGTCAGGCGCAGGTCGCCTCGGCGTGGACATGATCTCGCTCCGGATGAGGAGGACTTCGATGGAACGGGCCGAGCTCATCGCCGGCCGCGCGCATCTTACCAGGGAGCCGATCGACAACGGTCCAGCCGCTCCCTCCGAGCAGAAGCCCCTCGCAAGGCCAAACGCTCGCTTGAGAGCCTCTCTCCGTTCATTCCCACCGCCGCTCGCCGAGATTGCCCGCAACGCGTGGGGCGTGGATGCACCCCGTTCCGAGGGAGCAAGCAATGCGCCCCGAGTCGTCCCGACGCGAGCATTGATTCCGACGGGCGACAGTTGACACTCCCACGAGCGGGGCGTACTCTGCCCTCTCAGCAGTGGAGGGTCAATGAGAGTGAGAACGACATTCAAACTGGAAGATGACGGAGCGAGCTCCGTTGCGATCGCCAGCACCTGCCCCCGCACCGCCGGTCCAGCGAATGATCGGAAGCACGTTGGCCATGAGCACGATCGCGACCTCGCCCCCGTCCAGCTGGGTAAGACTTGCCAGATCCTGTCGCAGAGGATCTCGAACGCCGGGAGCGATCGGCCCTGGCAATGGGTCTTCCCGGAGACCCGGCTTTACAGGCACGAGCCGAACGGCAAGCGGCACCGCCATCACTTGCACGAGACCGTGCTCCAGCGCGCGGTGCGAAGCGCCGCGAAGGCAGCCGGCCTGAGCCAGCGGGTCACGTGTCACACGTTCCCCCACTCCTTCGCCACGCATCTCCTGGAAGACGGCTACGACATCCGGACGGTCCAAGAGCTGCTCGGTCACCGAGACGTCTCGACGACGATGATCTACACCCACGTCCTGAACCGCGGCCCCGGTGGAGTCAGGAGCCCGGCCGATGTGATGCCGCCGTTCGAGGAGACGTCATGAGCAGGGATGCTGCCCGCTCCACCACTCCCGCTTATCCAGGTCCGCCTAATCCAGCAGGCCGCACCCGCTATCCATCCCCAAACACAGGCTGTCGATCACCTTCCGCCCCTCCCGAAGCGACCGACGGACCTGTTATGCAGCCGCGCCACCGTGAATTAGGCTGCAGGGAGATATTAGGCAGGTCTGTGGAATTGTAATTAGACCGAATCCGAGGCCACCCTCAGTTGCGCGATTACCTCCCAGACAGCGTCCTGGAACGGATACGAGACCGGTACCTAGCCGGCGTTGCGGATGCGGAGGCGAAATTCCAGTTCAACGCAGGCGACGAAGACTCGTTGACCGGCGCGCTAGGCTCCGCCATCACTACGCCCGAGCCTGTGAGCCACATCGTGGACGGCGTAAGGTACACGTGGCAAATATACTACCGAAAGCTTAGGGGTCGGGGCTCGGGTGCACCAGAGAAGAGTCTGGGCGCCGACGGAATCTTTCAGATTGAGATTCACGATCAGAAAGGTAGGGTCCTGAAGCGAAAAGGCCTACCCTTTCAAGCGAAGAAGGGGTGGACAGTTCGAGACCGAAGCTTGGTGCATCAGGCTCGAAAAATGACGGATTCCGCTGGAGATGGTTTGGTCGTCGACTATTCCGCAAGAGGCTTCACGTGCTGCTCGGCTGAATCGGTCGTTGATGTGGATGGTCAAAAGAAAGACCTTATCGATTCATGGCGCATAGGCAGCCTCGGCCAAGCAATTGGAAATGAATTTCTTAATTGCGAAATTGGGGTCGATGGATTGTTCTTCGACCCGGATTCCGAGATGTTTCACATCGAACCCCCAGAACACGCTATTGGTACGTCCGTCGAAGTTGAACGATTCCCTGGCTAACAGTTGGTCTAACAATCGGCTGGAGCTGACAAACATTCCGCAACGCGAAATGTTCGCAGCTCAGCCCCGGCGTTGGGCCGACAAGGAGCATGGAGTAAAGCGTGCCTGAGATCTCTCGGTTTCTGGGGATAGTGATCGCGATGTACTACAACGATCACGCCCCGCCGCACTTTCACGCGAGGTACGGGGCCTTCGAAATCACCGTCAGCATCGCGGACGGCGTCGTGGAGGGTCGGTTCCCCCGGCGGGCTCTGAATCTGGTGCTGGAGTGGTACAGTCTCCATCAGGCTGAGCTCCTTGAAGATTGGGACCTGGCCCGCGAGCGGAAGCCCTTGCATCGCATCGACCCACTGGAGTAATTCGCATGATCCCCAAGC
Source organism: Planctomycetota bacterium (assembly GCA_040219065.1). Classification (GTDB taxonomy): domain Bacteria; phylum Planctomycetota; class OFTM77; order OFTM77; family OFTM77; genus OFTM77. Next base: position 17,211 of record JAVJTD010000267.1, read on the forward strand.
TCGAGTCAGCTGAGTACGTAACCGGACACGCCATTCGCCTCAGGTTCGCGGACGGAACGGAAGGGGTCGTCGACCTGAAGGACGAACTCTGGGGCGAGGTCTTCGAGCCCCTCAAGGATCCGGCAACGTTTCGGACGTTTCGTCTTGATTCCGAGCTCAATACGGTGACCTGGCCCTCAGGGGCAGACTTGGCCCCCGAGTTCCTGTACGAGAAGGCGGCGGCCCAACAAGCCGACGCCTCGGACCGGCCTTCGGCCGGCCGCTGATCGGCAAGGCGTTAACGGAGACGAGCATGAATGAATAGAAGTTCTACATCTGGAAGCTCGCTGATTTCCTGGCGCAACACGAGATGCGCATTTCGGGCGAGGAGCTGGCTGCGCACTTGAACCGGAATGAGTTCCTGACTGACGCCGGCACTGAGTTCCAGGGAGGGCGCGGCACCTGCAAGCTGATCCAGGCAACGTGGCGCTGGCTGCACGACGACCTCGGCCTCGAGGTTGAGGCCGCCAAGGTTGCCGCGGCCTATGTCAAGCAGGATGGCAAGTACGCCTACGAGGTCTGACAGCAGCCCGTTGACTCCCCGACTTTGCCGCGTTGCTGAAGCGACTGGGCGGCGCCACGCACTCCAGCATTTCGTGCTGTCCCACCGCTCACCTCCGGAGCGTTTCCAATCACTCCGAGCGGTCCAGCGTCGATGGCTGTGTCTGCGCGCGTCGTGCGGTCATCCTGGCCCTGCGGCCTTCCCTACCCTCTTCCTCTGCGTTTTTCTGCGTCCTCTGCGGTTGGGTTTCTTACGTCTTCCACGCCGCCCCACGTTCATCGCCCTTTGGGCTCGACGTGCGGGCAGGATGCCCGCGTTCCCAGTGCTTGGTCACTGCAACCTCACCCTCGCGCCCTGCCGGATCTTCTCCAGCAACCTCGCTCGCACCTCCTCCACCAGCGCGTCGACTTTGGCTTCCGTGGTGAGCTCCCGGTTCCTTAGACCCAGATCCAGTCGCACGATCAAGGGCTTCTCGCCTTCGCTCAGGTGGTGGTCCAGGATCTCGTCAGCTTGGTCTTCTGCTCTCGTCAGGGCGAGGGTGAAGGTGTCGCGCAAGCTCGCCATGGTCGGGGCGATGGACACTTCGTCGGTGGGGGTGGCTGCTTCGGTCAGGGGTCTGAGGACTTGGCGAGCTTGGTCGGCGGTCAGGGTGCTGATGCCTTCCCTTCTCTTCGCTTGACCCTCGCGGGGGCGGCTTCGAGCTCTTCTTCTTGGCGCTGGAGGAGGCTGGCTCGCTCGGCGCGGTAGGCGGCTCGGATGTCCGTGACGGGTTGATCCAGCTCGCCGATCTCTCGCCAGGGGCGCTCGGTTCTTAGGTGCTCTTCGATGCGGACGGCGGCGGCTTCGATGTTCGTGGCTTTACGTGGCCTCGACGTATTCGGTTGCCCGCTCACGCCAGCACATCCGTCGCTGCGATCTGGTCGCGCCTTGGCTGAACGCGACCTGGCGTTCCTCGCCCTCTGCTGTCGGAAGCCGCCATCGTCGATCACCCAGAACGCCGAGAGCGCGGAGGCGTCCGCCTTTCGGGCTCAGGGCTTGGTCCAGGCGGTTCGCGTTTGGACTTCGGCCAGGGAGAAGCGGTTGCTCATGAAGTCGTCAGGGTCCAGCCAGAGCAGGCGCTCGAAGACTCGTTCGGCTTCTTCCCAACGCTCCAGTCGCCAGAGGCAGGTTCCGCAGCCGTGGAGGCTGCGGAGGAAGGGTCGGTTCTGAGTGTACTCCCAAGGAAGCAGTCCATCGAAGTCCGCTCCCAGGGACAGCTCGGCGATGCGGATGCCGACCTCGTAGTGCGGCAATGCCCAGTCCGCCCGGAACCGGTAGTCGAGGTGACCGAGGTGCACATGGGCATCCAGACAACGAAGGTCCTCCTCGAGTAGGCCTTGAAGGATCTCTCCGGCCCCGGCGAGGTCTCCGGACTCTCGGAGCTCGGTGGACTCGGAGATGGGGTCGCCAAACGGATCCGTGAAGTTGCGGCCGGGCACGACTTGCTCCATCTCGAACACCTGTCGAGACCCGCGGGCCATGATCGCCTCGGCCCAGCCTTCGAGCGCCTCGCCTCTTCCGAGCCACTCGCCCTCGGCGGGATTCCACTCACCGACCGGCGACAATTCTAGCGGCGTCAGCCCGAGTGCGGCAGCGTCGATGCGGGCCGACGCGACCTCGCCCGACAAGTACAGACGCTCATCTGACTCCATCTGGCTCTTGGGCCGGACGGTGAGAACATGCCCCGGTACGAAGCGGCTGAGCCCGTCCGCTCGCAGCGTGATGTCTCGATCATCGCCGAGCAAGCGGCAATGTGCTGCCTGGGAAGAGAACCGCACGAGGACGAGGTCGATCATTTGCGAGAGGTCGAGCTCGCGCCTGACTCTTCGAAGCTCGCCTTCGGGCCGGCTCAGTTGCGCCGCCCGCCCTTCGTCGAGAGGATCGAGCTCCAGCCAATGACGATAGGCATTGATGAGCTCATGACCGGGCTCGTCGGGTGTCACGCGGATCGCCGCGAGGCTGAACTGATGCTCGTGTCCATCGTTGTCCACGCATCGAGCCGTGATCCCGCTCAGGAGATCGCCATCGGTGTCGATCGCGACGAGCGAGACCGGGTGGTCCACGACCATCACGTCCATCGGTAGCTTCATCGCTTCCCGGATCGCCTCGAGCAAGGCCCAAACCTCCTCTTGCTCCTCGCTGGCGCCGGCGAGGAGCTCGTCGAGGACAGCGTTGAGACGATCGAGCGATGGTTGCTCTCGCGTGGGCATGAGTAGCTCCGGTAGAGTGAGCTCGTGACCGAACGGTCAGCCTTCAACACGGCAGCAGTCTACTGGCGCGGCCCGCCGCGGGACATGGAGTGATGAGGAACAGTCCGTTCGATCTCCAACTCGACCTCGAGCAGCCCCGACATCACGAGCCATTTGAGCAGCGTGTAGGCCACTTGCTCCTCGACCTCCCGGAAGAAGTCATCCTTGGACCGCTCCCTCTTCTTCTCTCCGCCCCCCGGACACCCGACCAGCCGCCCTTCAGTCGCCTCGGACGACTCCGCATCCTGCTCCCGCACCGACAACCGATATTGCGCATCGGCGGCGGCCCGAAGAGCGGTCAGCAACCTCCTGCATTGGAGTGCCCAAGTCGAGCGAGCCGAAGACCGAGTTTTCTGTTGAGGGCATTCACGAGCGAGCTTGGGCCGGGCCACCATTGCGACGACGGCGCACTCCGAGCGGCCCCTTGCTCAGCGCTTCCTGGCTCGATCATCGGCGATGTCGAGGAAGCACTTTCCCGCTCACCACCTCCCCCCGTTTCGGTCGCGCGGGCTCTGGTTGGATCTGCGCCCTTCAGCGTCCTCTGAGGTGCCCGAACCTCCCTCTCAACGATCGGGATCGATCCGCTGCCAGCGCTCGCTCGCGCCGTCATTGGGATCGAAGGTCGGCTCGTTGGTCAGGACGTATTCGCCCTGGCCATTGCTGTAGACGTAGCTGTACAGGCTTGGCAGCTTGACCGAGGAGCCGTCGACGTCTTGGAAGTCGTCGACATCGCGAATGTAGTCGTTGAAGGATTCTTGCAGACGGTCGCTCGAGGCTTGCTGCTCCTTCACGCCGCTCTGGTAGATCTCCCAGGCTTCTTGCTGGCCTCTGCGATTGATCTCCCCGATCTTGGTGAGCGCGTCGAGCTGCTGCTGGTTGATCTTGTTTCGGAGGTGCATGAGCACCGCGGAATAGCGGGGGTTCGGCTGCAGCGAGAGGCTGATCGCCTCGAGGATGGGGCGAGCCGGATCGAGCTGTCCGGCCGGAGCGCGCACGCCTCTTGGATCCGTCATGATCCAGTGCACCGTGTTCACCATCGGCATGTTCGGCATCTGCTGAGCGCTGCGCTGCACGCTCCCGAGGACCCAGACGTCCTCCTCGAACGCCCGTCCCGCCTCCTCGTAGGCAATCCGAACCCGCTCGGCGACGATCGACATCGTCGTCTGGGCGTTGGCCCCCATCTGCCGGAGCTGCGCGTCGTTCCGCTGAGCCTGCTCGAGGACCGGCTCCATCACGGTGCGCATCCGTTGCTCCACATCGGGGAGCGGCGTTCGGTCGATCACGCGCACCGATCGCGCTTGCGGACGATGGGCCGGGAGGACGATCTGAGTGACGTAGTCACTGGCGCTCTCCGGCAGAGGCATGTGCACGATACCGTCTGTCGTGACCGTCCCCGGCTTCGGACGACCGCCGGTCGCGCCCATCCGTGCGCCGATCTCATAGACGTCGGAGTCCTCGTAGAAGCCACCGGGATAGACGGCCAGCTCTCGCCCGTCACCGGAGCGCACCCGAAGGCTCATGTGGACGAAGTCTCGAAACGCTCGTGGATTCCATTGCGGACCGCCCTCGACCTCCCAGCCTTTGGGCTTGAGCAGCGTGTGGGACTCCATGCCGTTGACGCCGGGATCGCGCAGCGTGACCTTCTCGAAGACCATCCTCGCCGGAAGGGCCACCGCGCTCTCTCGACGGGCGTTCTGGCTCCCATCCGAGCGATCGTCGCCCGCCCGCTCGCGATCCGGCGCGGCCGTGACCTTCTCGCGGCGGAGCTGCAGGGGTGTCCACCCCTCGACCGGGTTGCCGACGGTCCCTTTCATGCGGCCGTCCGAGGACATCTCGAGCCGCAGCGTCTGCGCACCAAGGGACTCGGACTGGCCTTGCGTCGTCGCCAAGACCTCTCGCGCACTCAGCTCGACCTTCGCGCCGCTCGCCGTGCGTCCCGTGAAGCGACCGGTCACCTCGATCGGGATCGTCTGGCCGGGGCCCACCGGGTAGTCGACCGTCGATCGGAGCTCAGCCGTGAGCTCGCCCTGAGGAGAGCTCACGATGTCGATGGTGACCGGGAAGGTGAGCGGAGTCCCGTCGTCGGCCTCGTCTTTGCCGGTTCCCTTCCAGGTCCCGGTGAAGGTGCCGCTGGGCTCGGCTTTCGGGGATCGGCCCTGGGCACTGGCGTCCGGAAACGGCCTCGAGGGCCGATCGACCGACTCGATGGAGTAGGACGAGCTCCCGGTCACGAAGGTCCACTTCTCACCCTCGGACCGCGAGGCGGTGAATGCGAACTTCTTGTCTCCGGCCCGAAACTCTCCCGCAAAGGAGCTCTCGCCCGAGGTCGTGCCCGTGTAAGGGAAGACTTGGTCGCCCAACCGGATCTGGCCCTGGACGCGACCGGAAGTGCCCTCGAGCCTCTGGAGGCTCACGATCAAGCCGTCCCCCTCGAAGTAGCGGGTCGAGATCTTCTTGGGAGGATCGAGTGGGTTGTCCTGAGCAGACGTGCGATCGACCGCGAAGCCGAAGGCGACGGCGAGCACCAGGAGGCTGACCCGAAGGAGTCCTCCGCAGGCGAGCGGATCGTCACTGCGACGACGTCCATGTCCTGTAGGCATGTTCAAGTCTCCTGGCTCGGTGGGGGCCATGCATCGCGAGGACGCGGTCCTGACATGGGAAGCGGCCAACGACGACCGGCTTTCGAAGCGGCAACGAGCAGGAGCGCTGCCTTCCAGGGAAAGGTGGCCGGCAGACTAAGCCAGCGGTCGAGGGCTGTCAAACGAGCGATCGGAGCGGAATTCGCCCTCCCCATGCGAGCTCACGAAAGGCCGCGAGGCAAATCGCAGCCACTGGACTGGGCGGCTCAACCGCCTCGAGCAGCGTGTTGGCCGCCTGCTTCTCGGTCTCCCGGAAGGTGTCCTTCCGGGACCGCTCGCCTTTCGTCTCCCCGCCCCCACCTGAGCCCGCTGCACGTAGAAGACCTTGGCTCAGAGCGCCTGCTGGAGGGCTTGGTGAACAAGCGTTGTCTTGCCGATCCGTCGTCGACCGGTGATGCGTGCGAAGAACCACCGCCCTCGCTCGAGTATCTCCCGGAGCTGAGACAGCTCCAACGAGCGCCCGTAGAACCCCCAGGCCATGCCGGCCTCCGCTTATTTAAAACGTTTTAAGTTACGAGGTCGTCATGCCGAAATCGTTTGCCTGTTTCAAGTTCCAGGCACACGAGTGACGTCCGGGGTCGCGAACGGCGCCCGGATCTTCCACCGCAGAGATCGCGGAGAGCGCAGAGGAGACCACGACGGATTTCTTCCTCTGCGCTCCTCGGCGTCTTCCGCGGTTGGACTCCCGGGAAGACCCGAGCACAGCCCGTTCACCGACTAATGGAGGAGCCAGAAGAAGCCATCGACTCGACGCCGGTCCCCGCAGGCTCACCATCTCCGGTGGGCGTGTTCGTGCAAACAGGAGATCGTTCGTGGGATTGAAGATCCACGTCGCGCCGCACGCCCGGACGGCCGCTCGTGACCTGATGAACGACGGTGCTGTCGGTATCGACGACATCGGCGAGAACCTCTACGACGTCATCCGCGACGAGATCCTCGAGGAGCTACCGAGTCGAGACGGCGATCGGGCCCGTATTCGTCATTCGGGAACGCTCCGTCTGGACGGCCGCGGCGGCAAAGAGTGCGATCCTGCCGCAGCCTTTACGATCTTGACTTGGTCCACGGCTGTGGATCATGGCACGATTCTCTCACGCTTCGCTGTTCTCAGGCGCGATGGGCTGTGCCTTTCCGAGTATTCGTCGGTTCGGGCCGTTCAGGTCGGGCTGGCCTCCGCCGAACTGTTTGCGGTGGGCGCCGCTCTTCCGCTTCTGTGCGCCGTCTTGATTCCGCTCGCCGCGCTCATGGGGGTCGTCTCAGCCAGTTCGATCTAGTTTCTTGCGCTCTTGGGTTTGGTGTCCTCCAAGGCAGGCGGCGCTCCGATAGCTGCCGAAGCCTCTCCCGTCACCCTTTGGGGCACCCTGGAAACGGCGTCGACCGCTGCGGTGGGTGCGCGCCTCGGTGTGGCGAATTGATTTCATTGGCGACGAAATCTGGGCGCTCAACACGCCGTGTATGACATGGAAGAGAAGGAGGTGTCCTCGCCGTGAGAGGACGGTTGTTCAAGTACTGGAATCGTATCCGTTCAGGCTTCTGGTTCATTCCGGCGACTATGGCCGGCGCGGCCGTTGCGTTGGCATTCCTGAGCGTGGCCGTGGACAAACCGCTGACGGAGTGGCTGGCGCTCAGCTTGGGTTTGAACTTCACTGGTGGAGCGGAAGGGGCAAGCGCCGTTCTGGGCATCATCGCCGGGTCGATGATCACGATCGCCGGTGTGGTCTTCTCAATGACGCTGGTCGCGCTCTCGTTGGCCTCGTCTCAACTGGGACCCCGTCTGCTGCGCACTTTCATGCGCGATTCCACGACACAGGTGGTCCTCGGCACGTTCATCGCCACTTTTTTGTACTGCTTGCTCGTCCTCCGCACGATCCGCCGCGCAGAGGAGGTCTCATTCGTTCCGCACCTGTCGGTCACCCTCGGCGTTCTACTCGCAGTCGCGAGCGTGGGAGTGTTGATCTACTTCATCCATCACGTGTCCGTCTCCATCCAGGCCAACGAGATCGCCGCGCGGATAGGCCAGCAATTGCTGGGAAGGCTCGAGACTCTCTTCCCCGACCAAATCGGAGCCGGGGCGCCAAAGGTCCAGACGGAGCCACACGACTCGAGCTTCCTGGAGGCCTTTGACCGGGACTCCTCGGCAGTCAGAGCGGACGGAGATGGCTACCTCCAGTTCATCGACGGTGCGGCGTTGCTGGCGCTGGCAGTGGAGGAGGATATCGTGGTTCGACTGGAACGAAAGCCTGGAAACTTCGTCGTGGCCAATTGCCCTCTGGCGCTGATCTGGCCAAAGAGCCGAGCGACCGACAAGATCACGGATCAAGTCCGCTCCCTATTCGTCCTGGGTAACCAACGGACTTCCGACCAGGACATCGAGTTCGGAGTGAACCAATTGGTAGAGATTGCGGTCCGAGCCCTCTCCCCTGGGCTGAACGACCCGTTCACGGCGATGATGTGCGTGGACCATTTGGGATCCGTTCTGTGTCGTTTGGCAGCACGAGATACGCCGTCACCTCATCGCTATGACCACCAGAACCAGCTTCGGGTGATTGCACCCGCCAACACGTTCCCCGAGGTCATGGACGCAGCCTTCAATCAGGTGCGGCAATACTCTCGCACCAGCGTCGCGGTGACTCTTCGCTTGCTGGAGACGATCGCCGTGGTCGCGGGATTCGCTCGTCGGCCAGGAGACCTCGCCGCTCTCCGACAGCACGCTGAAATGATCGGGCGAGGGGCTATGGACGCGCTTTCTGAAAGGGAGGATCGCCGCGCGGTGGAAGAGCGCTGCCAGGCGGCCATCCAGTCGTGTAGCGAAGCGGCAGCTTCTTGCCGCTGAGGCCGTGGCGACGCGACGATCGAGACGCTGAAGGCTTCGATCCCGTTCGACGGAAGCCTGGGGATGGGCGAAGCAGTCCCCGGCCCTGCGCACCTCCTCGCCGGTGCGCTCGCGGCGTGCCTACTCAAGAACGTCGAGCGCTTCCACCACATGCTGCCCTTCGCCTACACTGCCGCGTCCGCGGAGGTGGAGCTCGAGCGACGGGACGCGCCACCCGCAATCGTGCGGGTCCGTTACCGGCTCCAAGTGCACAGCGACGAACCCTCATCACGCTGCGCCTTTCCACAAGAACGTGCGCCAGTTCGGCACGATCACGAACACGCTGGCGGCCGCTTGCGAGCTCGAGGGCTCGCTCCGAGCAGTGCGAAGCGATGGCAGCGTCGAGGAGATCTCCGCGTGATCCACTCCCCATCTTGCCCCATCAAATCGTATTTCGGCGGTGACCGATGAACAAGGAGCACCGATGATCACTAGCCACGACCGCTCATCGATGGGCAGCACTGCGCGCGCCCTCAGCAGGCAGGCGGGGCGCCCCGTCCTGATGATCCCGAACCTTTGAACTCGCGCGTCGCGGCGTCTCCCACGAGCGCACGCGACTCGCCGACCGTGCAGGAAGTCATGGGAATCTTCGAACGCCTTCTCTCCCTCTGGGTCGCGCTGGCCATCGGCGTCGGCGTCGGGCTAGGCTTGCTCATCCCTTTTGGCTTCGAGGTGGTCTCGCGGCTCGAGGTCGCCCGCGTCAACCTCGTTGTCGCGGTGCTCATCTGGCTGATGATCTACCCGATGATGCTCAAGGTGAAGCCCTCATGCCTCAAGGACGTCGGCAAGAAGCCCAAAGGCCTCACGCTCACGCTCGTCGTCAACTGGCTCGTCAAGCCATTCACGATGGCGGCCCTCGGTGTGCTCTTCTTCAAGATCGTCTTCGCCGATCTGGTCCCCAGGGACGACGCCTCGCAGATCATTGCTGGCATGATCCTGCTCGGCGTCGCGCCGTGCACGGCGATGGTCTTCGTGTGGAGCCACCTGACCGACGGCGACGCGAACTACACGCTGGTACAGGTCTCGGTGAATGACCTCATCATGGTCTTCGCGTTCGCCCCGATCGCTGGCCTCTTGCTCGGAGTCACGGACATCACTGTGCCCTGGGGTACGCTCGTCACCTCGGTGGTAATGTTCATCGTTATCCCCCTCGTGGCCGGGATCGCGACTCAGCGAGCCTTGCCGCGCGACCGGCTCGAGCGGTTGGGGCAGCAGCTCAAGCCGACGTCGATCCTGGGGCTCCTACTGACCGTCGTGCTGCTTTTCGGCTTCCAAGCCGAGACCATCGTCGCGCGCCCGCTCCTGGTGGTGCTCATCGCCGTGCCGCTCCTCATCCAGAGCTACGGTATCTTCGCGATCACCTACAGCCTCGCCCGCGCGCTCAAGCTTCCGTTCAACGTCGCGGCGCCGGCGGCGATGATCGGCACGTCCAACTTCTTCGAGCTGGCGGTGGCCGTCGCCATCAGCCTCTTCGGCCTCACCTCGACCGCCGCGCTCGCCACCGTGGTGGGCGTGCTCATCGAGGTGCCGGTGATGCTCTCGCTCGTCGCATTCGCCAACCGCACCAAGCAGTGGTTCCCCGCCACCGCCTCAGCCTGAGAGGCTCGCCACGTGCTGAATGGTACGGGGAGCATCGTCTCTATGAAGCGGGTCTTGCCGGCACATCGACGTGAACGATCATTCGCTGCCTCATGTCGCGCCTTCCTGTGGCTGGGAGCGTTGGCTCCCTGGGTCTTTCCCTTCCTGGGCCGGCGGTGACTTCGACTTGTTCCTTTGCACCGGGTGGGTCGGGTCGCCTCCGGGCCGGACGAAGTGGCGAGCGTAGGCTCTCTCGAGGTTCGGCTCTCTCGTCTTGGTGAAGCGGAGCTGCTGTTTGCAGCCCTTGCCCCAGCGGCGATAGATCGTCTGGGACGGCTTCAGCCCCAGGTCGTGGGCGTGCATGCTCAGTATCCGGAGGAAGCGCCCCAAGCGTCCGAGATTGCCGCGAAGGACCTTCTCGAGATACGGAGTCCTTCCCCGGCGCCAGTCCAGTAGCCTGTCCGCATCGAGGCGACCCGTCTCGACGAGCACGTCGACGGGCGCCACGACATCACCGCGAGCCAGCAGTGTGTCGACGGCCTTCACGATCCCTGGATACAAGCGATGTCGACGGTAGGTCTGCGGCGTCACGCGGGAATCGACGCCGCGCTGGGGCTTCTTCTTTTTCTTCTTCGCCCTCGTCGCGGGCTGCCCTTCTCGGGCTGGCTCCATCGATCACCTCTTCAGAGTCGAGGAAGTGCTCACGACACCTTGGGGTCTCTCGGAGTACCGGCCTTCTGCCGTTCTCCGTCTTGCCATGGTGCCGTCACCTGGGTGCCCAGTTACTTCGAGCGCTTCGAAGCTCTTGTCTTCTTCCTGGCGGACTTCTTCTTCGTGGCCCTGTTGGTCGTCGACTTCCTCTTCGCCGCCGACTTCCCAGGTCCCTTCTTCGTGGCAACGGCCGGGGCCTTCTTCATGGCAGTCTTCTTCTTGGCGGACTTCTTTTTCGCAGTCTTCTTCGCAGCCTTCTTCTTGGCAGCCCTCTTCTTCGCGGGCTTCGCCGCCGCCACTTCTTCCGTCCCCGTGCCGAAGTCGATGCCGAAGATGTCGGCGAGGTCGTCTTCGGCGAGGGTGTCTTCTCGGGGGGTGCCCGGCGTCATGGCTTGGTGCTCGACGACGGACTCGATCATCTCGGCGGGGTCGACGCCGCGGAGGACGAACAGCAGCTCGGGGTCATCGTCGAGGCGAGCGCCGATGCCGTAGAGTGCGGCGGCGACGTGCTTGCACATCACGGCCCAGTCCGGGCAGCTACATCCTAGCCGGATCTCGGCTGGCATCGGGAAGAGTCCCTCACCGGGCCGTGTCACGATCTCCATCACGCCTTTCGACAATCGGCCCTGCAGCAGCTCGACGAGCGACTGGATCTTGCCGGCGCAGCCCGTCTTGAGGGAGCCCCATCGATCCTGCTCGAGCTCGGCGATCCGGATCGTCACGTCGTAGAACGTCGAGCCGTTGACGAGCGCCGTCACTTGGCCGGCTTCGATCTGGAGGTCGAGCACCGAGCCGTTGCGGACATAGGTCCGCCCGCGCGGTAGTCGGTTCGCATAGTCGCTGTACGACTCGAGGTTCCGGCACCACGCCTCACCCCAGAAGGTCTGCGCGATCTTGCGCCCTTGGATCTCGATCGGCGAGACCACGCGTCCCGCCTTTCGCATCTTCTCGATGCGCTGCCGGGCCTTCCGCCGCCGCTCGGCGACCGGTACGTAAGGACCAAAGCCGTAGTCATATCGAGCCATCAGTGGCTTTCCCCTCCAGCAGGGCCTTTCTCAAATACTCATTGCCGCATCGAGGTCGAGCGAGATCATCGAGAGCAGCTCCTCGTTGCTCAACTCGGTCAATGCCGAAGCGCCCTCGAACGACAAGACGCCGTCGGAGAGCTCCTGCTTCGCCCGGATCATCTCGTCGATGCGCTCCTCGATCGTACCCTTGCACACGAACTTGTGAACCAGGACGTTCCGCCTCTGTCCGATGCGAAAGGCCCGATCCGTCGCCTGGTTCTCGACGGCCGGGTTCCACCAGCGATCGAAATGCACCACGTGCGAGGCCGCCGTCAAGTTCAAGCCCGTTCCCCCCGCCTTCAGGGAGAGCACCATGAACGGCACCTGGTCACTCTCCTGAAACGATGTGACGAGCTGCTGACGCTTCTTGACCGGTGTGCCGCCGTGGAGGACATGTCCGCTTCGGCCGAACACGTCGGTGAGGAATCGGGACAGCGGATCCGTCATCTCTCGGAACTGAGTGAAGACCAAGACCTTGTCCTGGCGCGCCGCGATCGACTCGCAGATCTCGCCCAGCCGCTCGAGCTTGCCGCTGTCGGCCGTCACGTATCCGCCGTCGCCCAGCCAATGCGAGGGATGATTGCAGATCTGCTTGAAGCGCATCAGGAATGCGAGCACCAACCCGCGGCGCTCCATGCCTTCGAGCTCTCCGAGTGCGCGCTCGAGCTCCTTGACCGACTGCTCGTAGAGCACGGCTTGACGGCGACTCAACGCGCAGTAAGCCGTGACCTCGGTCTTGTCGGGCAGGTCTTGGATGACGCGCTTGTCGGTCTTCAATCGTCGCAAGAGGTAGGGCCGGAGCAGCCGGCGCAACGGCGCGAACCCCTCCCGCCGATCCTCTCCCATCGCCTTGCATTGTTTTTGGAAGCCTTTGGCCGAGCCGAGCAGGCCCGGGTTCAAGAAGTCGAAGATCGACCAGAGCTCGCCGAGGTGATTCTCGACGGGCGTGCCCGTCAGGGCGAGTCGCCAGGAAGCCGCGAGCGACTTCACGCTCTTGGTCTGCCTCGCCCCCGGGTTCTTGATGGCTTGCGCCTCGTCGAGGATCCCGCTGCGCCAGGCAAAAGACTTCAGCCAATCGACGCGAGCGACCATGCCATAGGTCGTGATCACGACATCGTAGCCCGAGACGACAGTCGCCTCGAGCTTCTTCAATTCGGCCGTGGGCCGCTGGGAGGCGTGGACGATCAGGACCTTCAGGCGCGACGCGAACCTCTGGATCTCCTGATGCCAGTTGGCGATCAGCGACGCGGGCACGACCAACAAGTCGGTGCCTCTCTCCTGGCTCTCTCGTGCGCGCGACATCACACCGAGGACTTGAATGGTCTTCCCGAGCCCCATGTCGTCGGCGAGGCAGCCGCCGAGGCTCAATGAGCGAAGCGTCCACAGCCACTCGAGACCCTCGGCTTGATACGGTCGCAGCTCGGCCTTCAAGCCGTGCGAGGCTTTCGCATCCGCCGTCGGTTGACGCAGGTGATCGAGCTGCTCCTTCAGCCAGTCGCCCGCGACGACCTCGGACCAGTCGCGATGTCGATCGGCCGCTCCGGCATCGCCCTCTCCGTCCGAGGAGCCCGAGAGGAGTCGCATGGCTTCGCCGAGCGAGACACCCTCCTTCCAGGATCTCTCCTGGGCGGACTGCCAATGGGCGAGCACCGCCTCCAATCGGTCCTGATCGACCTCGACCCAGCGACCCTTGACGAGGACCAGGCCGGCGCTGCTCTCGAGGAGCTGCCGAATCTCGTCTTCGCTGAGCTCTTCACCGTCCAGGGTGACCTGAACATCGAAGTCGAGCATCGCCGCCAGCCCCATCGTCGAAGGGCGCTCGGCTCCGACCGACACGGTCGCCTTCGGACGCGCTTTTTGACGGCGGCTCCACCAGTCCGGGACCCGGACGACCAACCCGGCCCGCTCGCAGGTCCCGATCTGTTGGAGGAACGCGTGTGCCTGGCGAGCCGACCACGACAACGGATGATAGAGGTCCCCGGAGTCGACCAGCTCTCGAAGCAGCTCGCTCTCCTCGGCCGCGCGCGAGACCGGAGCCAAGAGTGCCAGCAGCTTGGCGCGGTTCTTCGCTCCCGCGTACTCCTGGAGCGCACGCCCGAGCGGCACGTGCTGCGCCTTGGCGCTGCGAGTGACTTCGGGCACGTAGGTCGCGATGAAGGCGAACGGGCGGTCCGGCCTCCGCTTGTTCTCGGCCAGGTGCAGGCAGACGCGTCCGACGACGTTCCAGACGGAGCTCTGCTCGGCGAGGAATCCCGCCAGGCCGTCGCTCCGATTGGAGAGCTCCTCCTCGAGTGCGCGAGCGATGTCCGTCCAGAGCTCGCCGAGAAGATCCTCGGTGACGAGCTCGGCGCCGAGCATCGGCGGCACCGACTCGATCCAGCTCAGGGCATCGCCGGGCTCCAGCGGCGGCGATTCCCAATTCGCAGGATCGACCGGATCCACCAAGGCACACGCTCGGCTGACGAAGCGGCGCCCGATGGTCCGCCAGAAGCTCAGCGCCGGGGGCAGCTCGGTCGCGACCTCGCGCGCGCCGAGGGCGAGGAGGCCCGCTCCTGTGCCCTGCGCGAACGCTTGCAGGATTCGCTTGCGCACGTCGAAGGGCAACGAGGTCGCACCATCCTCGGGAAAGACCTCGATCCTCCCGTGCGGCGTGACTCGGCAGGAGAGGGATTGTTCCTCGGCGACTGTCTTGGACATTTCCCTTTTTCGTCAAGACCCGGCTGAAGCCGGGGAAACAACCCGACTGAAGTCGGGGGATACAAAGTTCAACCCGACTGAAATCGGGGGATACGAGGTTCAACCCGACTGAAGTCGGGGGATGTGAAAGTCGATTACTCCGTCCAGATCGGCGACGACCAGGCCATGACCGGGAGGCCTCGCACTTCGTTCACTTGGCTCACACGCACGAAGTAGATGGCGCCGGGTACCGGCTGCTCATCTCGCCAGGTGGCCACGAGCGCCATGCGCATCGGCTCGAAGGTGTGCGCGACCGAGAAGCGCTCTTCGTCCGGTCGCCAGCGGAGCACTTCGACACGCTCGATCACGTCCGTGCCGAGGACGCGCACCGACACTAGCGCCTGCTCGCCGATCTTGGCGACGCCTCCCATCGGCGTGCCATTCAGCGTCACCTCCAAGACGATCTTCGATCCCGTCGTTCCGTAGGTGCGGCGATCGTAGAGCGCTTGGAAGATGCCTTCGCGCGTCAGCTCTTCGGCCCAGACGCCGGTCAGGCCGTAGTGCGGCTGGCCGGGCTTGGAGCGATGGTCGTCCGAGGCGGCGATCGTCGAGAGCTTCAGCCCTTGCCTCCAGACGTCATGGGCGAAGGTCGAGTCTCTCAAGCTCTTCGATGGCGATGTGAAGTCACTCTGCTCGAAGGCCAAGGGATGCTCGGGATCATAGACCTCGGAGAGCCCGTGGCCCGAGTAGATCTCGAAGTTGCGCCGCCGCTCAGGGTCGTGAATCGAGAAGTCGATGCCGCCGGGGAACTTGCCGGTGTGATGAGGAATCGTCAGCGCGTCTCCCGCGTCGAGCGCTTCCCAGAGCTCGGGAAGCTTCGAGGTCTCGGGGTTCTTCAAGGCTCCCGGTGCGCCACGAAAGAAGACGTTGTGATGGCCGAACGGCCGTCCGAACGAGCACTCGTAGGCGTGAAGTGTCACGAAGCGACCCGGCTCATGGTGTGCCTCGGTCTCGGCGGTGTACTCGCCCCACACCCCCTCGTGCAGCCCTTGCGGTCCGCGGCCGGAGACGACGCGGGAATGATCGGTCATGGCGTAGAAGTCCAGGCCCGACGTGTCGCGCGCGTAGCCGAAGGCGTCCGTGCCGACGCCGTCCCAACTGTAATGAGTATGTGAGTGGAGGTCGCCCCAGTACAGCCGCCGCTCCGGCTCTCGGTGGGAGACATCGACCGGGTTCGAGGTCGCTTCCAGGCCGAGCGCTTTGAAGCTCGCCCGAATCCTCAGCACGCCGGTCGCTGTCGGTGTGACGCGGAAACGAAGATGTCCCGCGCCTTCGGGCACCGAGACGGCCTTTGGCAGCTCGGCCTCACCGGTCACGACCTCCAGCTCGATGGCAGCGGCCTCCCGCGCCACGTTGGCGTGCCTATCGAGTAGTGAGATCAGGAGCTCGAAGTCCTTTTCGCTCACTGCCTGCGATGGAGCGTGGAGCTGAATCTCCGAGACCGGTCCGGGGGCGATCGCGACAGTGGCATCGTGCTCCACGCTCTCGAACGTCCCTTCCCCACTGCGATCGATGGCCACCATCACCGGTGTTCTGGACAGCACGACATCTCCGGCCGTGAAGCCCGGGCTGCCACTCTCCACATCGCCGTAGATCACCTCGACGACGTCATCCGCTCGAAGCGAGCCGCTCACGACCTCGACGCGGACGACCATCACATACCGCTCGAACCGGCCGTCGAGCGACTCCTTGGAGTGCTTGACCAAGAGCCCGGCGCGCTCGTCCTCGACCGTCGTCTTCAGAACGACTCCATCCCGCGACGTCTTGGCCGTCACGTACTGCGCCCGCTTCGGATCGCTCGCCTGAAGCGGCGTCGCCGAGTTGCGCGGACCCGAGTGCCACGCGTCGGGCATCTGGACCCGCAATGCGCCGCCGGTCTCGATCCCTCCATCTCCGACCCGGATGCCCACCGTCCAGGTACCGACTTCCCCAGCGATGGCCGTCTCCGGCGAGATCTCGACGTGAGACTCGATCTCTGCTTGCCGCGATGCCATTAGCCAGATACCGAGCAGCAGCACGGCGGCGAGCCCGACCCGTGTGTTCATCAGGACACTCCACGTCTTGAATGGGGAAGCGAGCATTCTACCCGCTCGCCTGTGGCGACGAACGTTCTCCGGTCTCGAGCTCGGCCAATCGAATCACGCCTTCGATGAAGGGCGCCTTCGCCTTCTGGTAAGCGTCCCGATCGCCGGCAAGCTCGATCGCGAGACGCAGCTTCAACTCGCCGTACTCGTCCCGAGCTCCCGGGTGGCCGCGGAGGAAGTCGCGAAACCAGAGGTGTGATCTCACGCGCGGATGCTTTGCCGGGAACACGTGAAGATGCGTCTTCTCCTGCGCACCCCGAGGTCTCGTGAAGTACCGCCGATCGGGAATCCCGTGCTCCCCCTTGCCGACGTACCCGAGCGCGGCGAGGTCCGGCTCACGGCGATCGATCTCGCGGACGTCTCGGACCTCCATCAGGACGTCGATCACCGGCTTGGCGGCAAGGCCCGGCACACTGGTGCTGCCGATGTGATGCACCCGAACGATCTCATCCGACAGGATGCGCTCGAGCTCGTCCCGAATGTCCGAGTAGGCCTCGGGCCAGGTCGGATTCCAAGGCACGACTCGCGTCGGCTTCACTCGGCCACCGGTCTCAACGGTTCTTCTTTCGCGACTGCTTGGCCGCCTTGCGCTTCTTCTTCTCCTTCGCCTTGTCCTTCTTGGGCTTGGTGTCCCGATGCTTCGAAGGAAGGCCGGGGGGCTCCGAGCTCGGCTCCAGCAAGAACCTCTCGGGAATCCCCATCCCCAGCGCGACGGACTTGGCCATGCCGAATTTGCTCGAGTCGCCGAGCGCTTCCTCGAGCTCGCTCACGGCGTCCGTTGCTCGCAAGACCTCGAGACAGGCTGGCGCCTGCTCCAGTCCGAGCTCGCGGCCAAGGAAGACGAAGAAGGCTTCCAGCTCCTCGAGGATCTCGCAGGCTTCCTCGGCATCGACCACCACCTTACGCGGAATGATCTCGAAGACGATCTCCCGCAGTTCCGAGGGCGCCAAGCTGGCAATGGTCTTGCCGTGATAATCCGCCGCGAAGTCCATGACGAAGTGGCACATCGAGGCGTCCTGGAACGCCGTTCCTTCGGGAGAGCGCAAGAAGCGCGCTTCGAGTGCATCCTGCAGCGGCGCAGTGATGTCGCGATTGAGGTCCTCCCTTTCCAGCTTCCGAAACTCGGCGAGCAAATCGTCAGACGAGAACGCGCGCTCTTCCTCCACGCCCAGCGTGAAGACGGTGGCTTCGTAGAATTTGCCCGACGCCTTCACGCGCATCTTCCGGGACAACCCGGCCCCCACTTCCCAGACCTTCTCCCAGGCGACGATACCCTTCATGACTTCGAGGATGATCTGGCACAAGATCTCGCCGAGGATGAAATCGTCGACCTCGAGCGGGTCTTCGAAGGCCCCCTCCCCCCCTTTGGCGAGAACGGGGTAAGCCCTCGGTCCGGCGACTCGCCAACCATGCTCGCGGATCTCTTCGAGCAGCTTGGGCAGGAGCTCACCGGCCGGTCTGAAGATCAGAGAGAAGTGTGGTGGCATGTCGCATGGCTCGGCCTCTTCGCCACTCGAGAGCTCGGCGTACTGCTCCAAGTCGTCGAGGTCTTCGAAAAGGAGGAAGCCCGGGTCCCGACCATCCTGCCCCGTGACACCGAGCACGGCCGCTTCGAGCCCATAGTCGTCGAGGCGGATCCCGAGGAAGCTCCGGTCGGCGGAAAACCGCTTCCACGGCTCGGCGCGATACAGCTTCGCGGCCGTGTCGAAGAAGGCGGCCACTTCTTTGGAAGAGACTAGCTCACTGAGGTACGTGGCCTGCCCCGCAACGCTCAAGGCTTGCATGAGCGAGTAGAGGACCTCTTCCATCTTCGGCGTCGGCTCGCAGACGACCTCGATCGCGGGAAAGCCCTTCCGAAGTAGGTCGGCAAGCTCTTGGTCTTCGAAGCGCACTCGCATCGGTAAGGGTACCGAGTCGCGCTTCGCTTCTCGAAGAGTGGCCTCCAAGCTGGAGCACACCGAATCCTCCAGCTTCCCTGGCTCGACCGGGGTCACTCCGCGGGGCTCTCCGTCGGCCGTGGCCCACACGAGAATGTGCGGCACGAGGTGCTTCACCGCCTCGTGGTCACCTTCGACGAGCGGTAGCGCGCCGCCGATCCACTCCACCACCTTCTTCTTCCGTCCAAACATCCCGGCAAGCTTTCGAGTCCTGCAAGTCCTGTCGCCGAGCACCGCTCACGGGGGTCTCGGCTCGCCAGGCGGCCAGCCTAATTCCGAGAAGCGCGGCTGACAACTAGATCCGCTCGCTCGACTCGAAGGATCATCTCGCCCAGCCACCCTCGTGAGCCCGACTCCTGCCTGGCTTCTGCTTCGCCGTCTCGGACCACGCGTTCCTCCTCCTGACAGGCTTTCGACGAGTGACTTCTTTCGGAAGGAGACCCGCTGGTCTTCCTGACGCTCGAGCACTCGCGTGCAACCATACTTCTCGTTTGATCAAACTCGACATGCCGAAACCGGCTCCATCAGACAGGAGTCCAGGATCATCGCTTGGCTCGAGCGGTCGATCGATCATTGCTCATCCCGCCAGGTGGCGAGTAGGATCGCGACCACGATCGTCCCCCGAGCTCCTCCGTGCGCGCTCATCGACAAACGATGAACATCCGTCCCTTGGTCCCCTTTCCGACCGTCGCCGCGTGTTGTTACGCCTCGGCCCTTCAACCGGCACCGGAGGGAGCTGGTAGCCCTAACGCCGAATGTCTCCCTTCGACGGCCTCCGCGAGAGCTGACAGGAGCACGCCTGAATGAAGCCTGTGCGAGAAACGCGCCCACCTGGCCACGCGCTCTCGGCGCGTGCTCTTCTCGAGAGCCAATCCGATGAGATGGCACTTTCCTCCTGTGAAGCCGTGCGCTCGCTTTCCGAGCGCGCCCACGAGGCCCATGTCCAGGCCGAGCCGGTACGCGACTCTCTGGTGACCTTGCGCGTGTCCCGTCCCGATGAAGAAGCGAGTGGCGCTGACGACGAGAGCGAGATCGAAGGATGACCCGTCAGACGAAGGCGGCACGGTTGATCGTCGGCGTGGGGGCGTCGGCCGGTGGCCTGGAGGCGTTCAAGCGGCTATTGTCCGTGCTTCCGAGCGACCAGGGGATGGCCTTCCTCCTGGTACAACACCTCGCCCCCACCCATGAAAGCCACCTGGCCGAGCTGCTGACGCCTTGCACTCCGATGGCCGTTCGAGATGCCCAGCACGGTCTCGAGATCGCGGCGGACTCCGTGTACATCATCCCTCCCGACACGTCGCTCGCCGTTCGCCAAGGGATGATCGAGCTCACGAAGCCGACCTTGCACCGCGGTGTGCGGCTGCCCGTCGATCACCTCTTCCACTCCCTGGCGCGCGAGTACGGATCCCGGTCCGTCGGGATCATCTTGTCGGGTGCCGGTAGCGACGGGAGCTCGGGCATTCGGGACATCAAGGCTGCTGGTGGCCTCACCATTGCCGAGGATCCTGAGGAGTCGGGCCAGCCCGGCATGCCCCAGAGCGCCATCGACACGGGAGTCATCGACCTCGTGGTCTCCATCAGCGAGATTCCCCAGGCCTTGCAGCGCTTCGTGAGCCTGCCGCCCGGCTCGCTCACCGAGCCATTGGGTGAGGAATTGCAGGAAGAGCGCTCCGAAGAGCACTCGACCCTCGAGGCGACCGAGCTGAACCGCCTCGCCGCCCTTCTCGAGGCCCAGCTCGACTTCGACCTCCGCGTCTACAAGCTGGGCACGATCGAGCGACGTGTGCTCCGACGGATGACCTTGTCCGGCTTCGAAAAGATGGAGCCTTACCTCGATCATGTGCGCCAAGACCCATCGGAGCAGCAGGCGCTGGTCCGCGATCTCCTGATCAGCGTCACCGAGCTCTATCGCGACCCCGAGTCCATCTCCGCCCTGCGGGAGATGGTGATCGATCCTTTGGTTCAGCAGGCCGCGCCCGGATCCACAGTGCGGGCCTGGGTCCCGGGATGTGCCACCGGCGAAGAGGCGTTCACGATCGGCATCGAGCTCCTGGACGCGATCGTGACGCAGAACAAGCGCATCGGCGTCCAGATCTTCGCCACCGACGTCGACCAGGACGCTCTGGCGTACGGGCGAGCGGGCCTGTATCCGCTCACCATCTCCGAGCGCGTCTCTCCTCAGAAGCTCCAGACCTACTTCCAACTGCTCGACGGTCGGGGCTATCGGGTCCGTCCCGCGCTGCGTGACCTGGTCTCGTTCGCTGCGCACGATTTGACCAAGGATCCGCCGTTCTCGCGAATGCACCTGGTGAGCTGCCGCAACGTGCTGATCTATCTGACTCCCGAAGCTCAGAAGCTCGTGCTGCGATCGCTACACTTCGCCCTCGAGCCCGACGGGCATCTCTTCTTGAGCACCTCGGAGTCCACGGGCTCTCAGCGAGACATCTTCTCCACCATCTCGAAGGGACATCGGATCTACCGAAAGCTCGGTGCGTCACCGCCGCTCTTGCTGGCGCACTCGAGGACGCGTCTCACCGGTCGCGGAGACAGCTCGGGAGGCAGCGGCTCCGGGACCGCGGCAGCCCGGCGCAAACCGAGTGAGGGCGACCTGGCCCGCCGGGCGGTGCTCGAGGCCTTGGCGCCCCCGACGATCGTCGTCTCCGAGGACGGTAGCGTCCTGTTCTCGCACGGGGAGCTCGGCCCCTACCTCCAGATCCCCCAAGGGGACAGCCCTCGGCTCGAGCTGGGTGCGATCCTGCGTCCCGACATCGCGACGCGGACGCGCGGTGTCCTCTACAAGTGCCGGCGCCTCCAGAGCCTGGTCACCGCGATCTCCCGTCCCGACGGCGAGGCTCGCTCGATCCGGATCAGTGCCCGACCGGCCCCTGGCCTCGGGGACTCGGCCGTGATCCTCACATTCGAGGAGATGAACGACACTCACGTCGAGCCCGCCGAGCGTTCGGAGTCGCCCGGGCGAGAAGCCGTCATCGAGCAGATCGAGAAGGAGCTACAAGCCACTCGCGAGGACTTGAGGAACACGGTCGAAGAGCTCGAGACCTCGAACGAGGAGTTGCGCTCGTCGAACGAGGCGTCGATGTCGATGAACGAGGAGCTCCAATCGACCAACGAGGAGCTCGAGGCGACGACCGAGGAGCTCCGCTCGCTCAACGAGGAGCTCACCACCGTCAACGCCCAGCTCCGTGAGAAGGTCGAGCAGCTCGAGCAAGCGCACGACGATCTGGGGAACTTTCTTTCGAGCACCCAGGTGGCGACGGTCTTCCTCGACGAACGGCTGTGCATCAAGCGCTTCACTCCGGCCGCCGAGGAGCTGCTCGACCTCGACCACGCCGACACCGGCCGCTGCGTCGTCGACATCGCCCGTGAGCTCCTTCAGAACGACCTTCATTCCGAAGCCAAGGCCGTGCTGGACGAGCAGTCCTTTCGGCGACGGGATCTCCTGACGAGCACTGGCCGGTGGATTCATAGGAGCGTCCTTCCCTATCGCACCGAGAGCCGTCGCATCCAGGGCGTCGTCGTCACGTTCACCGACGTCACCGCCCTCCGATCGGCCAACGAGGAGCTGACCGCCCACAGCCGCCGCCTCGAGCTCGCCTGGGAGGTCGCTCGCGGCGGGATCTACGAGCACCGGGTCCCGCTCGATGAGTCGACCTATCACAGCGAGCACTGGGCGCAGATCCTCGGCTACACCCGCGACGAGCTGCCGGCCTACGACAAGTTCCTGAAATGGCTGATGGAGCAGGTCCACCCTTCGGACCGAGACGAACTGGACCGGGCGTACAACGACTTCGTCGCCGGCCGGACCGAGCAGTGCTCGGTCGAGACGCGACTGCGCCACCGATCGGGCCACTGGATGTGGGTCCGCGGCGTGTCCAAAGCCCTCGAGCGCAATCCGGACAACACCGTCTGCCACGTCCTCGGCATGATGATCGACATCACCGACATCAAGCAGGTCGAGGAGTCGCTTCGAGAGAGTGAGATGCGCTTCCGGGAGATGGCCGATGGGCTGCCCATCCTGGTCTGGGTCCATGACGAGACGGGTGATCAGCAGCTCGTGAATCACACCTTCTGCGAGTTCTTCGGCGTCGACCGGCAGGAGATGAAGGGCGGCCGTTGGCAGTACCTGCTCCATCCCGACGACGTCGAGGCCTACGCCGGAGAGTTCTTCCGCTGCGTGCGAGAGAAGCGCCCGTTCCACGCCGAAGCCCGAGTCAAGCACGCCTACGGTTCTTGGAAGTGGATCGAGTCCTGGGCCCGGCCCCGATTCACGCCCGCCGGCGGCTTCAAGGGCTTCGTCGGGGCGAGCGCCGACATCACCGACCGGCGTCGCATCGAGGACGAGCTACGCGATAGCGAAGAGCGATTCCGGACCCTGAGTGACAACATCCCGCAGCTCGCCTGGATGGCTCAAGGCGACGGTTGGATCTTCTGGTACAACCAGAGATGGTTCGAGTACACCGGGACGACGCTCGAGCAAATGAAGGGTTGGGGCTGGCGCTCCGTCCATCATCCCGATCACGTCGATCGCGTGGTCGAGAAGGTCAGCCACCACTTCGCGACCGGCGAGGTCTGGGAAGACACGTTTCCGATTCGGGGTGCCGACGGGGAGTTCCGGTGGTTCCTCTCGCGCGCCATCCCCATTCGGGACGAGGAGGGCAAGGTCGTTCGCTGGTTCGGAACGAACACCGACGTGACCGAGCAGCTCGAGGCCGAACGGCGGCTGATGGACGCCGACCGTCAAAAGGACGAGTTCCTGGCGATGCTGGGTCACGAGCTGCGCAATCCGCTCGCCGCCATTCGCACCGCCTCCGAGCTCCTGCGACAGCGCTCGGGAACCGCCGCTTCCATCGCCGAGACCCAGGAGATCCTCGAGCGTCAAACCACCCATATGAGTAAACTGATCGACGGCTTGCTGGACGTCTCTCGCATCATCTGCGGCAAGATCAAGCTCGACCTCGGGGCGACGGACCTCGGCGCCATCTGCCGCGAGGTCTCGTCCGAGGTACGGAGTCGTATCGCACAGCGCGACCTGGAGCTTCGGATCGAGATTGCCTCCGAGCCGGTCTGGGTCGAGGGCGACCGCGTGCGTCTCTGGCAGCTTGTCGACAACCTTCTCTCGAACGCCGTGAAGTACACGCCCGACGGAGGTG
The DNA here is from genome assembly GCA_040219065.1 of Planctomycetota bacterium. Classification (GTDB taxonomy): domain Bacteria; phylum Planctomycetota; class OFTM77; order OFTM77; family OFTM77; genus OFTM77. Next base: position 40,829 of record JAVJTD010000267.1, read on the forward strand.
AGGTCTCGCTATCGCTCGAGCGCGGTCGCGGCGAAGCCGTCTTGCAGATCCGAGACACCGGCGTCGGGATCGAGCCCGAGCTCCTCCCCCACGTCTTCGAGCTCTTCCGGCAATCCGAGCAAAGCCTCGATCGCTCCGAGGGCGGCCTCGGTCTCGGCTTGGCCTTCGTCAAGACGATCGTCGAGCTGCACCACGGCACCGTGACCGCCCACAGCGAAGGGAAGGGGCGTGGCGCCGAGCTCGTCGTGACGCTGCCGACGATCCAGCCTCCCGGCCAGGCGAAGAGACAGGACCTCGAGCGGAGTGATCGCAGCCGCCGCATCTTGCTGATCGAGGACAATCGGGACGCCGCCGTGATGCTCAAATTCCTCCTCGAGCTCGCGGGACATCAAGTCCACATCGCGGCCAACGGCCAAGACGGAGTGAATGCGGCCAGGGAGCTCCGGCCCGACATCGTCCTGTGTGACTTGGGTCTCCCGGACGGCATGAGCGGCTACGACGTCGCGACCGAGCTGCAAGGCGATCCGGCGACGTGCGACATCCATCTCGTCGCCCTGTCCGGCTACGGACGCCCCGAAGACAAGGCCCGCTGCGCGGAAGCCGGCTTCGACGACCACCTCACCAAGCCCGTCGACATCCAGGAGCTGGAGGACCTCCTCGCCGCGCTCCCCCCTCGCGATGGCAACCCATGAAAGCTGCGGCGACCGCGTTCTCGCTCCGACACGCGGCCTCGCATCGTCAGCCGCTCGAGAGTCGGCTCATGCGAAGCACACCGCCATCCACTTCAGCGCGCCCATTGCCATGGCGACTCGGACCAGCTCCCGAGGGCCGCCGGAACCAGGGCGCCCCCTGGATGGCCCGGTCTGGCGGGAATTGGAAGTTGAGGGGATCTCGCTGGATGCCATACTGCTGAGGTTGGGAATCCGATCGCGGGCGGCCAAGGAGCGTCTACTCTCGACCACTCGAACCGGGCGGTCACAGATCGCCTGGGGAAATGTTCATGGGGACGTCAAAGAACAGCAAGGGCAAGGACAGCGGCGGCGATAAAGAGGCCCGAACGGGGCCGCCGGCCCGTCCGCCCTTCGCTGAAACGGGCGACAGCTCGGCAGAGACCGACTCCCCCCCTGTGGTGGGGATCGGCGCTTCGGCAGGTGGGCTCGAGGCCCTCAGGCTGATGTTCTCTCACGTGTCCGCGGACTCGGGCATTGCTTTCGTCGTGATCCAGCACCTGGATCCCGAGCAGCCAAGCATGCTCACGAGCGTCCTCGAGGGGATCACCAGGCTGCCGGTCGTCGAGACGAAGAACGGCATGCCGGTCAAGCGGAACCGAGTCCACGTGATCCCCTCGGGCTCAGACATTTCCATCGAAGGCGGGACTCTCAGGCTCGTCCCGCGGCGGCTGACCGGTCGGCTCCACCTCCCGATCGACTCGTTCTTCCGATCCCTCGCCTTGGAGCGGCGCAATCGCGCCGTTGGTGTCATCTTGTCCGGCTCTGGCGCGGACGGGACCGAAGGACTCCGGGCGATCAAGGCCGAGGGCGGCATTGCGATCGCACAGGAGCCGGACTCGACTCGATTTCGTGAGATGCCCGAGAGCGCCATCGCCGCGGGAGTGGTCGACTTTCGTGGTACGCCGCAAGAGATCGCCGGTGAACTCGAACGGCTCTGCCGTCATCCCTACCTCTCCTTCTCGAGCCGCATCGAGGGCGAGCTCCAAGAGCCGCCGCCCAGCCAAGAGGAGAGCCTGTCTGCGGTGTTCGCCCTCGTGCGGCAGCAGGCGGGCATCGATTTTTCTGGCTACAAGCGGACGACGGTGCTCCGGCGCATCGAGAGGCGCATGGCGCTGCGCCAGGTGGGTGGACTGGATGAGTACGTCGCTCTGCTCACCGACTCCCCGGAGGAGGCCCGATCCGTAGCGCAGGACATGCTCATCCACGTCACGTCCTTCTTCCGCGATCCCGAGGCGTTCACGGCGCTCGAGGAGAAGGTCTTTGCCGAGCTCGGGCGAGGGAAGGATGACCGTGATTCGATCCGCATCTGGATTCCGGGATGCGCAACGGGCGAGGAGGCCTACGCCGTCGCCATCAGCCTTCTTGAGTCCTTGGGTACGCGGGCCGAGACTTTGGCCATCAAGATCTTCGGAACCGATCTGAGTGAGGAGGCGATCGAGACCGCCCGTGTCGGCCGCTATCCAGAGAGCGCGGTAGTCGGTATTGCCCCCGAACGGCTGTCTCGCCACTTCGAGCGCATGGAGGGCGGCTACCAGATCGCCAAGCACGTCCGCGACCTGTGCGTGTTCGTGAGGCACGACCTCAGCCGTGACCCGCCTTTCGCGAAGCTCGATCTCATCAGTTGCCGAAACTTGCTCATCTACTTCGATGTCGAGCTCCAGCGTCGAGTCATTCCGCTCATGCATCACTGTCTCAACAGGAAGGGGCACCTCTTCCTGGGTCAGAGCGAGACGATCGCGGGCTATTCGGACATCTTCGCGCCTTTGGACAAGGAACATCGGATCTTCGTGAAGACGGGGGAAAGCCGCCAGCTCGTTTACCCCGCTCCCGCCGATCGCGAGGTCGAGGGAAAGCTGTCTGAGGGCAAGCTCACGGTGCGGCGTCATCCCGCGCGCGAGGCGCAGAGGCAGGCCGATCATCTCTTGCTCGCGCATTACGCACCGCCCGGCGTGCTCGTAAATGAACGAATGGAGATCGTCCAGTTCCGAGGGCGAACCGGAGCCTTCCTCGAGCCACCGCCCGGCCAGCCGCAAACGAACCTGCTGAGGATGGTGCGCGAGGACCTGGTGGTTCATGTCCGAGACGCGATCGAGAGCGCGAAGGCACGGTCCGGATCGGTCAGGATTGAGGGGCTGCGAATCCAGGTGGGTTCTGAGAATCGGGTCATCGATCTGAATGTGACCCCGCTTGCACTCACGCCCGACCTGACGGATCGCTACTTCCTCGTATTGTTCGAAGAGTCCGCGATGCGCCCTGGCCAGGGCGAGAGCCAGACTGTGACGACGGTGAAGCGCGAAGCACCTTCGGAGTCCATCGCCGAAATCCATCGCCTCAAGACCGAGCTCGTCGCGACCAAGAACTATCTCCAGTCGCTCATCTCCGAGCACCAGGCCGCCACTGAGGATCTCGCCGCCACCAACGAGGAGATGGTGGCAACCAATGAAGAGCTGCAGAGCACGAACGAGGAATTGCAGAGCATCAAAGAGGAGCTACAGTCCACCAACGAGGAGCTCTCGACGGTCAACGATCAGCTTCAGACTCGGAACCAGGAGCTCGATCAGATCGCTAGCGATCTCGAGAACGTCCTGTCCAGCGTCGAGATCCCCGTCATCATCGTCGACCTCGAGCTCCGGGTCCGCCGCTTCACTCCGAGCGTCAGCGACATCGCTAGCTTCATTCCCGAAGACGTGCGACGGCCCATCGATGACCTCAAGATGAAGCTCCAGGTCGACGATCTCCCGAGTCGAATCCGAGAGGTGATCGACGGCTTGTCCCCCAAGGAATGGGAGGTTCAACGGCGAGACGGGCACTGGTTCCAAATGCACATCCGCCCCTACCGTAGGAGCGATCAGCGGCTCGACGGAGCCGTCCTCGCGTTCCTCGATGTAGACATCCTCAAACACGCCCGCGAGGAGGCCGAGAGCACCCGCGACTACGCCCGGAACATCGTCGATACGGTGACGGCCGCCCTGGTCGTGCTCGACTCGAGCCTGCGCATCCTGTCGGCCAATGCCTCATTTCTGAGGAGCTTCTCAATATCCACAGAGCGGATCGAGGGCAAGTCTCTCTTCGCTCTCGGCGCGGAGCCGTGGCAATTGCCTGCCATACGGAAGACGCTCGAGGCATCGGTGACGACGCACGCGCCATTCAGCGCTCTGGAAGTGAAAACCGAGCTGCCCCACCTCGGCCGCAGGGTGCTTTCCCTGACGGGCCGTCCAATCATCTCGCACGGCGTCGCGTCGATGATGCTGCTGACCGTCGATGACATTACCGAGCTGCGTGCCCTCGAGACTGAGCGGGAGCTCCTCCTCGCTTCGGAGAAGGAGGCGAGGCTCGAAGCCGAGCGCGCGAACCAAGCCAAGGACCTGTTCCTCGCCATCCTCTCGCACGAGCTGCGTACACCGCTCAGCACGATGCTGATGTCTGCCGAGCTGCTCAAGCAGATTCCGACGGAGGACCTTAGAATCGAACGGGCCAGCGCCTCGATCGAGCGCGCCGCGAAAGCTCAGTCTAGACTCATCGATGATCTCTTGGACGTCTCGCGCATCGTTTCGGGTAAGCTCATGCTCGATCTGGCGCCGGTCGACTTGGAGGCCGTCGTTCAGGGCGCCATCGACATCGTACAGCCCACGGCTCAGGCCAAATCGCTGGATCTCGATCTCGTGGTCGACGGCGAGATCGGTACCGTTTGCGGTGATTCGCTGCGGCTGCAGCAGGTGGTCAACAACCTGCTCTCCAATGCGATCAAATTCACATCGCACGGCGGACGCGTCTCGGTGCGTATCCGGCGAGATCGGGATCAAGCACAGCTCACGGTCACCGATACCGGCATGGGGATCCGACCCGAAGTGCTTTCCCAGCTCTTCAACAGGTTCGTCCAGGCCGACTCGTCAGTGACGCGAACCCATGGCGGCCTCGGCCTGGGCCTCTCGATCATTCGACATATCGTGGAGGCTCACGGTGGCCAGGTGCACGCTGAAAGTCCAGGCGAGGGGCATGGCGCCACCTTTCGCGTGACGTTGCCTCTTGGAGCCGTCGACGATTCGAGAGGCGTCTCCCGACTGCGCGTCGGCGAGCGAAAGATCGTAGGCGTGCGTGTCCTGTTGGTCGAGGACGACGACGATACCCGGGAAAGCTACGCGGCGATGCTCACGGAGCTCGGGGCTCAGGTGCGGGCTGCCTCGTCCGCCGCGGATGGTTATCGGGCCCTCGAGGAGTTTCACCCCCAAGTCCTCCTCTCCGACATCGCCATGCCCGGCGAGGACGGTCTCAGCTTCATGCGGCGAGTAAGGTGCCTCCCCCCCGAGAGAGGCGGGCGGGTGCCGGCCGTCGTCCTCACGGCCCTGGGCAGCGACGACGATCGGCAACGGGCTTTCCAGGCAGGCTTCCAGATGCACGTGCGAAAGCCAGTAGATGCGGCTCACCTCCAATCGATCGTCGCGACGCTGGCCGATGAGCGGCTTTGCGAAGAATGGCGCGAAGCCGCGACCGCTGAAGTAGGCCGGAGTGACCAGTTGCTCCGAGAACCGGCCAAGCCGCCCCGAACTCGCTCTCTCCGAATCATGGTGGTGGAGCACGACGACCCCTTCAACCCAAAGCTGTCCGAGCTCCTCGAGCGTCGGGGGTATGACACCCGAAGTGTCCCCGACGGAAGGGCGGCCCTCGAGACGAACCGGTCCTTTCAGCCCGACGTCGCACTCCTCGAGCTCGGTCTGCCCGATCAGGATAGCTACGAGCTCGCGCAGCGACTGCGGGAGAAGTCGAAGAACCGGCGCTTACTGCTGGTCGCTCTCACCGATAAAGGTGCAGATCGCACGAGACTCGAGCAGGCAGGCTTCGATCGGCACCTGCTTGAGCCCGCCGATGTCGATGCCCTCGACGGGCTGCTGGAAGAATGGGATTCGGCCCGGTGAGCCCGACCTGATGGAACCACGGAGTCACGAGCTTCCAGCGAAGCTTGCCGATCGTTTCACGAAGCCTTTCTCACGCTTCCTCAAGGTCGAAGCCGCAAACGGGTTACTGCTTGCCGTGGGGCGACGGCCGCGTCGCTGATCGTATCGAACTCACCTTGGTCGCGGCCGTTCTCAAGCTTTTGGGAAACGCCGTTGGGACTGTCGTGGGGTGTCCTCGATTTCACTCGCCCGCTGCGGCATTGGATCAACGACGCGGGCGCGTGATGGAGATGCTCAGCGAGCACCAGTGTCAGGGTTGGCTCGAAGGCTACCTGCTGACCGGTCGCCATGGCTTCTTCTCGTGCTACGAGGAGTTCGTCCACATCGTCGACTCGATGTTCAATCAGCACGCCAAGTGGTCGAAGGTGACGCGAAACATCCCCTGGCGCCGACCGATCGCATCGCTCAACTACCTCCTCACGTCTCACGTCTGGCGCCATGACCACAACGGCTTCAGCCATCAGGATCCTGGCTTCATCGATCATGTCGTCAACAAGAAGGCCGAGGTCATTCGCGTCTACTTGCCCCCCGACACCAGCACGCTGCTGTCGGTCACCGATCACTGCTTGCGGAGCCGGAACTACGTCAACGTCATCGTCGCCGGGAAGCAGCCGATGCCTCAATGGCTGACGATGGACGAGGCCGTCGATCATTGCCGCGCCGGCCTGGGGATCTGGGACTGGGCCAGCCAGGGCACCGATGACGAGCCCGACGTCGTGTTGGCTTGCTGTGGCGACATTCCGACGCTCGAGACCCTCGCCGCCGCGGATCTGCTCCGTCACCTCGCTCCCGAGCTCCGGGTACGCGTCGTCAACGTCGTCGACCTCATGCGTCTGCAGCCGAAGAGCGAGCACCCGCATGGCCTCGAGGACGCCGAGTTCGATGCGATCTTCACGACCGACAAGCCGATCCTCTTCTCGTTCCACGGTTGCCCGTGGCTGATCCACGGCCTCACGTATCGCCGTACGAACCATGGACAGCACCACGTGCGTGGCTACAAAGAGGAAGGCACCACGACGACCCCTTTCGACATGCGGATGCTGAACGACTTGGATCGCTTCCAGTTGGTCACCGATGTGGTCCGATGGACACCCGGCTTGAAGCCGAAGGCCGACGCGAATCGACGCGCGATGCAAGAGAAGCGCGCAGAGCATCGCGCTTACATTCGACGCGTGGGAGACGATCTGCCAGAGGTGAGGGACTGGACGTGGGGCTTCTACGCGGAGCGGGGAGCCTTCTCATGAGATGCTCTGCGACGCCCGCTCCGGATCCGAGAGCGGCCGGGGCAATCCTCAGCGCTGCGCGATGAAGAGCTCGTAGCCGTAGGTACTCGAGTGCTTCTCGTGCATCTCGGGCTCGCGGGCGATCTCGTCGAGGGCGGCCTGCGCTTCGGGGTCACCCGCGTACTTTCGGCGTAGCGCCTCGATCTGCCCGCGCATCGGGGTGTAGAAGTCGTCCCACCACGCGGAGTCGGGAAGCGTGAAGTGACTGACGAGGCGCAGACCACAGCGCTCGATGAGACGGATCGCATCCGTGGCGTTGCCCATCCCGGGATAGTCCGCGAACATCGCTCGCACCTCGGCCGCTGGATCGTCATCTCGCCAGACGGGCTCGGTGAATACGAGGAAGCCTCCCGGGCGAAGCAGGTCGTGGCACACCTTCAGCGCCGGCTCCAGCCCGACGTTGTAGAGAGCGCCTTCGGACCAGATCAGATCGAAGCTGCTGCTCTCGAGATCGGCCCGTGCGATGTCTCCGACTCGAGGATGAACGCGCTCACTCAGTCCTCGCCCGGCGACGGCGGCTCGAAGCCGCTCGATGCTCGGAGCGTGGCTGTCGATGGCGACGATCGTGCCACCGGTCAGCTCGGCGAGGACGAGCGTCTGCCCGCCCGTCCCGCAACCGAGGTCGAGCACGGCCGGGTCGAGTGGCAAACCTGAGCACGAGGCGAGCGCCCGCTCCGCACAGGCCCGGCTGCCCGGGCCCTGCCGAGGCAGCGCCTCGAAGACCTCGAAGAAGATCTGCTCCAGGCGAGGAGACAGCTCGTTCATTCCAAATCTCCGTAACCGAGCCCCGAGCGAGCTTGGCCGGGCCTCATGGAATGACCGTGCGACGCTCGTCGACTGGCAGACGGTCTCCTCGGGCTGACTGGCACAAGAGTCGGAGTATACCGAGACCGGTGTCGGCGCTCCAAGCGCGTCGCGATGAACGCTGTGTGGCTCAAATCAGGCGCGCCTCCGCGGCGCCCGGAGCATGCAGGAATGAAACGATCGGAGCCCCACTCGCGACCTTGTTGCCAACCCATACCACAGAGCCCCCGCCAAGGCACGGAAATCATGCGATCCCGCGGGGTTGGGTGCGGCGAGCGTGAACAGGTGGAGGCCATCCGCGGGACGACCCGACACGGGGCCGTGTCCGGGGCGTGGTGGGCCTGAAGAGCCGGCCGTTGGGGTCTGGGGCCGGATGGCGGGTGGTGGCCGGCGTGGGGCGAACACGGGCCGACAGGCAGGAGCGCCGCATTGGCCGACGCCCCGGGTCACTCGCCCACCGATGCATCAATGAAGTAGCTGTCGTTCATCGCAGGGTGCGGCTGAAAGCGCTCGGTGATGATGACGATCCGCCCGACGTCCTTCGGCAGATTCTCGATGCGGTCGAGCGCGGCGTTCACCCGATTGCATTGGTCGGCGTCCAAGTAGAACCGATGCTCATCCAGCCAGCTGCGCGGCTTGTGGTAGTCGTCGAGCGTGGCAGCTTCCAGTGCTTCTACTGCCGCAGCAATGGCGTCGCGCGGAATGCGCGGTCGCAGCACAGGTATGACGTCGACGGTACGGTCATCCGACACCACGACTGCAAGCCGAGGCGTCTCGGTCGACCCAACATAGCGTACCCCGGAATTGTAACGCGAACCTCGAGATGGCGTGCACTCCGGACGTGCCGGACCATCCAAGATCACGCCGATCGCGTGGCAGGTGCACTGGGGATCGACGATGATCGTCCCATCGATGCCACTGACGCGCTCGTAGAGCTCGGGCGTTAGCTTCGTGGGTTCAACCTTTGTGCCCTGACCACCGAGACGCTCGGCTTCGGCCGCAGCGTCCTCGGCAACGACGACCATGCTGCCGTGCCTCTGGCCGACAGCAGTCTCGAACACCGCGAGGAAGTCCGCCACGGCTTGCTCCCCCGCTGATGGGAAGAGCCTTTGGTATGTGTCCTTGAGCACGTCACGCGGAAACGGTTCTTGGGGAAGAGACGGAGATCCATAGCGACTGACGAGCAGAACCTCGTCACCGCACGACAGGCGCCAGTGGTAGTGGTCGAGAAACTCGATTTCGAAGACGTTCTGAGTGGCCCAGGGGTCGATGCCCTCCGCGATGGTCCCGAGTCCAAGAACCTTCTCGCAGTCCGCGATGAGCGCCGTCTCCGACGATGCCATCTGAAGCACCTTGCGCGACCAGCGTGGTTCTCGAAAGGGGACGGGCTCTGCGAGCTCGAGCAACATGTCCACGGATCCGCCGTCCGGTTTCGCCAGCAGCATGCGACCCGTACCCTCCGTCCCTTCGTACATCAGGGAAGAGATCAGGTTGAACCGCTCGAACAGATTCGGACTGCCGTAGTTCCGATCGCCGATCGCCAAGCCCGGGCTGTACATGAAGGACGCGGCCGCCAAGCGGACGATCTCCTCAGCTGATCGAGAACGGCCCGCCAGGGAGCGCCCTGGCTCAGGTCGCAATAGCTCATCGTGCGCCTCGCTCAGTACCTGCGAGACGGACGCGTGAATCAAGCTCGGCGATCCCGTGAAGCGACCATCTGACACAGGCTCCCGAAGCGGACGGAATCGTTCAAACAGGTCCGTGGGGATCTGGACTACTGGCACGACGTAGTAGTCGCCGACCGGTGCGGGCCCGCCCGCGAACGACTGTACTTGGTTCTCGCGATCGTAGGCAGCCAGTGCAGCCTCAACTGCCCGCCGCACAGAGTCGCGACGAATATTCTCCGGCTTGTCGCGCATGCTCGGCTCGTCGCCGTAATACATGTTCTGCAACGGATGATTTGCGACCTGCGCCTCGACCGCCTCCAGCAGACCCGAGAATAGTCGGATCGGCCACTTTCCGTCCTCCGGCTCGACGCACACATCGTTCGGGTTCGTCCGGTCCGGAATGCGAGCACCGACAAGAAGGCACTCGGCGCCGCCTACCGCGACACCAAGTTCCTTGAGCACGTTGTTCATTCGAAGCTCAACGTCGATCCTGTAGTGCGGTTGGTACCCCCACATGAAGAGCGTGATCGTGTGCCCGGCCATTTCTCACCCCTTGCCGGTCTCGGCGCTGCCGTCGAAGGTCCGGGCGGCTTCGTCGAAGCTGGAACAGATCGTCTTCCGATGGCCCGATGTCTCAAGCTCCCCTCGACTGTTCCGGTCGGTCCAGTAGTGCCCTTTCAGGCGAGCAACCGGGTCGCCCTCAACCTCAAGCAACAGTCCCCCGTAGTGAATCTGACTGCGGTCGCGAACCTGGAGCTTGGGCTCATTGCGGTAGATGGCGTAGACACGATAGGTGCCGTCCGGGGCTTCGACGACATCGGTGCCAAGAACCTCGGACGAGGACTCCTTGGTCAGTAATCGGAGGCTTAGGCGCGAGAAGGACTGCCGGGCTACCAGGTAGGCATCGATGGCCTCGGAAACCTCTCCGGTCTCGGGGTCTTTCCATTCCGAGCGCAGTCGAGTCCTCCACGTCCCGCGCAGCAGTGGTCGCTTCACGAACCACCCGTGAAGAAAGCGGAGGCGCCACAACCAGAGGTCAAAGGCCAGCAGGAGCAACAAGAGCGCGCCGATCACGAGCGAGAAAGGGCGCATCCACGCAGCGCTAAGGGACACCCCTTCGAGCACGAGCATTGCGGCCCAGAGCGCGACGGCAATGCCGATGATGACGGAAAGATGAAGCCTCGAGATCATTGGCTACTCCAGCTCGCAGTATCCCCACGCCGCGACGACGAAGGCGTGCGCATCTACGCGTGTCCAGGGCTGCGACGCCCTGAAGAGGTACTTGAGTTCGTTGACCTCTCAGAAGCGGCAGACCATCGCCACCGCGTGCAGCGCGCCGATCGACGCGCCGGCCGTCCAGATGGGCAGGGTGTCCGTGCGGCAATCCGCGTAGATCGCGGGGACCACCTCGTGGCGCACGTACTGCTGGAACTGGTTCATGACCCACATGCGGTGGCCGAGGTCGCCCTCTTGCGCGAACCACGCCTGACCCGCCACCGAATCACAGGAGTAGATCTTGACGCGCCCCGCCCCCAGCAGCGGCGCCAGCGCTCGGATCATCTGCCAGCGCTCGATCTCCTCGGAGTCGCCGCCCGCGGTGGGGAAGACGAGGACCGGCACGCCGAAGTGACCCCAGCGGCTGAGGCGCACCTCGCGCTTCACCCGGTGGCTGTACCAGGTGGACGTCTCGTGAAGGCTCACGCCGGGGACCCCTCTTCGGCGCGCCACTTCTGGATGCGGCCCCAGAACAGCTCGGTGAACGAGTCGCGCTCGTGCTCCGGGTAGAGCGCCTCGACCTTCCGGCGCACCGCCCGCTTCGCGTCGTCGGTCCCGAAGTAGGCGTACGCCTCCTCGTCCAGGTGGGCGAGGTGCGTGGCGCAGAACTCCTCGAAGCGCTCCGTCTCGAAGCGGTCGGCCGCGATCTCGGCGTAGCGCGCGAGCTTCTCCGGGTAGGGCGCGTCCTCGTTCGCGATGGCGTAGTAGGCGTCCCAGTCGAGCGTGCGCCGCATCGGCCGGCCGGTCACCGCGCAGTAGACGCTCCAGCGCAGCAGCGACTTCACGAGCCAGGGGAAGTGGTAGTGGAGCGACGTGACCTGTGAGTCCGGGCAGGCGTTGGCGAAGTCGATGGGGTGCCAGACGCCCTCGCTCCGCATCAGCTCGCAGCTGTTGAACTCCCAGCCGAAGAAGCTGTTGATGGTCATCGTCGTGTCCCGGATCTCCGCCTCCTCGGCGGCGGTCAAGAACGCGGTGTCCATCGTGTAGCGGTCGTGCAGCGGCGCCGTCAGGTCGTACTTCACGAAGCGCGTCTGCGGGCCGATGCCGACGCAGCGCACGAACATGTCGTGCGGGTGTACGGCCTTCTGGGCGTGCATGACGAGGCTGCCGCTCGACTCGTACGCGCGCCGGAGCGCCGCCTCGTCCTCCGCCCGCGTGACCGCGCGCCAGCCGCCGCCGTCGTAGGGCTTGAGGATCACCGGGTAGCCCAGCTCCTTGCCGACGCGGCCGACGTCGAAGAGCTTCGCGTAGCGCTGGAGCGTGTCGCGCAGGTCCGGGAGCGGCTCGTAGGACTTCGGCGGGAGCATCCACGTCTCGGGGATGGCCATGCCGAGCTTCATCATCGCGCAGTAGGTCGTCTGCTTCTCCATCGACTGGAGCGACCAGGGGTTGTTGAGGACGTAGAGGTCGTCCATCAACACGGCTTTCTTTATCCACTCCCGGCTCGTGTGGTACCAGTGCGTCAGCCGGTCTATGACCACGGCGTAGCTGCACGGCTGGCTCAGGTCGAAGGGCTCGATCGAGACCCGCTCGACCTCGAGCTGGACCCGGTCGCCGTCCACGGGGATCGACAGCGCGAGCCGCCGGAGGAGGTCCTCGTAGCAGAGGGGCCAGCAGAGGTCGGCTCCCAGCGAGAGCCCGATCTTCTTCGTCACGTTCGGCATGCGTCTCTCACTCGTAGACCATCAAGAGCGGTCCGGGGAAGAGCCACGAGAGCCCGTCCTGCAGTCGATCCCGCCAGTTTTCCCAGTTGTGACCGTCGCGCGCCTCTTCGAAGCGCACCTCCATGCCGCTCTCGCTCAGGAGCGGCACCAGCGAGCGGTTCTCGTAGATCAGCGACTCGTACACGCCGCAGCTCAGGAACACGCGCTCGCTCATCGGGCCGATGTCCTTGCGGAGCTCGTTCACGAACGCGACCACGGGGTCGAAGAGCGGGCCGCGCCGGTTCCCGCCGCCGATGTCCGTGAAGGCGAACGAGCCCGACTGCAGCATCAGCCGGCCGAAGAAGCCCGGGTAGCGCCACGCGGTCGAGAGCGCGGCGACCGCGCCGAAGCTCGCCCCCATGAGGCAGCGCCCCTGCGGCCTCGCGTCGAGCGGGAGCGTGCGCTCGAGGTGCGGGACGAGCTCCTCCTTGAGGAAGCGCGCGTGCGCCTCGTCGCTCGCGTACTCCTTGAGGCGGTCGGGCGAGTCGCTGAAGCAGACCACCATGTCCGGGATGGCCAGGCGGTGGATCAGGTTGTCGAGCACCGTCTTCATCGCCGCGTAGCGGAGGTAGTCGCTGCCGTCGTGCACCACGAGGAGCGGGTAGCGGCGCGAGGTGCGGTAGCGCGCCGGGTAGTAGAGGTGGCCGCCGCGCACGCCGCCGAAGACCCGGCTCTTCATGCGGAAGGGCTCGAGCACGCCGGCCCGCGCCTCCGGATCCGTCTGCGTCCAGGCGGGGACCTCGTAGCCCTCGCCGTGCGCGACGGAGTTCGCACCGAAGGGATCGTGCGCGCGCTTGTCGTTCAGCGGGTCCTCGACCCACCAGCTGTTGCCGTCCTTGCGGAGCTCGAGCTTGTACTCGACCCGCGAGTGCGGCGGCAGCTCGACGATCCCGTAGAAGAGGTCGGTCTCCGGCACGCGCGTCAGCGCCTGCGAGGACTCGAGGCCGTAGATCCAGTGCCGCAGGTTCACGCCCTCGACGTCGCCCCGGAAGACGAACGTGACGCTCGCGCCTTCGACGACCGGGAACTCGCGCCCCTTCAGGAACGCGTCGATCTTCTCGCCCGTCACGGGCGCGTCGGCGAGGAGCCGATGGATGGCGAGCCGCTCGCCGGTCACGCTGCCTCCGCGTCCGCGACGGCGCCGTCTGCGTGGAGGGTCAGGGCGCGTTGGCTCTCGACCAGGGCGCCCGCCTCGAAGAGCACCCAGCTGCGGCGCGGCAGGACCATGCAGGTCGCGGGCGCGAAGCGCTGCGCGTACATCGCCATCCGCTCGGCGTCGTCCAGCGCGAGCCGGGCCTCCGGGTTCGGCAGCGCCACGACGTCCGACACAAGCCCGAGGCCGGGCTCGAGCACCTGCGGTGCGTCCACCCCGTAGGGAGGGTCGTCGTGGAAGAGCACGATGCGCTCGGTGACGGCCATCGCGCCCGCCGACCAGGCGAAGACCGGGCGCTCCCCGATGAGGTCCGTCACGCCGAAGAGCTGCAACCGGTTGAGCAGCGACGCGACGTGCCCGCCCGCGATCGCGACCGCGTCGCAGCCCTCGAGCAGCCGCGCGAGCTCCGCCCGGTGCCAGGCGACGCGACCTCGCGCGTGCGGCGCCCACTCCTTCTGGAACTCCGTCCGCACGCGCTCGCACTGACGGAGATGGTGCTTATCGAGCACGCGAATCCCGTTGACCGACCACTCCTGCTCCTGCGCGAGCAGCTCGGTGGGGGCGGCGCGGTGCGCGATCACCCGCGCGGACTCGATCAGGTGCTCGAGCCGGATGCGGTAGAAGTCCTGGAGCTGGCGGAAGCGGAGCTGGCGCGCGCGGTAGGCCCCGCGCAGCTCGCCGTCGCTCCGGAAGACGTCGTCGGCCCGCTCGTGCAGCGCGAGGTTCACCGTGCGGCCGCCGAGGTGCTCGGACAGCTCGTCGTCCTCCCGCTCGCGCTCCTGCCAGCCGGCGGTGATCAGCGCGAAGCGCCCGGTGACGCCGGCCGCCTTCGCCGCCTCGGCCACGCTGGGGTCGAAGCGCTGCGGTCCGAGTAGCGCGACCTTCACGTCGCCTCCGGGTCGGGTACCGAGCTCATCGAGCGCGAACCTGCACCGTCTGGCCGACCGCGTCCAGGATGCGGCGCAGGGTGTCGTAGTCCGGGTGGCGGAAGCGCATCCACGCGTTGGCCATGTAGCCGGCCTCGACGGGCTGGGTCGGCGTCCCCGCGGGCGGCAGGTGCGCGTCGATCAGGTGCTCACCGAAGTTTCGCTGGACCTCTTCGAGCCCGTCGTAGTGATCGATGACGCCGTCCCGGTCCGGGCGGAGCGCGATGATGCCCGCCGCGTAGCGTCGCGAGGGCTTGGAGCCGGGCCGGCCGTGCACGACGGCCATCGCCCACTCGCGGTAGAGGTCCATCTCGTTGCCCGCGCTGTAGAGGTCCCACGCGCCGACGCCCGGCGGGCGGCAGCCGATCTCGCTGAAGCGCAGGCCCTTGGGCCCGAAGAACCACTCCATGTGCGTGGCGCTCGTGCCGATGTCGAGCGCCTCGATGACCCGGCGGCCCATCGCGCGCACCTCTTCGTACCCCGGCGCGCTCTCCACGCGGTTGGTGGTGATGAACTGCGGCGAGATCCAGCGCGTGCGCATCGCCTCGAGCACGTTCGGGTAGTAGTGGCAGACGAACTCGTGCACGACGCGGCCGTCGACCGTGACGGTGTCGTAGAAGCCCTCGTGCCCCTCGACGAACTCCTCGATCGCGACCGACGCGCCGCGGCCGAGGCCGCTCTTCTGCATCGCCGCCTCGAGCTCCGCGTCGTCGTCCACGCGGAAGGTGCCCGCCGCGCCCGCGCCGTCGCGGGGCTTGAGGATGAGCGGGTAGCCGACCCGGGCCGCGAAGGCGCGCGCCTCGTCGGGGGAGCCGGTCCCCGTCGACGCCGCGCAGGGGACGCCGGCCTGGCGGAGCACCTCCTTCATGGAGGGCTTGTCGCGGCACAGGAACGCCGTCTTCGCGCTCGTGCCCGGGATCCCGCAGCGCTCGCGCACCTGCGCCGCGGTCTGGATGTGGGCCTCGACCGTCGCCTCGAGCCGCTCGGGGTGGCTGATCGACTGGACGAAGCGCACCGCCTTCTCGAGCGCCGCCTCGTCGCACACGTTCGAGACCTGCTCGTAGTGCGTGAGCCAGTGCCGCAGGCTGTCGTCGAGCGCCTCCTTGGGGCGCTCGCCGATGCCGATCACGCGCGCGCCCACCGAGTGCAGCGCCCGCGCGAACTCACGCTGGTTCCGGGGAAAGCACGGCTCGACGAGGATGACGTCCATCAGAGCTCCCTCACGCGCTCATAGAGCTCCTCGTAGGTGCGGACCCGCCGCTCCCACGAGAAGTCCTGCGCCATGGCGTTGTCCTGGAGTCGGCGCCAGAGCGGCCGGTTCCGGTAGGTGCGCAGCGCCTGGTCGAGCGCCCAGCCCAGGCCCTGCGCGTCGAAGTGCTCGAAGACGAAGCCCGTGCCCTCGCCCGTGCGCGCGTCGAAGGGGCGCACGCTGTCCTTGAGCCCGCCCGTGGCGCGCACGATGGGCGCGGTGCCGTAGGCGAGGCTGTAGAGCTGGTTCAGACCGCACGGCTCGAAGCGCGAGGGCATCAAGAACATGTCCGAGCCCGCCTCGATGAGGTGCGCCAGCTCGTTCGAGAAGCCGCGGTAGAAGCAGACCTGGTGGGGGAAGCGGTGCTGGAGCTGCGAGAACGCGTTCTCGTAGTGCGTCGCGCCCGAGCCGAGCACGACCAGCTGCATGCGCCCGCGGGCCAGGAAGTGCGGGGCCACCTCGAGGATGAGCTCGAGCCCCTTCTGCGCCGTCAGCCGGGTGACCACGCCCGCGAGCGGCAGCCCGGTGTGATAGGGCAGGCCCACGCTCTCGAGGAGCGCCTTCTTGCAACGCTCCTTGCCGTCGAGATCCCCGCGTGAGAAGCGGTGCGGGATGAGCGGATCGGTCGCCGGATCCCACTCGGTGGGGTCGATCCCGTTCAGGACGCCCACCACCGTGCTCGCCCGCTCGCGGAGCAGCCCGTCGAGGCCCATGCCGAGCTCGGGGGACTGGATCTCCTTCGCGTAGGTGGGGCTGACGGTGGTGATCGCGTCGGCGTAGAGGATGCCCGTGGTGAGCAGGCTGATCGCGCCCGCGCTGAGCTGATCCTGGTGGAAGAGGTGCGCGCTGTCCGCGAGGCCGGTGTCGGGCAGGACGTGCGCGCCGAACGCGCCCTGGTGGGCGAGGTTGTGGATCGTCAGGACCGTCTTGGTGCGCCCGAAGATCGCCCCGTCCCAGTCGTAGCGGCAGCGCAGCGCGAGCGGCAACAGCGCGGTCTGCCAGTCGTGCACGTGGGCGATGTCGGGCGCGAAGCCGAGCCGCTGACACGCGGTCAGCGCGGCGTAGGTCAACACGATGAAGCGCAGGTGCTCGTCTGGGTCCTGCGTGTAGATCCCGTCGCGCCCGTACAGCGCGTCGCAGCGCACGAAGCAGACCTGGACCTCCGAGTTGGGCAGCGGCGCGCGGTGCAGCGAGACGCGGACCTCGTGCGGGCCGAGCGACAGCCGCAGATCCTGGGCGCCGGGGATGGGCGTGGTCTCCACCGTCTCGCGCACGCGACGGTAGAGCGGCGCCACCAGCAGCACGTCGTGGCCGCGGCGCGCGAGGTGGCGCGGCAGCGCGGCCGAGACGTCGGCGAGGCCGCCGGTCTTGGCGAAGGGGGCGACCTCCGATGCAGCGTAGAGGATCTTCACGTGTCGGCTCAGGCGTATCGTACGCGAACGGCGTCGATGACGGCGCGCATCGCGTCCTCGACCACCGAGGTCTCGGGGTGGCGCACGATGACGTGGCCGTCGCCCTCGTAGCTGTCGGACTTGGGGGCGCCGATGGTGGGCACCTTCGCCTCGACCACCAGGTCCCCGATGGCGCGGTGCACCGCGTCCAGCCCCTCCACGCCGAGCACCCGCCCGCGCCCGATCCCGCGCAAGAACGCCGAGCCGCTCGCGTAGCGTCGCTCGAAGGGGCCGTCGAAGGCCTCGTCGATCACCGCGCGCGCCCACGCGCGGTACATGCTGGTGTCGTGCGCGAGCCCGGTCAGCCGCACGATGTTGGCCCCGGGCGGGCGCGCCGCGATCTCCCCGATCGCGAGCGACCCGTCCTCGCGGCGGAACCACTCCATGTGCGTCATGCCGCTGCCGAGCCCGAGCGCCTTCACGGCGCGCTTCGCCAGCGCGGCCGCCTCCTGCACGCCCGGACCGTCCAGCTCGCGCGGGGCGATGACCGCCCACTGGATCCAGTCGTTCTCGACCACCTCGAGCGGCGTCGGGTGGTACTCGGTGCTCGAGAACATCCGCACCTCGCCCTTGACCGTGATGGTCTCCAGGCTGTGCTCGCGGCCGCGCAGGAATTCCTCGGCCAGGACCGGGTCCTCGCTCCGCGGCTGGAGCGCCTCGAGCGCGGCGCGCGCCTGCTCGATCGACTCGATGCGCCACGTCGCCTTGCAGGCCATGCCGGCCGGCGGCTTCAGCACGATCGGGAAGCCGACCTCGTCGAGGAACGCGCCCGCGTCCTCCCAGGAGCGCAGGAGCCGGTGCCGCGCCGTGGGCAGGCCCGCCGCCCGCAGGGCGTCCTTCATCATCGCCTTGTCGCGGAAGAGCGCCGCCGTCTTCTCGTCCGTGCCGCTCACCCCGAAGTGCGCCCGGAGCTTGGCCAGCTCCACCTGCATCGGCTCGAGGATCCCGAGGATGCGGTCGGGCCGCCCGTGCTTCGCGGCGAGCCGCTCGATGGCGCCCGCGAGCTGACCGAGATCCATGGGGTTGTCGACCCGCGCCATGTCGTGGAACAGCCCGGAGTCCGCGCCACCGGGGGCCGTGTGCACGACGCCGAGGAGGCGACCACGCCCTCCGTCTTCGGAGAGCAGCGCCTTGCTCGCGCGCACGAAGCGCAGCGTGGTCTCGGCGGGGAAGGGGGCGATGAAGATGACGTTCATGGCGGAGTGGGCGCCGCTCTACCCCAGCGCGGCGCCGCCGCAAAGCGGCCAGCGTGACGGAGCGCGCACCCGTGCCCCCACGCTCACGACGCGGACGCGGCACGGCTTGCCGAGCATCAGCGCGCTCGGGTCGGGGCCGCGAGCTGGCGTGCGCACGACCGGGAGGTCGGCCGGACCTTCCTGGGAGCGCGCCGTTCGCCGCGGCCCTCGGCGCGCGGCTCAGCGTCGCTCCTCGTCGGAGTGCTTCGAGTATTCCTCGTCGTCGCTGCTCGATTCGAAACGCCGATGCCTCGCGGCGACTCGGTCATCTCCCCCATCTCCCCCATCTCCCCTTCGGCGAGGTACCAGCGAATCGCCGGGCGCGTGCGGCTACGTGGGCGCGAGCAGTGCGGCGAGCGCGAACCCGAGGCCCGCGCCCACCGTGATGAGCGCGGCCGCGAGCCAGACGAGCGAGCGGGTCGACGGCGCGGCCGGAGCCGGAGCGGGGGGCACCGAGGGGTGGCGCGGACGAACGGCCGCCTCCACGAGGCGGCGCTGTTCGGCCAGCTCGTTGCCGAACATGTTCGAGAGGTGATCTTCGAGCGAGATCGGACCCTCGCTCGCGGCCAGCTCGCTGACCAGCGCGTCGAGGCGCCGGGCGACGTTGGCCGCCGTCGGCGGGCGCTCATCGGGGGTGAAGGCGAGGAGCTCCGCGAGCAGGACCTCGAGGCTCGGCGGCACGTCCGGGCGCACATCCCGGATCCGGACCGGCTCGGCGCGGTGCATGACCGCGACCGCGCGCGCGATGCCGTCTTCGCCCTCGAAGGGGTGCTGGCCGCTGAGCAGCTCGTGCAGGACGACGCCGAGCGAGAAGAGGTCACTGCGCCGGTCGAGCGGCTGGTTGGCCACCTGCTCGGGCGACATGTAGGAGTAGCGGCCCTTCCGGACGCCGATCGCCGTCGCCGTGAACCGCCGCTTGGCCTTGGCGACCCCGAAGTCGAGGAGCCTGACGCGGCCGTCGACGCCGACGAGGACGTTGGGCGGCGCGAGGTCGCGATGGACGAGCCCGAGCGGCTCGCCGTCGACGTCGCGGGCCTCGTGCGCGGCGTGGAGCCCGTGCGCCACCTGCGCCGCGATGGTCGCGCAGAGCTGGGCGGGCAGGGCCTCTCGCGTCCCGTCGATCACGGCGCGCAGGTCGAGCCCTTCGACGAAGTCCATCGCGATGAAGGGGCCGTTGGCGTCGCAGCCCGTGTCCCGGACCGCCACCACGTTCTCGTGGTGGATGCGGCTGGCCAGGCGGGCTTCGTCGAGGAACATGTCCATCCGTCCGGGGTCGCTCGCCTCGCTCGGATGAAGCCGCTTCACCGCATAGAGTTGCCCGTCAGGCGGGCGAATCGCGAGCTCGATGACGCCGAAGCCCCCGTGGGCCAGCAAGGCCAGGCGACGGAACGAAGCGTCGATGGCGGTGGACTCCTCGAGGTGGCTGCTCTTGGTGGTGAGGTCCGGGTTCATGCTCTCTCCGAGCGGCCCAGGGCGCGGCGTTCGGCCACATTTGCAGGCCCCGAGGCGCGGCGTCAACGCCGGGCTGCGGCGCGTCGCGACGGTGCTACGCTTGGCCGATCGCCAACATCCCTCGACCCGCCAGCGGTTGGAGCTCATGCGCGTACCTGAAGTGTTGTGGTCGCTGACCGACCAAGGCGTCATCGACGAGGTCGTCCGTCCCCTCAAGAGCGGCAAGGAGGCCCAGGTCTACCTCGTGCGCGCCGGCGGCGACGTGCGGGTGGCCAAGGTCTACAAGGACGCGAGCGAGCGCTCGTTCAAGCAGCGCGCCCAGTACTCGGAGGGTCGTCGGGTCCGCAACACGCGCGACCAGCGGGCCATCGACCGGCGCAGCCGCCACGGCCGAGCGCAGGAGGAGCAGGCCTGGAAGTCGGCCGAGGTCGACGTGATCCACCGGCTCCACGCGCAGGGTGTGCGCGTCCCCGCCCCGTGGAACTTCATCGACGGGGTGCTGATCATGGAGCTCGTCCGCGGCGACGACGGATACCCCGCGCCGCGGCTGGCGGAGCTCGACCTCGACGCCCAGACGGCCACCGCGTACTTCGAGCGCCTGCTCCGCGAGGTCGTCAAGATGCTGTGCGCGGGAATCGTGCACGGCGACCTCTCGGACTACAACATCCTCGTCGACGCGGACGGGCCGGTGGTCATCGACTTCCCGCAGTCGGTCGACGCGGCGCAGAACCGCAACGCCAAGAAGCTGCTGATCCGCGACGTGGACAACCTCTCGGCGTTCCTCTCGCGCTTCTCGCCGAGCGCCCGCCGTCGGCCGTACGGGGAGGAGCTCTGGGCCGCCTACGAGAGCAACACGCTCACCCCGGACCTCGAGCTCACGGGCCGCTTCCAGCGCTCGTCGGCGCCGGTCGACATGCGCGGCATCCTCTCGCAGATCGAGGACGCCGACGAAGACGAGCGGCGTCGCCGTGAGAAGGTCGGCGGGCAGCCGCAGCGCAAGCGCGAGGTCGTGATGACGGCGCCGCAGCCCGAGGGCGGCCGCGGACGCCGCCGCTCGGGTGGCGCGGGCGGGGCGCCCAACGAGCGCGCCGCGCGGAGCGGAGACCCGCGCCGCCGCGACGCCCGCGCCGGAGACGGCCGCAGCCGCAGCGACGGCGACGCCCGGGCTCGTGGCGGGGACACCCGCGATGGCGATCCCCGGAGCCGCAACGGCGACGGGCGCGGCCGTGACGCACGCAACGGCGACGCCCGGAGCCGTCACGGAGACGGGCGCAACGGCGAGGCTCGGAGCCGGAGCGGAGACGGGCGCAACAGCGAGGCTCGGAGCCGGAGCGGCGATGCGCGCCGCGACGACGCGCGCAGCCGTGACGGCCGGAGCCGCGATGGCGACGCGCGGCGCGACGACGCACGCGGTCGCGACGGCGACGCGCGCCGCGACGTGCGCAGCCGTGACGGTGGGAGCCGCGATGGCGACGCGCGCCATGGCGACGTCCGCGGTCGCGACGGCGAAGGGCGCCGCGGCGACGCGCGCAGCCGTGACGGTGGGAGCCGCGATGGCGACGCGCGCCATGGCGACGCCCGCGGTCGCGACGGCGACGCGCGGAGCCGCAGCGCTGAGGGGCGCGGCCACGACTCGCAGCGCCCGGAGGAGGGCGCGCCTCCGAAGCGCCGCCGCCGCCGCCGCCGTAGCGGGGACCCGAAGCCGGACGAAGGTCGCCAGCCGCAGTCGCAGCAGCCTCCGCAGCAGAACGGTGCGAGGGAAGCCCCGCGGTCGGGCGCCGAGGACGGAGCGCCGAAGCGTCGTCGCCGTCGCCGCCGTCGCCGCAAGTCCCCCGCGCCCCTCTCGGGCGGCTGAGTCGGCCCGCGGCGCGTCGTTTCCCGTCACGGAGCTGCGCCGATCGGGGTAAGCTCGTCGTCATCGACGTCCTCTTCCTCGCCCCGACCTATCCCCCGGAGATGCGCCAGTACGCGCGCGGGCTCGCCGAGGTCGGCGCGCGTGTCCACGGCGTCGGCGACACGCCCCTCGAGGGGCTGCCGGCGGACAGCCGCCGCTATCTCTCGAGCTACCTAGCCGTGCCCCGGCTGCTCGACGAGGACGACGTGCTCGAGCGCGCCACGGCGTGGCTCCGAGGCCGCAGCATCGACCGGGTGCTCTGCAACTGGGAGCCGCTCATCGTGCTCGCGGCGCGGATGCGAGAGCGCTGGGGGGTGCCCGGCATGTCGGTCGACACCGCCATCGGCTTCCGCGACAAGGACGTGATGAAGCAGCGAGTCGAGGCGGCGGGCCTCCGCGTCCCGCGCGCCGCTCGCGCTCGCAGCGCTCGCCAGGTCTGGGCCGCGGCCGAGGAGATCGGCTACCCGCTCATCCTCAAGCCCATCGCGGGCGCGGGAAGCGCCGACACCTACCGAGTGGATGACGCGGTCGATCTCCAGCGCGTGCTCGACGCCGTGCGGCACGTCCCCGAGGTCAGCGTCGAGGAGTTCGTGCACGGTGAGGAGCGCACCTACGACACGGTGTGCGTGGACGGTCAGCCTCTGTTCGAGAACGTGGCGCAGTACCTGCCCAGGCCGCTCGAGGCGCGCTCGACGGAGTGGATCAGCCCCGTGATCATCACGGTCCGCGATCTCGAGCGACCCGAGCTCCAGCCGGGCCTCGCCCTCGGCCGCGCGGTGCTCGGCGCGCTCGGCATGCAGGACGGCTTCACGCACATGGAGTGGTTCCTCACCGACGACGGCGAGGCGGTCTTCGGCGAGATCGGAGCCCGCCCGGGCGGCGCGCACCTGGTCGATCAGATGAACTACACATGTGACGTCGACCTCTTCGTCGAGTGGGCGCGCGCGGTCTGCTGGGGGCGCTTCGAGGGCGATACACAGCGCAAGTACAACTGCGCCATCACGTTCAAACGGGCGAAGGGCGCGGGCGCCATCCAGGCGGTCCGCGGCATGGACGCGCTCCGCCGCCGCTGCGGGCGCTGGCTCATCGAGGAGCGCCTGCTGCCGGTGGGCTCGCCGCGGCGCAACTGGCGCCACACGCTGGTGAGCGACGGCTACCTGATGTTCCGACACCCGGAGTGGGAAGAAGCCAAGGCGATGGCGTTCGCTGCGGCGACCGAGGTGGAGCTCATCGCGGGCTGACCGGGCTCGAAGCTCCCGCGGCCTCCGCGTCTGCTGCCGACTCGGCATCCGCTGCCGCTGCCGCTTCCGCTTCCGCTGCCGCTGCCGCTGCCGCTGCCGAGTTCGGAGCCGCTCCCGAGTCCGCCTCCGCTCCCGCTCCCGCTCCCGCTCCCGCTCCCGCTCCCGCTCCCGCTCCCGCTCCCGCTCCCGCTCCCGCTCCCGCTCCCGCTCCCGCTCCCGCTCCCGCTCCCGCTCCCGCTCCCGCTCCCGCTCCCGCTCCCGC
>JAVJTD010000273.1:0-19676 GCA_040219065.1 Planctomycetota bacterium
CGCGGGCGATCACGTCCTCGTAGCGATTGGCGCCATTGAGGATCTCGCAAGCTCGGAAGTTGGTGCGCTCGAGGAGAGCGAGCACCTGGCTCTTGGTGTCGTCGTCGCGCCCGGCGATGTCGTCGACATCGATCATCTGCTTGATGAACTCGAAGCAGCCGATCGCGGGCTCGACCTCACCTTGGGCGCCGAAGACCTGACCGAGGTAGAGGTAGCTGAAGAGCTGGCGAGCCGAGCCCTCGGTCTCCTCTTCCCAGATGAGCTCTTCGAGCGTCTCCTGGGCTTGGGTCAGTCTCTGCTTGAACTCGTACTCTTTCTCGGGACGGGGAAAGACCTTCGCCCAGTTGAAGTAGCAAACGCCCTTGTAATAGAGAGACGTCAGGGCCTGGTCGTGATCCCCATCGTCTTCGAAGTTGCTGTAGATCTGGTTCAGCAAGCGGACCGCTTCTTCGAAGATGGCGTTGGCTTCGTCGCGGAGCTTCTGGCGCTCGCCGGGCGGCATCCCTTTTTCGAGCTCGAGGCGCTCGACGAGATAACGGCCGCGATCTTGGAGGAGCTGGGCGAACTCGAACTGAGCGACGTCGAACTCGGAGTCTTCGCTGCATTGCTCGAGGTACTTCGAGAAGAGCTCCTTGGCTTCGGCGAACGCTTCTTCGCGCAGATCTTCCCGGGGCTGGGAGAAGGCCGCCTGCTTCTGGAGCCGCGCACGGGTGAGCTGCATGTTGCAGACGTTCACGCCGCTGCCCGAAGGGAGCCTCTCCTTCATGAAGTCCTCGGCCAGGTCGAAATAACCGGCTTGGGCGAGGGCTTCGACGAACTTCAGGTCGCGCTCGACGTCTTTGTCCTGGGCTCGCAGTGCCGGAGTCAGCGAGGCGAAGACGGCGCCGACCAAGAGGACGCGGGCGAAGGAACGGCAGGCGTGACGAACGAAGGTCTGTGCGGCAGCGTCGCGAGACGTCCGGTTCTTCATGGGGCCGATATTCCCGTTCTGTTTCTGAGGGGAGTGGACCGGAGGGGTAGGTTCCGGGACCGATCTCGGCTCGCCGAATCCGCCGGCAGGAGCAGCCCGGTCCGCCCGGAAACCGGCGCCGCGTGGCAAGCGAGCGATGAGACCCGCGCCCATGCTCGGCGCAGGTGCCCCCCTGGATTGTCTGTCGAGCTTCCTATTCCATCGAGCCGACGCGAGTGGGCTTCGTGGGACGAAGCTCGGGCTCGCACCGGTGTCGCCAGGGACGCGAATCCTCCGGCGAAGGGCCTACTATACAAACCCGGTGATCTCAGCGCAAACGCGCGCCGAGAAAGGCCGTTGGCCGAGGCGAGCGGTCTGCTCGCCCCAGCCGTCCGGGCTCGTCTCACGTTCGGGCGTGCGTCAATTAACGCTCGGGTCCGAGGGTCGGTTCATGCTCCTCGGGAATCACGATGTTCGCCTTCACGATGATGATCAGGTTCTTCCGCTCGTTGTACTTCGCCTTACGGCCGAGCAGGAAGCTGATGATCGGGATCTGATTGAAGAAGGGCAGTCCGCTCTCGAGCGTCTGCTCGGTCGAGACCTTCATGCCGCCGAGCAGCAGGATGCCGCCGTCGGGCACGGTGACGGTCGTGCGCACGCGCTGCACCTCCAGCTCGGGGAGCTGGATGGAGACTGCGGCACCGATACCGAGACCGGTCGTGAAGGTCTGGATCGGACGGACCAGCGCGGCGACGGTCGGCCGGAGCTCGAGCGTCACGAAGCGCCGGTCGGAGCTGACGACCGGGCGCACGTCCAGGACGACGCCGTCTTCGATCACGTCGACGACCGGGTCGGCGATGATGGCCGCCTGCGCGATCTCGGGATCGAAGTCCTTGATGTAGGAGACCTGGTTCAGCACCGAGAGGTTGGCCCTCTGGGTGTTGTAGACCGTGATCTTCGGCGCGTAGACGATGTTGCTCCGCTCGGACTTCTGGACGGCGCGCAGGATCACCTCGAGCTGGGTGTCGTCGAGGTAGGTGTACTGCAGCGAGAAGCCGCCCGAGTTGGAGAGCGTCTCGTCGTTGCCGAGGGTCTCGTCGAAGAGGTTCTCGACGCGGCCGCGCAGGTCACCGTCCGAGCCGTCGTCGAAGAAGATACCCGAGTCGTTGCCGGTTCCCGGACCCTGAGGATCACCCGGCACACCGACTTCGCCCGACCCCGGAAGACCGAAGTCGTCGAGCGGTTGGTCGGTGCCGCGACCGGGAACGCCGACGCCGCCGGTGTCGTCACCCAAGCCGCGGAGATCGACGCCCACGTCCTCGAGGAAGTTGTCCTCGACCGTGATGAAGCGGGCTTCGATATTGACGAGCAGGCCCGTCGACTCGCGGAGGTCGTCGAGGAGATCCTTGATCTTCTCGTGGGTGGAGTGGGGGGCGCGCACCACCAGGGTGCCGTTCTGCTCACGGACGCTGGCGCTGTCGTTCGACTCCCACATGTCGAGGTCGATGTTGTCCTGGATCAGGCTGATCAGGCGGTCGATCTCGATCACGCGCGGCTGGAGCTCCGGCTCGAGACCTTCGTCACCGAAGCCGAACGCGCTGGTCGACGGCTCGATGTTGATCTCGCGTCCCGGGAAGTCGCTGACCGTCTTGGTCAGATCGCGCACATCGTAGAAGTTGAGGGCGAGGTTGGTGGTCGGGGAGTCGGCCGGCACGAGCCGGACCATGCCGAAGCGCACGTCGGTCTTCAGGCTCTTGAGCTCGGCGATGAGGTCGAGTACGCGGCGGACCGTCGTGTCCTCGACGACGAGGCTGCGGATGCTGAGTTCGTCCTCGCTGAAGTTCTCCGTGACCGATGGAGCGATGACGATGTTCACCCCCGAGATGTCGCTCAGATACTTCAGCGCGTCGTCGAGGGGCGTGTCCTCGAAGGTCACGCTCGGCACGCCGGTCGTCTCGAGCAGATCGAGCATCTGGCGCTCGGCGGGCGAGAGGGTCTCTTCGGCCGGGGCGAACTCCACGGGTCGACGCTTGGAGACCTCGCGCCAACGCTCGGTGTCGAAGATCAGCGTCTCGATCTGAGGCATCGTCATCGTCGTGACGGCCTCGAACGTCCGCTTCCACTGCTCGTTGTAGTCCGAGCGGATGTCGCGATCGGTCTTGGCGAAGCGCGCCTGGGACGCGATCGAGCGGAGCTCCTCGGCCGCCTCGTTGTTCGGGTCGAGCTCGAGGATCTGGTCGGCGAGGCGCTCGGCCTGCTGATAACGCTCCCGCTGGAATTCCTGGTTCGCTTCCTCGAAGAGCTTGCGGATGCGGCGGGAGAAGCGCTCTTGCTCCTCGCGGGCCTCGCGCTCACGCTGCTCGCGGATCTTCTCCTGCAGCTCCTCGTTGAGACGCTGGTCCTCGAGGTTGCGCCGGTGATTGGCGTCCTCGATGAGACGGCGGATCGAGGTCTCGGTGTGGGTGTCGGCCGTCGGCTCGGGGTTCGAGCGGACGATCAGGAGCGCGTCCTCGTAGTTCTCGATCGCGGCGGCGTAATTGCCGGCCTCGAACTCCCGGTCGCCTTGACGCACCAAGCGGTCGACCGAGAGTCGCACCTGCTGGAAGCGGACGGCGGTCTGGTCCGAGAGCATCGTGAAGATCGAGCCCTCGCTCGGCGAGCGCTGTCCGAGCAGCTCTCCGATGAGGTTGAACCGATCCCGGGCCTCGGTGTTGGTCGGGTCCAGCTCGAGCACATGAGCGTAGGCCTCTTGGGCCTTTTCGAACTCACTCCGCTCGAAGGCCTCTCGGCCGCGGGTCATGAACTGCTCGATGACCTTCTGCTCCTGGTCGCGCAGGAGCTCCATCCGGTCATCGTCCTGAGCGGATGCAGGCTCCGCCGGATCGATCACCTCCGGGAAGGTCGCATTCGAAGCGCTGGCCGGAGACTGCGCCGTCAGGGACTCTTGAGTGGGCTCCTTGGCCCGCTCGGAATCGCTGCCCGGCGAAGACTGGCAGGCTACTGCGCCGACTCCCAAGGCGATCAGCAGTCCCAGCGTGATCGGTCTCATCATGGTGGTTCCTTCTCTCTCGAGAACAGGACGCGAAGCGGACGTCCGCGGGTGCGGACGCCGAGGTGCCCCTAATTGAAGCCCCCGACTCTTATCGATCTCTCAGTCGGTCCCAGGAGGACCTTCGCCGGCTCGGAGCTCCAACGTCTCGCGGCTCGAGCGTCTCTCGACCACCGCCACGCTGAAGATCTCCTGTTCCATCTCGGTCACCTCCACGTAGGCGGGCTCGCCCGACTCCTCGCTCACCTGGACGCGGCCGTCTCGATCGAACGCCACCACCTGGCGGCTCTTGGGCACCTCTTGCATCCGCTCGTCCAGCGCCAGGAGGCGATAGTCCGAGCCGAAAGGAAGCCCGTCGACGTCTCGACCGATACGATCGCCCAGCGTCACGAGAAAGGCCTGGGTCTGCCAGGCGCCTCCGTGATGCACCTCGACCAGGAACCGGGCTTCCCCTTCGCTCTCGAGATCCGCGAACCGAATCCGCCGCGTCTGCGCCGAACGGACCGTCAGGACCTCACTCCACGCGCTGCGCACCCGCGTTCGCACTCCCAAGATGTCCCGCTCGAGAACCGAAAGGATCGCGTAGCGATACTCTCGGTCCGA
The DNA here is from genome assembly GCA_040219065.1 of Planctomycetota bacterium. Classification (GTDB taxonomy): domain Bacteria; phylum Planctomycetota; class OFTM77; order OFTM77; family OFTM77; genus OFTM77. The sequence continues at coordinate 4,602 of JAVJTD010000273.1, forward strand.
TTCGACCTGGTCGTCGTGATACACCGGAGTGCTCGAAGGCTGCGTCATGAGCGCTTCGGGGCGCTCAATCCCGCTCCAGCGATAGACGAGGTATCCCACGTCGAGGGCATCATTGTCGGCGTCGGGGCTCCAGACCAAGTCGATGCCCGAAAGGGAGGCGACCGCTTGGACCTGTTGCGGTGGGTCGAGCTGCAGGGACGAAGCGACCGGCGCCTCGCCAGCAGGCCGGATCTCCTCCTCTGAGTAAAAGATGTCATCGGGGGTCGCACCGAGATCGAACGGACGCAGCCTACCTGAACGGTAGTCTCCGACGTGATCCGGCAGCGGACTCCTATTCCACGGATCCCCTTCGCTGGAGGACCAACCCTGATCACGCGCTCGCGTCACCGCTTCGTGCACGGAAACGATGCGCTCGTCGTGACTTCGCTGGACAGGCCCGTCCACAAAGAGCTTGAGGGCGAGGACGATAGCAAAGAGGCCTATCGTCGTCAATACGATTACTTTGCCGATGTGCGTCAGCATCACGCAGTTGTGTGAGATCCAAGGTCAGGTCGTCCCGGGTTCGATGCGGTGCCCGTCATTCTCACGGCACACCGATCACGGTCAAGTCCAAGCGGAAGCGGAGCTTCATCTCCTCGCCATCCCGGCGCGACTCTCGACCCGTCAAGGGCTCGAGGCTCTGGCGCTCGATCAACGCCGCGACACCGCTCTCCCGGTCCCGAAGCAGCCGCCGCAGGAACGCCTCGTACCGGCTCAGGCCGGCCCGAGCCTCGATCCGCAGCGGAATCAACCGCAGCGCGCTCCCGCGCGGAGCCTCCAACTCGCTCCCCCGCACGAAGGAGACGCTCTCCAGATCGAAGACTCCCGTGGCCATCGCCGCTCCGACGATCCGGTCCATCAAGACGAAGCGCTCCTGGACCGCCCTTCGCTCCGCGGAGTCGGGCGCGCGGCTCTCGAGCTCCCAAGGGTAATGGGGGAGCACCACCTCCGAGAGGATCGCCGCCTCTGGGACCGTGGCTCCCGCCTCTCGAGCCGCCTCGCGAAAAGAGCCGATGAGATCCTGCTTCCGGCGAGCATATTCGGCCGGGAACGCCAAGGGATCCTCGGACCAGCCCGCCTCCCAGCTCGCCAGCCAGTCACCGACTCCCAAGGCGCGCAGCTCCGCGAGCTGTTCGGACACCTGGCGCGACTCCTGCTCCAGCGCCACCCGCTCCCGAGTCGGCGGCATCGTCGCGTGCCGGCGCCGAAGCCTCTGCCACTTCGCTTCCAGGGGGCCTACTTCAAATCGCTGGTCGCCGCGCTCGATCAAGGCCGGTCCCAGCCGCTCGAACAGTCCCCAGAACCCAGCCGCCGTGAGGCTGAGCAAGACGACCGTGCCGAGGAGGACGCGAACGGGCGTGCTCATGATCCCTCCCCGCTCCGCCACTTCAGGCGGTAGGCGAGGGCGCTCTCGGTGTCTTTCGCCTTCAGCCGCTCCACGACCAAGGACTCGCCCACGATGGACTGCAGTGCCGAGGTCACTTCTTCCAATAGCTTCGCCGGCGAGTCCTCGCCCGGCAGCGGCACCGTCAGCTCGAGCTCACCGGACGAGGGTCCGTCGAGTCCACCTCGCGATTCCAGGAGCCGGACGCTCAGACCTCTCTCACCGAACGGTTTCATCGCCTCGAGCAGCTCGCCGAGACGACTCACCATCCGGGTCTGATTGCTCGTCACACTGCCGAGGATCGCCAGCTCCGAGCGACTCCGGATCAAGTCGCGCCACTCCGATCGCGACTCCTCCGCGAGCGCGGCCGTGTCCTCGAGATCTGCCGTCGCCGCCGCCGTCCCACTCTCCAGGGCCTCCGCCTCCGACTCGACGAGCCAGCTCGAGGTGAAGACCAAGAGGACCAAGAGCAAGGCGCAGGCGATCTCGACGAACAACACACCCGCTGCCGGCCGCGAGGCGCGGTGCGGCAGGAGCTGCAGCGGGTTGGTCGCCCGACCGGCGCCTTGGATGGCCGCTCCGAGCGCAGCGCCGATTCGGCCCAAATGATCGTGGAGCTCGCGGGTGTACGCCGACTTGTTGATGTGAAGCCGTCGCAGCGCGGCGAGGCGCTGGACCTTGGCGTGGGGGAAGGCGGCGCGGATGAAGTCTTCGAGTCCGGCGAGATCGGCCGAGCCGCCGTGCAGCCAGACGCGCCCGAACTGACTCATGGAGAAGCCGGGCAGGCCGAATGCGGCGGCCTTCTCGATCTCCTCGCGCAGCCGCTCGAGCTGCGGGCGAAGCACTCGCGTCATGTCCTCGGCCGAGATCTTGTCTCCGGTCTTGCGCCGCTCGGCCTTCTCGAAATCGGAGTGGGCCGCCGCCGCGAGCGCCTTGGTGAACTGGTCCCCGCCGAAAGGGAGCGTTCGGAACCAGTGCCGGTCCTCGGTGGTCAAGACGATGTCGGTCGTCGTGCGCCCGATGTCGAGGAGGACCGTCGGTACGTAGATCTTCTGGTCGAAGTCGAGGTAGTTGTACAAGGCGAGGGGGGCGACCTGCAGAGCATCGACGGACAGGCCCGCCTCGCGGAAGGCTTCGAGGTACCACTGAACGATGTCTTTGCGCAGGCTCAGGACGAACAGCCGCGTCTCGTTGACCGTTTCGCCGGGCAGCTTCTCGTATCCGAGGACGACCTCTTCGGGCAGGTACGGGACTCGATGGCTGGCCTCGTAACGGGCGAGCTCGCCGACCTTGTCCTCGTGGACGGGCGGGATCGAGACGATCTGCGGGAAGGCCGACTGTCCCGGGATGGCCGCGGTCAGGTGATGAGCCGGCCCCAGCCCATGAGCGTCGGCGATTCCGCGCAGCGTCTCGGCCAGGCGCTTGCGCTGCCCGTCCGGATCGAGGCGATCGAAGTCATCGCCCAGCGAATGGACGTCACACTCGACGAGCGTGAGATCGGTGCCGACCTTCTTCAGACGGACCAGCTTGACGGAGGTCGCGCCGACGTCGATGCCCCAATAGCTCTGGGAACCCAGCATCGCGGTTTTCTCAGTCCCCTTTCGATGAGCGACGATGCGGCTTGCAGGTTTGGCCGCCATCCTCGCGTTCGACGGTGCCCAGGCAGGTCCCGACGAAGATCGATCGTAACGACTGCAAGCGCGGGCTTCCAGCCCGGGCTTCCAGCCCCGGCGAGAGGCCACGCTGCGTTCCGGAGTCAGGATGGAGCCCTGGGCCTCCAGCCAGCACCCGGCAGCGGCCGGAGACACAGACGCATGGACGTCCCGCCCGTAGCGGCGCGATTGCGGAACAGCACTCGCCACCCGCCGCCTCCTTCGAAGAGTGCGTCTTGCCTTCGCTCGCGCATCGCCCCAGAATCGGCGGACCTGTGCCGCCATCTTCATCGACCGCACATTGAGGAGACTCTCACTCGGTGCTCGTAGCCAGCCAGAATCATCGTGTCTCGTTCCTCACCCTCGGGTGCAAGGTCAACCAGTACGAGACGCAGCAGATCCGTGACGGCTTCCTCTCGCAGGGCTTCTCGGAGGTCGCGTTCGATGCGGCGTCCGACGTCGTGGTGATCAACACTTGCACCGTCACCGGGGTCAGCGACAAGAAGTCGCGGCAGACGATCCGGGGGGCGATGCGGCGGAACCCTGCGGCCCGGGTGCTGGTGACGGGCTGCATGGCGGACACCGACTTCGAGCGCCTCGAGGATCTGGTGGGTGTGGGGCGCGTGTTCCGGCACGCCGACAAGGACCGGCTGGTGCAGCTCTTCCTGGAAGAGGAGGGCTTCGATGCCGAGGTCGCGACGCCGGCCGGCGTGCGCTCTTTCGAAGGGCGGCACCGGGTCTTCGTCAAGATCCAGGACGGGTGTGACCTCAAGTGCACCTACTGCATCATCCCTTTCGTGCGCGGCGCCAGCCGCAGTCGTGCTCTGAACGAGATCGTCACCGAGATCCGCGGCATCCATGAGAGCGGTCACCACGAGGTCGTCCTCACCGGCATCCACATCGGCCTCTTCGGTCACGATCTGTCACCTCGCCTCGAGCTCGCCGATCTCGTCGAGGAGATCCTCGCTCGCACCGAGCTGCCACGCCTGCGCATCTCCAGCCTCGACTCGAACGAGGTCACGCCGCGCCTGATCGACCTGCTCGGCCGAGAGCCTCGGCTGTGCGGTCATCTCCATCTGCCTCTGCAGAGCGGATGCGATGCCACCTTGAAGCGCATGGGCCGCTTGTATCGCAGCGGGGACTTCCTCGACTGCGTCGAGGCGGCGCGCGCCGCCCGCCCCGATGTCGCCATCACGACCGACCTGATCGTCGGATTTCCCGGCGAGGACGATACCGAGCTCGCGCAATCGCTCGAGACGGTGGAGCGGGCGCGGTTCCAGAAGATCCATCTCTTCCCTTACAGCGTTCGGCCCGGCACGCCCGCCGAGAAGCTGCGGAGCCGCATCGATCCCAAGGTGATCCGAGAGCGCAAGAGCCGCATCGAGGAGATCGAGCGCCGCGATGCCCGCCGTTTCCGGGAGGAGCATCTCGGCCAAGTGGTCACGGTGCTGGTCGAGGATCGAGACGATCGGGGACGCTGGTCGGGTCTCACTCAAAACTTCATCAAGGTCACCTTCGACGGTCCGAGTGGACTGGACAACACCCTGGCGCCGGTGCGCCTCGACCAATTGGCCTCGGACTTCGAGGTCGAAGGGCAGCTCCAGGCATGAGCGAGGAGAGCCTCGATCCCAGGGACCTGATTGCGGCGCTGCGGCGACACGTCGAGCTGGAGAAGCTGTTCGGACAGACGGATGCTCGCAAGCCCGAGCCGAGGCCGGTCCCTTCCGCGGCCGAGATCCCGCGAGAGGCCGCGCAGCCCGAGCCGATGAGGGAAGCTTCAAAAGCGCCTGAGTCGTCTCGGAAGGCCTCCGCTCCGCGGGAGCCGCTCGCGCCCGCGACCAACGAGATCATCATCCCACCCGAGATCGCCCTCCAGGACGTGCGCGAAGAGGCCAACGCCTGCACGCGCTGCCGGTTGGCCGAGACCCGGACGAACGTCGTCTTCGGAGAGGGCTCCCTTTCGGCGCAGGTGATGTTCGTCGGCGAGGGCCCGGGCGCGGACGAGGATGAGCAGGGCCGACCGTTCGTGGGCAAGGCGGGCCAGCTCCTCACCAAGATCATCGAGTCGATCCAGCTCAGGCGCGAGGACGTCTACATCGCCAACGTGCTCAAGTGCCGCCCGCCCAACAATCGCGATCCGCGGCCCGACGAGGTGGCTTGCTGCATCGGTTACCTCAAGCGGCAGATCGCGATCATTCGGCCGGTGGTGATCTGCACCTTGGGCTCACATGCGGCGAGGGCGGTGCTCGGAGTGACGCGCGGCGTGACGTCCCTGCGCGGCAAGGTCCATCACTGGCAGGGCTGCCAGGTGGTTCCGACATGGCATCCGGCGTATCTGCTGCGTAATCCACCGGCGAAGCGCGATACCTGGGACGACATCCGTCTCGTCAAGCGCCTCCTCGACGAGAGTGCGGCGAGCGAGTGAGGGTTCCTTCGTAACTGGAAATGAGTCCACGAGCCGCGTGAGCGAGACATCGACCATTCCCAAGGGCTTCGGCCTCCTGCGTTGCCCCGTCTCAGGGGAGGCGCTCTCGCTGCAGGGAAGCGGTGAGTCGGGCCGGCTCGTCGCGCGTGGCAGCGGCCGGCGGTACCCGATCGAAGACGGTATCCCGACCTTCGTCGACGACACGGTCGAGGCTCAGACCCGGCGCCGCTTCGAGTACCAATGGCGACGCTGGGGAAGAGAGGAGCGGATCTTCGGCAAGACGCCCGAGGAGATGCGAGCCAATCTCGTCTCGGATCGCATCGGGTCCTCGATCGACGCGTCGTTCTACCCGGGCAAGACGGTCCTCGATGCGGGCGCAGGTCACGGCCGATACCTGCGCGAGCTCGCCGCTCTCGGCGCGAAGACGATCGTCGGCCTCGACCTCGGTCGCGGCATCGGCTTCGATCGAGAAGGCGATCCCCCTTCGGTGCTGCGCGTGCGCGGCGACCTGCGACATCCGCCCTTGGCACCGCAGTCCTTCGATCTCGTCTTCTGCGACGGCGTCGTCCACCATACGCCCGATGCCCGGCAAGCCGTCTCGGCCCTCGCCCGGCTGGTCCGGCCCGGAGGCTACCTCTACCTCTGGGTCTATCCGCGCGGCAGCGTGCTCTGGGAGAGCGTGCATCGAGCGGGGCGAGCGGTCACCACGCGCCTGCCGAATCCGGTGCTGGGCGGATTGTGCACGGCGCTCGTGCCGCTCCTCAGCGTCGTGCCGACGTACAGCCAGACCCGGCTAGGGCGCGCCTCGTGGCAGCAGTGCGCTCAGGTCGTCTGGGATTGGCTCTCGCCGCCGTACCAGAGTCACCACTCGTTCGAGGAGGTGCAGGGCTGGCTCGAGGCGGAAGGGTTCGAGGGCTGCGAGCGACTTCCGGTGCCCACCGGCATCATCGCTCGTCGGCCGCGAGGTGAGATGTGAAGATCGAGCGCGTCAGCCTCGTGATTCCCGTCTTCAACGAGGCGGCGATGCGCTCGCACCTCGCCGGGTCGATGGGGCGCCTCCAAGATTGCCTTCGGGACAGCGGCCGCCGCGCGCACTTCGTCTTCGTCGACGACGGCAGCACCGATGGCACGGCGCTGATGCTGCGCGAGCTGGTGAGTGGACTCGAAGAGGCCGAGGTCGTCACCCACGAGCGGAATCGGGGTGTCGGGGCAGCGATGCGCACCGGATTCGGTCGAGCGCGCGGTGAAGCGGTCGTCTGCTACGACGCGGATTGCGTGTATCCCGTCGAAGACGTGCTGCGGCTGCTGGACGCTCTCGATCACTGCGAAGTGGCGACGGCCACACCGTTCGCGAATGCCGAGGACTTCTCGAGGCAGGTGCCGCTCGGCAGGCGGCTGCTCTCGAGGGCGGCGTCCCTCGCGTACCGATTGGCCCTGGGGCCGGCGTCGGAGGGCGTGACGACTTATACCTGCGCGTTCCGGGCGTACCGGGCCGATTGGCTGAAAGGGCTGCGCTTTCGGGCCGACGGCTTCCTCGCCGCCGCCGAGATCCTGGTGCGCGCCAAGCTGTCGGGGGCCAGGGTGGTCGAGATCTCTTCGCGGCTGGGTGAGCGGCCTGCCGGCGTCTCGAAGATGAAGGTCGTGCGCACGGCGATGTCCCACGTCGGGCTGCTCGTGCGCATCGCCTTCGAGCGGCTGCTCGGACGACATCGGGGACGGCGCTGATGTGCGGCGTCGCCGGAATCATCGGACCCGTCTCGCCTAGAGCGTTCGCTGCCATGGAGCGGGCCCTTTCGAAGCTGCATCATCGCGGTCCGGACGGACGCGACCTGTGGAGCGACGATCGCTCGGTCGTGCTCGGCGCGACGCGACTGGCGATCGTCGATCCAGAAGGCGGCTCCCAGCCCTTCGTCACGCGCAGCGGCGACACGATCCTCGTCTTCAACGGCGAGCTCTACGAGACCGATCTGCTGCGCGCTCGGCTCGAGGACGCGGGTGCCGTCTTGCGCACCCACAGCGACACCGAGCTCGCCGGGGAGCTGCTCGAGCGCCACGGTCCGGCCGCCCTGGAAGGGGCTCGCGGCATCTTCGCCTACCTCGCCTGGAGCCGCTCCCGAGGAGAGCTCTGGCTCGGCCGGGATCCTCTCGGCGTCAAGCCTCTCTACCTCGCCGAAGGGGAGGGTGTCTCGGCGCTCGCTTCGGAGATCGGAGGCCTCGAAGAGCTGCTCTCGAAGCGTCTCCGCCGCGACGAGGCGGGCCTGCTCGAGTACGTGCATTTCCAGCAGACGCTCTCGGAGCGGACGATGTTCGAGGGCGTCCGGCGCATCTTGCCCGGCTTGTACCGGCTGCACGAGGGACGCCTTCGGCGCGTTGGCGGTGAGGACCTCCTGGCCTTCGGGAGCGGAGCGGGGCGGGCGCAGGGGGACGGGTTGCCCGAGCTCTTCGAGGCGACCGTCCGATCGCAGCGTCCTCTCGAGGTGAGCTGGGGCGTCGCGCTGAGCGGGGGGCTCGACTCGTCGGTGGTCGCGGCGCTCGCGCGACCGGCGCCCCACGCGTACACCGGTCGCTTCCAAGGGGGCGAGGCATTCGACGAAACGCCATTCGCGGTGCCGTTCTCGGAGCAGGTCGCGTACCGCTCGATCGTCGTGACCGGGGACGCCGAAGCGATACGCGACGACTTCGACGCGGTCATTCGGGCCTTGGACGAGCCAGCGGCCGGGCCGGGCGCCTTGGCGCTCTGGATGCTCTATCGCGAGGTGGGCCAGCGAGACCGGGTGCTGCTCTCGGGGCTGGGCGGCGACGAGCTGTTCGGCGGCTACGCTCGCCATCTCCTCGCCTGGGGCGAGCAACGATGGAATGAAGGAATACACTTTAGCTCAAATGGGCAAGTGTCGGCCGATTCGGTGAAGCGCTGGCCGGAGCTGGCGCAGCTCGATGGGTACCGCCCGCTGTGGGAGCGCTTCCGCGGAGGCGGCGCCGATGCGCGTGAGGGCTATTGGCGACTGCTGCTGCGATCGGGGCCGCTGCTGAGCGGGCTGCGTCCCGAGTGGCGAAGGAGGGCGAAGGATCTCGGGATCGAGGAGTCGGCGCGGGCGCGGTTCGATGAGCTCACACGAGTCGACTTGCTCTCGGGCGTGCTCGGCTTCGAGGCGGAGACGTCGCTTCAGGCGCTGCTCCACGTCGAGGACCGCATCTCGATGGCGCACTCGGTCGAGGCGCGCGTGCCGCTCCTCGATCCAGGGATCGTCCGGTCGGTGCTGGCCATCGATCCCCGTGAGCGCATGAAGGACGGCCGCCTGAAGGGCCTGCTCCGCGAGGTGGCGCGACCTTGGGTCCCGGCCTCGATCGTGGAACGCCGAGACAAGATGGGCTTCCCGGTGCCTCTGTCTTCGTGGGCGAAGGGGCCCTGGCGCGGCTTCCTCTCAGAGCGGCTGCAGAGCCGAGGCGCCCGGGTGAGGGAGCTCTTCGAGGACGAGGTCATCGAGAGCGCCATCACGGGAGACACCATCCACGCCCGCGAGCTCTGGTGCCTCCTGTGCCTCGAGTCTTGGCTCCGCGCGAGAGAGTGAGCATTCTGTTCCCGGCACAGATGTCCCACTCTCGAGAACGAGGCTCGAATCCGAGACCGCGATCGATGAACATGGATCGCTCGGCGGGCACTCTCGAACTTTGCGAACACCGAAACGAAACGGACCCATGAGACGATCGATCCTGTGGTTGGCGATCCTGGCGACGGCGTGTGGCGGCGAAGGAGTTCAAGGCGAGGGCCCGGGCTCTGGTGATGAGACCCAACAGGCCGCGCAGCTCCTCCCGTCACGTACTCAACCCGAAGGCTTGGACTTCCTCCTGTTCGGTGTCGACGAGCAGGACGTGCGCCTCTCGGATTTTCGCGGTCAGCCCGTCATCCTGAGCTTCTTCTACCGCTCGTGCCCGGACGCGAACATGTGCCCGATGCTGCTGAGCAAGCTGCAGGAGGTCGCCAAGGGTGTCGGCGAGAAGGCACCCGAGACCGAGGTGATCGCGATCTCCTTCGACCCGAAGAACGACACGCCGGAGAACCTCGCGATCTTTTCGCAGAGCAAGGACCTGAAGTTCCGGGTGCTGACGGGCCATCCCGACGACATCGCCGTCATCGCTCGCGACAAGTTCGGGATCACTTACGAGGAGAAGGCGCCGGCGTTGTTCGATCACAACATGAAGACCTTCGTGATCGACGAGAACGGCGAGCTGGTGCAGACCTTCCCGGGCAGCCGCTGGGAGCCGAGCGACATCGTCCGGGTGGCAGAGAAGCTCACCGCCGGCGAGTGAGCCCGGTCCGGTCGCTTCCGGCGGCCTCGTGCCGAGAGCGCGGCCGCATGGTGTCACTCGAATCGTGATCCGATCGCGCCGGGGGCCTTCGGCTCGGATGCGACATCGTGCTTGCTCGCCTTCGCCGACGCTCGTAGAGTCACAGGTTTGCGCCTCGACGGACCGAGGTGACCGATGCCGCTGCGGCGGCCTACTCTCGAGGACAGGTGTCGAGCACCGGCATGAGCGTTCGGACTCGGTTCTGGCTGGCGATCCTGCTGTTGGTCGCCGTTCAAGGCGGGCTCTACGGGGTCTCTGTCTGGCGCGGGGAGTTCGTCAACTACGACGACCCGACGGCGATCGTGGACAACGAGAAGATCGCCGAGCTGAGCTTCGACAACGTGCGCGACCTCTTCAACTCGCCGACCTTCAATGCTTACGTTCCCTTCTACTTCTTGTCGCTCGCGGTCGATCGTGCGCTCTTCGATCTGAACCCGCTGTTCTTCCATCTCGGCAACGTCCTCCTGTCGATCTTCAATGCGGCCGCCGTGATGCTGCTCGCGTGGTGGGTCTCTGGTCGCTTCGGCTGGGCGCTCTTCGCGGCAGTGATCTTCAGCCTGATGCCCGCACATGCCGAGTCGGTGGTCTGGGCGTCGGGGCGCAAGGACGTCTTGTCGATGGCCTTCCTCTGGTTCGCGATCTTCGCGGGGATCCGAGCCTGTCGAGCAGACCGGGTCGACTGGCGATTCGGCGCCGCGACGCTCGTCGCTTTGGCGCTCGCGCTCCTCACCAAGGGCACCACGATCGTCTACCCCGGTCTGGCCGCGATCACGCTCTGGTGGCTCGGGAAGAGGAGCCGCGACTGGCGCATCCTGGCAATCTGTGCCGCCGGTGTCACCGCAGCCGCCCTGTTCATTCACATCTACTTCGCCCAGCAACAGGGTGCGGGTCGCTTCGGCATCGGCGGACAAGTCGTCGAGCGATTCACGGCCGCCGCGTTCATCCTCGCTCGCAACCTCGTCGCGCCGTTTTGGCTGTCCGCGAGCTACCCGTCGACGATGATCGTCGGGGGCACCGAGCTCGCCGCGCGATGGGGGCTCCTCATCGCTCTCGGCGTCTTGTTGATCTGGATCGCGCGCCGCTCGCCGCTGGCGGCCGTCGGAGCACTCTGGGCGCTGGTGGCGCTCTTGCCGTTCAACAGCGTGTTTCCCGAGACGGATCTCTTGGCGGCCGACCGCTACCTCTACATCCCGAGCATCGGCATGGCCCTCGTGCTCGCCGGGGCGTGCGCTTGGCTGATGAAGCGGCATCTCGTTGCGGCGCGTGCCACCGCGGTCGTGCTCGGCTTGTACGTGACCGCCGGCTTCGCCTGGTCGGCACACGAGCGGACGCAGGTGTGGTCGAGCACCGAGACGCTCTGGCGCGACACGCTCGAGAAGCAGCCGTCGAGCTACGTCGCCCGCATGAACCTCGCCCTCCATCTCCGGGACTCCTCGCAGGATCTCTGCGGTGTGTCGACGCATCAACGCTCGTCGACCCTCGAGGAGGCCTCCCGGCTCCTCGCCGGGGCGCCCGTTCCCGAGAAGGATCATCGTCGCCGGTACCAGCTCGAGCGCACGCGGGCGGAGCTCGCGATGCAGCGTGGTCAGATCGCCACCGGCCGCGCCTCGCTCGAAAAGGCGCGCCGTGCGCTCGGACAGATCGAGGTCCGAGGCGACGAGAGCCTCGAGGAGCTCTCGGCCCAGCTCGATGTGATCGACGGGCATCTCTCGCTCGTGGAAGGCAAGCTCGAGGACGCCGAGCTGGCCTTCGAGAAAGCGTCCACCTCGGAAGCCGTGGCACCGATCGCCAAGCACAACCTGGCCGTCTTGCACTTCAACCAGGCCGTCTTGGCGTTGCAGGCCGGCGCGTCTGTCGACTCCGAGACCGTCCGCGACGAGCTCTCGAAGGCCCGAGCCCTGTACGCCTGGGAGGCTGCCGAGAAACCCGACGAGCTCGCGCCCCTGCTCGATCTGATTCGAGTGGACCTCGCTGCCGAGCGCTTGCTCGAGGCGCGACGGCAACTGCAGGTGGCGCAGAATCGCTGGCCGGAGGACCCGGGCGTCTTCGCACTTGCGGCGAGGTTGTTCCTGGCGAGCAACGACCCGGTCGGTGCCTTGACCGAGATCGAGCTCGGGCGAGAGATCGAGCCGGACCATCTCGAGCTTCGCTTGCTGCAAGCGGACATCTGGTTGCGCGAGACGCAGGCGTTCGACGAAGCAAAAAGGCTCTACGAGGAGATCCTCGCGGACTGCCCGGGGCACGTCGAGGCCGAGCGCGGACTGGCGGCGGTGGAATTGGCGCGGGCTCAGGCGCTGCTGCAGAGAGGGGCGCTCGAGGCGGCGCGCGAGGCGGCCGCGGCCTCGATGAAGATCGTCGAGACGCTCTCGGCGCGCCGGATCCTGGCGCAGATCGCCGAGTCCGAGGGCGACCTCGTCACGGCTTGCGAGCATCTCGAGGTCGTGCTCCAGAGCGAGCCGAGGGACCTGATGACGCGTGAGTCGCTCGCCGGCCTCTACAAGAAGCGTGGCATCGAGGCGATGATCGCGGGTAACGACACCGACAAGATCGCCTTCTTCGAGAAGGCCATCTCACTGCGACCGAGATCGCTCGACCTCACGACGGCCAAGCGCATCGTCGCCGAAGCCCGGGGCGAGGTCGTCCCGAAGAAGGAGCCCGAAGCTCCGGCGGGACCGACGGATGCCGAGCGAGCCGAAGGCGTCGCGCGGGATCTCTTCCTGGCGGCGCGCCGGAGCTGGGAGGCCAAGGACTTCGAGGCTGCCGAGAAGCGGTGTCGCCAGTCGCTCGAGCTCTTGCCCGACAATCCTTTGGTCTTGATGTTCCTCGGTGTCGTGCAACGCGATGCCGCCAAGCCCGAGGCCGCCAAGGAGAGCTTCGAGCGGGCCCTCGAGGCCGCCGAGGAGCTGGATCTCCTGTCCCAGCACGGTGACGCCTTCCTGCACCTGGCGGAGCTGGCGCTCGAGGCGAGCGAGGTCGATGCGGCGCGGGAGTGGCTCACTCGCTATGAAGGGCTCGAGGAGCGGGACGCCCGCACCGAGAGCTGGGCCGATTCGATTCGGAAGCGTCTGGGCGAAGGGCGGCCCGAGGAATCCGAGAGCGGCGATCGCGACGGGGATTGACGCTCGGGCCCATCTCGGCGATGGTGCCGCTTCGATCAGGGCGCGCGAGGGACGGAGCATGGCGATTCATCCGATGGCAATCGTGAGCGACTCGGCGGAGGTCGCGCCCGATGCGATGGTCGATGCATTCGCTGTCGTCGAGCCGCACGTACGCATCGGCCCGGGAGCCAGGCTCTGGTCCGGCAGCTTCATCGGGAGCGGCACCACGATCGGTGCCCGCTGTCAGGTGCACCCCGGGGCGGTGGTGGGTCACGTCCCGCAGGTCGGACAGCCGGGACGTGAGGGCTCGCGCTGCGTCATCGGGGACGACAACGTCATCCGCGAGCACGCGGTCATCCACCGGGATACCGGCGAAGGCGCGGTCACGCGCATCGGCAATCGCAACCGGATCCAGGTGAGGGCGCTCGTCTCCCACAACTGCAGCCTGGGGGACAATATCGTGATCGGGAGCGGCGCGCAGCTCATGGGCCAGGTCGTGGTCGAGGATCAGGCGACGGTCGGCGCCGGTGCCACGATCGAGGCCTTCGCGCGGCTGGGTCGATTTACGCGCGTTTCGACCGGTGCTCGCATCGAGCTCGACGTACCGCCCTTCACTCAAGTCGGGCGGGACGGCGTCGTGCGAGGGCTGAACGTCGTCGCCTTGCGGCGCGCGGGGTTCGATCTCGCGACTCGCGAAGCACTGTCTCAGGCGTTCGCGAGGCTCTTCCCTCGCGGTGTCCTCGACGAGCGGGTCTTGAAGGACCTCGAACAACACTCGCGGCTCCCCGAGATCGCCTCCCTCGTGCGATTCCTCTCTGGGTGTCGTCGCGGTGTCGCACTCTGGAGCGGGGACGACGCTCCCATCGAAGAGGCCGACTCGCCGCCGGAGCAGATCGTATGAAGGTCCCGGCTCGCCGAGGCGCGGTGCGTCCGACCGACGCCGAGCGGGAGGTCTGGGTCTCGATCGTCCAGACAGCCCCGCGAAATTTCGGACTCGTTTCACACTCGCCGTTTTCGGCGGGCACCAGACCGGAGGCAGACCCATGGAGCTTCGATTCCGGCGCGCCGAAGAGGCCGATCGCTCGGCGCTCGTGCCGCTCGTCCAAGAATACCTCGACCAGCTCGCCCTCGACGCGGCGCAGGATGCCGCCGAGAGCTTTATCGAGGCGGCGTTCGACCGGGCGACTCCTGGCCGAGGCGGTCTCTTCGTGGCAGACGTCGATGGACGAGTGGCCGGTGCGTTTCATCTGTTGCCGCATCTCCGGGTGGAGCTGGGCGGACCGGGGCTCTTCATCGAGATGGTGATCGTCGTCTCGGAGCTGCGCGGGCGCGGCATCGGGCGCCGGATCTTCGAGTTCCTCGCGGACTACGCCGTGCGAAACCGGTTCCGTGGGATCCTGTTCGAGATGGAGCAGGGAGACCCGAGGCTCACCGAGTTCCTCGCCGATGCCGGCTACGAGTACCGGACCAGCGGGGTCTTCCTGCGACACATCGAGGACTGAGGCTCAGCGGTCGAGGACCGTCGCCGGACGAAGCAGGGTCTCTTGGAACTCGAGATCGATATCGTTTCGATCGACGCTGAGCTCTTGGGCGATCGTCTTCAGGAGCTTCTCCTGCAGGAGATAACCGTCGCCCTTTCGCCAGGGAAAGACGACTCGCCCCCGCAGGCGATCACCGCTGCGCTCGAGTCGATCGATGGAGAACTCACGATCGGCGTCCACCAGCGATTCTCGAATGCGCGAGGCGACCGATTCCGGCTCGGGAATCGAAGGCGGCACCGGGCAGTGGAAGTCGAGGGTCATCCAACTGGCCTTGCGGGACGAGGAGCGGGCATGGAGCCCTTCGACAGGTTTGGGCGGGACCGAGGCGAGGTCTCTGGAGCGAATGGCTTCGCGACGTCGCAGGGTATCTTGGTTCCGAATCCTGGCCTGCTCTGCGTTCTGGAACGGGATGAACATCACGATTGGAACCACCAAGAAGATCTCGAGAACAGGGCTCAGTCTTTCTCAATCTCACTGAGAGCCGTGGCAAACGGTTAGGGGAAATCGCTGGCGGCGAAGGCGAGAGGTTGGTAGCTTTTCCGCCATGGCAGATCGACGCGGGGATGGGAGTCGGGGGCCAGGAGGGGGG
>JAVJTD010000277.1:0-22083 GCA_040219065.1 Planctomycetota bacterium
CGTCGGCGCGTAGCCCGCGGCCAATCCGAGACCGACCAAGGCGAGCCGCGAGGCACTCTCCCCTTGGGATCGCAAGAGGACCTTCGCCGCGCCGGGCACCATCAAGGCCGCGAAGAACGTCGAGGGAATGTCCGACATCACCTGCACCCCGTAGCGCAGGAGCAAGGGGCCGGCCGCGAGGAAAGCGCTCGCGAGGGTGGCGGCCAGCACCGCCGCGGCGAGGCCGATGCCCGATTCATCGGACCGGATCGCGCGGGCCACGTGCAGGGTCGCTGCGGCCGTGACGAGCACCGTCAAGGCGGCCAGAGCGATGAGCAGTTGATAATAGGAGTGCGGCACCGTGCCGAAGATCCGCACCGGAGTCGACAAGAGCGCCGGGAAGCCCCACGGATAGCGCGGCGGCAGTCGTACGTCTCCGAACGGCAGGGTCGAGCGGCCCTCCTCTGCCAGCGTCTCCGTCATCCAGGCGTACTCGCGCGCGTCCGGAGTCGGCAGGAGCTCGGCGCCCCAGGCCGAGGGAAACAGGCTCGCGCCGAAAAGCGTCAGCACGGCCGGAGCCAGAGCGGCCGCCGTCAAGAGGAGCCGGACCTTCCAAGTCGAAGCGCTGCTCCTGCCCGCGCTCGAGACGCTCACTTGTCCTGCACCTCGATGTATCCCAGTGATCTCAAGCGCTCGATCAGCTCGGGAGTCGCATTGGCCGGTATCTCGATCGACGTCTGCGCCGACCGCTTCACCAAGGATTGCCCGACCATCTTGGAGAGCTGCTCGGCCAGCTTGGGCTTCTCACCGGCGATGTTCTCGCGCTCAAAGGGATCGCTGCCGAGGTCGTACAGCGCCCGCTCCGGCGGCGGTGGCTCGAGAGGTGTCTTTGGATTCTCGGGGCCCAGGACCTCGATGTACTTCATGTCCAAGCCAGCGTGGCGCAGGTAAGCGCGCGGCGGACCGAAGCGTGTGCCCGATCCGTACGCGATCCGGTCCTGGCGCACGCCGCCGTGAAGCCAGGGACCCAGGCTCTCGCCGGCTGCATCGAAGAGCGGCTTCGCGCCGAGCAGGTCCGCGATCGTCGGCAGGACGTCGAGCGTCCGCACCTGCTCGCTGATCCGGGCCTGGGTCTCTGCCTTCGGATCGCGAATGATGAGCGGCACGTGGACGAGCGGGTCGTGCAGCGAGTGACCGTGGTTCGCCGCGTAGCGCGGGTAGTGCTCGCCCAGCTCTTCGCCGTGGTCGGACGTCACGACGACGATCGTGTCCTCGAGTCCCAAGCGCTCCAGGTCGAGGAGCAGCTCACCGACGGCCTCGTCGGCCTTCTTCAGCCCTCCGTCGTAGAGCGCCGTCAGGTAGCGCCGCTCGGTCTCGCCCAGCACCAGCTCGCCACTCTGGACTCGCCTCAGGTCCTCCATCGAGAAGGTCTCGGGCAGCTCACCGCGATCGAGGCCTTCGGTGAAGGTCGTGCGCGTGTAGGGAGTGTGCGGCTCGTAGGTGTGGATCAACAGGAAGAACGGCTCGTCGCCATTCTCCTCGAGCCACTCGCGGGCCAGGGCGAAGGTGTTCTCGATCCCGCCGTCACCGGGCACGTCGTTCGGTGACCCGCTCTGGGTGAGGTGCACGGCTCCTTCGACCTCGCGCCAGTGCTCGAACCCTCGGTCGAACCCGAAGGTCTTCGACACGAAGCCGCCTTCCGTGAATGCCGCCGTTCGGTAACCCGCGTCGCGGATGGCGTCGACCACCGACCGGTTCAGTCGTCCCTGATGCAGCACGCTCGATGGCGGACCGCTGGCGAGCATGCTGGCGACCGACGGCAACGTCCAGGACGCGTAGCTCAGCGCCTGATCGAAGACGACGCCTTCCTGCCCGAGCTTCTCGAGATGCGGCGTGGTCGGACGGTCGTATCCGTAGACCGAGAGGTGATCGGCGCGGACCGTGTCGAGCACGATGAGGATCGCTCCGCCGCGCCGCTCGTCCTGGCAGCCCAGAAGGAAGGTGCCGCTCAGAGAGACGAGGAGCCCGAAGACCGTCTGTCGAAGAGGGGAACGCAATGCTCTCGGCTCGGAAGGTCAGAAGATGGAGCAGGCCATCTTGGCCCGCTTCGCCAGCGGCACTCTACCGCCCCCGGCCGATCCTGCCAACGGCGGTTGCCGACCTCATCGGTGGAAGTCGATCAGCCGACGCAGTTCCTGGCGCCTCTCGTCGAGAGACACGTCGCCGGCCTCGGGCAGAGCGGCGAGCGCCTCGAGCACTCGCTTTCGATCCAGGGGCCCTGCCACTTCTGTGCTGCTGAGCAGCGCCCGGCAATCCTCGAGGTCCTGCTCACTCAGTCGAGCCAGCTTCATGATCAGGAAGTTGGTCGGGCTGGGTCGAAACAGCCGTCCTCGCGCCCCGCTGCGAAGCAGTACGATATCCTCGTCCCAGCGCTGAACAATTCGCACGAAGAAGTCCGCTGCGGAGTTCAACGCTTCGATCGGAAGGTCCAGGGCGGCGGCAGTCTTCAGGAGCTCCAACCGGTGAGACGGAGCTTCCGAAGGCTCGACCAGGTCGACACCTTCGGTCGATCGGCTCTCCTGATACCAGAGAGCTACGGCGGCACCTCCTACTAGGAGCCAGTCGGCCTCGATCTCATCGGTCACGGCTCGAATGACTCTCTCGATCTGCTGACGAGTCAGGTTCTTCTTCATTCGGATAGACTACGGGCCATGGAAGACGCTTGGAATCAACTCATGACCTACGGGCTCCCGGACGGTCCGATCCGTCGGCAGCCGCCGATCGACTTGGTTCCGTCAGGAGCTCGGGAGGCTCTGCGCGAGATCATGGAATGCGACCTCAAGGCGCAACGGCGAGAGCTGCTGCTCGCCTGGCTCAGCGCGTATGAGCACCATTGGCCGACCAGCTTTCGCTTCGTGTTCGGTGACGAAGGCCCGGCCGCTCTCGAAGCGTTGCAGCGCCAAGCTCACGATGCGAACCGTTACCTGAAGCTCCGCCGCATCGCGATCGAGAACCTCACGCGTATTCATCTGCCCGAGCCTGCCCGGACCGAGTGATCACTCGAGGACGACGTCGACGTTCGGCCGCTTCTCTCGAAAGGCGGCGACGCCCATCCCGGTGACTCGCGTTCCGCCGACGAACACGCGTCGCAGGGCCGGAATGCCCGAGAGCGCGGTGAGCCCGGCATCGCTGATCGGTGTCCGTCGAAGATCGATCTCGACGGCGCCTTGGAGCGAGGCGAGCTGTTCGAGGGCGGCGTCGTCGATGGCCGTCTCGGCGAAGTCGAGGCGGTAGAAGATGTCCCGGTCACCCGAGATCTTCTCCAGGCGTCCGGCGCCGAGCTCTTGAAGGAGGGCTTGCGGCACGCCGTTGAGCATCTCCCAGGACATCCGGTACTGCGCGAGCCCGTTCGCCTTGGCCCAGCCTCTTTGGTCGCGCACGAAGTACAGGTCACCCGGCCGGGCGACGGCTTTGAAATAAGCAGTCAGCGCGTCGTGCGCCGGCGGTATGGGGACCTCCATCTCCTCCCAGAACGTGACGCGCTTCTGCTCTTCACCGGCATGCTGGATGAACGCCACCGGCTTGTTCTTGGTGTAGAGGCAGATGCACAGATGAGCGTGCCAGCCGGCGTAGTAGAGGAACGGCATGCCCAAGAGGGCGAGGGACGCGACCTTGCTCCAAAAGGGAGTGGCCAGCCACAGGCGACGTGGGCACTCGGTCCAGTGCCAGAGGAGGAGGGGACCGGCGGCGGCCAAGAGGATGTTCCAAGGCCAGACCGAGGGGTTCCAACCGACCGGAATCAAGGTCATCAAGATGCCGATGTGCAACAGCAGCCCGACGTTGGCCACGACCTTTCGGAGCTGGGTGACGAAGATCAGGATGCCGAGCAACACCTCGCTGAAGGCGATCGTCGCGCCGTAGATCAACGCCAGCTCCTCGGGCGCTGTCGGCCAGACGGTGTGCAGCATCCAGCTCGACATGCTCGTGAAGAACTTCGGGCTGAGCAGCTTGTGAAAGCCCGAGAAGAACCAGACGGCCGCCAGATGAGCGAAGCCGAGCGCCCGTGCGCCGCGAGACGGAAACGCGAGCAGCATCAAGAAGGGTGTCGAGACCATCTGCGGCTGCAACCGAAGCTGATCGCTGAGGATCGCGGCGGCGAGCAGCGCGGCATGGACCCACCACCCGAGCGCCCGCTTCCAGAGGATCAGCCCCAGGGAAGCCAGGAGGAGCAAGCCGTAGGGGATCTGCGGCACGGCGAAGAGTGGCAAGTTCGGCGGCGCCTCGCGGATCTGCCAAAGTGGCCAGGTCACGCCGATCGTCATGGCTTGTGCCAAGACGGCCAGGATGAGAAACGACTGGCGATTCCGATCTGGCGGGAGAGAGCCTTCTCCGGCACAGGCATGGCTGATCGGGCGGTCGGTCACGACGAGTGGCTCGGTCCTGCTTGCGGGGCGCGAAGGGCCGCGGTCGCACGGCGCGACCGTCTTCCTGCGCCGGATTCTGCTGTCGATCGGCCGCGAAGTCCATCACGCGGCTCGTTGGTCCGCGGTGCTCGTGCCGAACTCAGTTGAGTCTTTGACGGTTCCTTCGTCCTGAGATACCTTCGCTACCACGTCCAGCCCGATGGATCAGCCCTCGGGCGCTGCCCGGTGACCCTCGCACCCGAAAGAAGCACCATGAAGCGAGAGGCTCGGATCCTCGGGGAGGGCAAGTACCTCCGGCTCTACGACGACGATGGCTGGGAGTACGTCGAACGGGTCCATTCGAACGGTGTCGTCGTCATCCTCGCCGTGACGCCCGACGACCGGCTGCTGCTCGTCGAGCAATACCGGCCGGCGGTCCGCGCCTCGGTCCTGGCATTACCCGCGGGGCTCGTGGGGGATGAGCCGCAGTTCGCAGGGGAGGACTTCGAGGTCGCCGCCGCACGCGAGCTCGAGGAGGAGACCGGTTGGCGTGCCGGCCGCCTGGAGTTGATCAACATCACCCAGACGTCATCGGGCATGACGAGCGAGAGGCGCCATCTCTTCCGCGCCCGCGACCTGGAGCCGGTCGGTCCCGGGGGCGGCGACGACTCCGAGGACATCACCGTGCACGCCGTGCCAGTGTCCGAGGTGCGCGCCTGGCTCGAGGCAGTCGCCGAGAGTGGTCGTAAGATCGAGTCGAACCTCTACGCCGGGCTCTACTGGCTCAACCCGTCCTGAAGGAGACCGTCTGATGAGAAGCCGACTTGGCGCTCTCTGCTTGCTTGGACTGTGGCTCGTCGCCGTCGCGTGCCAGTCGCCTGTCTCGGACCAGCCGCTCCAGACGGACTCGGCCCCGCTCGAGCCGACGATCGAGGTCGCCGTCGCCCAGGACCGCTTGCCACTCGACGTCGCGTGGATGCACTCCGATGACGTCGACCAGTTGACGGCTGTGCCGCAGGTGGCCTGGAGCCGAAACGGGCTGGCGCTGATCCTCGACCCGCGTCTGCCGGACGCCGAGCGCACCTTCGAATGGCTGGACGCGAAGACCGGTGAGCGCCGGCCGGCGACCGATGCCGCCGAGGCCCTTCGCTCCTTGGGGCAGCAATATGCCGGGTCCTTGCCCGAAGCCCTCACCTGGCCGGCTGACCTCTCGTCCGACTGCCGGCGAGCGCTCTACGTAATGGGCGAAGACCTCTGGCTGCTCGAGCTCGACGATAGCCGCTTCGTGCGCTTGACGGAGACCGACAAGCCCGAGATGTCGGCGCGCTTCTCGCCGGACGGTGAGCAGGTGGCGTTCGTGAGGGACAACGACCTCTATACTGTGGAGATCGCGACCGGCGAAGAGCGGCGCTTGACCCGGGACGGCTCGGAGACGGTTCTCAACGGGACGCTCTCGTGGGTGTACTGGGAGGAGATCTTCGGACGTCGCGACCTAGGCTACTGGTGGTCACCGGACTCGCGAGCGATCGCGTTCCTGCGAACCGACGAGTCGGCAGTCGGCGAGGCGTACTTCCTCGATCCGAGCACGCCGTACGCTCGGCTCATCACGCAGCGCTACCCGAAGGCGGGTACCGCGAATCCTTCGGTGCGTCTGGGGGTCGTCGGGTCCCGAGGTGATCACCGGCATTGGATCGACTTGACCACGGTCGAGCATGAGTACGTCGCGCGCGTCGATTGGATGCCCGACTCTCGGCGGCTGGCCGTTCAGACCATCACGCGCGATCAGCATCGTCTCGATTTGAGCTTCGTCGATCCTTCGGCGGGCACTCTGCAGCCGATCCTGCAGGAGGACGATCCCGCCTGGATCAACCTGCACGACGATCTCGTCTTCCTGGACGAGGGAGATGCGTTTCTCTGGTCGTCGGAGCGCGACGGCTACACGCACTTGTATCGGTACCGGAGCGACGGGACGCTCTTGAATGCGGTGACGCGCGGCAACTGGTCGGTCCGGAGCTCCGCCGGCGCATTCTGGGTGAGCCAGTCGATCGCCGCCGTCGACGAGGACGAGGGCTGGATCTACTTCACTGGCCAGGCGGATTCCTCGATCGAGCGGCATCTGTATCGTTGCCGGTTGGACGGCAGCGAGCGCGAGCGCCTGACGGCTGCGGCCGGGACGCATCGCATCACCGCCGGTCCAAAGGGGCATTACTTCGTCGCCGAGTCGTCGGACTTGGTCACGCCACCCGCGCTGCGGCTTCACGATCGAACCGGCTCCGTGCGCTCGGTGCTCGCCTCGCCCCGGACCGACCTCGTTCGCAAGTACGCGCTGGTCGAGCCCGAGCTGCTCACGATTCCGGCTCGCGATGGCTTCGAGATGCCAGCCAGCCTGATCCGTCCGGCCGACTACCGTCCGGGTCGCCGCTATCCTCTGATCGTCAATGTTTACGGTGGTCCGTCCGCGCCGATGGTCGCCAACGCGTGGGGCGGCTCGGATCCCTTCGATCAAGTGCTCTCTCGCAGTGGCTTCTTCGTGCTCCGGGTCGACAATCGGAGCGCGACGGCGATCAGCAAGACCCTCGAGAGCACGGTCCTCTTCCAGCTCAATGGCGACAGCGAGCTGAACGACCTCGTCGACGCCATCCGCCACATCAAGGAGCGAGAGGATGTCGATCCGGAGCGGATCGGCATCTGGGGCTGGAGCGGTGGCGGCTCGTTGACCTTGCTGGGCATGACCCAGAGCGAGGAGTTCCGAGCGGGCATTGCCGTAGCGGCGCTGACGAACTGGCGCTTCTACGACACGAAGTGGGCGGAGTTCGCGAACAAGATGCCCGAGGTCAACCCGGGAGGCTACGAGCGCACGAACCTCAACCGCTTCGCCGCCGACCTCCACGGGCGGCTGCTCCTCGTCCACGGCACCTACGACGACAACGTCCATCCGCAAAACGCGTGGCAGTTCGTCGATGCCCTCGTCGCGGCGAACAAGCCCTTCGACATGATGTTCTACCCGATGCGCAAGCACGGGATCTCGGATCGACCGGCGCGTCTGCACCTCTACCAGACCATGCTCGACTTCTGGAACCGCGAGCTGGGCGGAGACGCCCCAGCGATCGACGCACCGAGGTGACACCGAACCAGAGCCCGCGCGACCGAGACGGGGAGCGGCTGTCGAGCTGGAAGCCGCTTCCTCGACATCGCAGACGATCGAGCGGAGACGCGCCGAGCCAGGGTGCCTCGTGAGTGAGCCTCCGGCCCTTCAAAGCCGAGAGTCGAACGTCGAGCCGTTGGACGCTCGAAGAGGGCCCAAGCTCGCTCGGGAAAGCCCTCACCGACAGTCTTGGTCCCTGGCTCGCTCGGCTCGGGCACTCCGGAGCATTGGCTCCTCTCACTCAATTCGAATCGCGGGGTGCTTGGGGAGTGCTTCGGGTCGGCGGCACGGCTCCGATCTGTCGGAACGCCGCCGGCAGGGCCTCCACTCCGAGTAGCCCTTCGTCCGTCAGCTCGCAGGTGCACTCGAGCACGTGCTCGAGCTCGGCGACATCGCCGGGCCAGCCGTGGCGGGCGAGGAGGTCGAGGGCATCTTTCGACAAGCGGAGCTCGGGCCGGCCCTTGCGGCGACTGATCCTCTGCAGCAGCGCGTGAGAGAGCTCTGGAAGGTCCTCGGGCCGCTGGCCGAGAGGTGGCACGACGAGGCGCACCGAGCTCAGCCGGTAGAAAAGGTCGCGGCGAAAGGTGCCGGCTTCGAGGGCGTCTTCGAGGTTGATCTGAGAGGACGAGAGGAGGCGCAAGGGCGCCGGCTCAGCGCTGCGTTGATCGGGCTCGCCGAGCAACATTTGGAGGATGGACTGGTGCTGGGCGGGTAGGCACTCGATGTGATCGAGGAAGAGAGCGCCGCCGGCCGCGGCCCGGAGCAAGCGCTCCCAGCGAGTGCGGGCGATGGCGAGCGTGTCGCCGAAGAGCTGGAGGCCGGAGGACTCGATGCGGCAATCGGCGGTGACGAACGGGCCGGTCCGGCTAGGATCCTGGGCGTGGAGCGCGCGCGCGACCTCCGCCTTGGGTGAGCCGTAGTTGCCTTGGATCCAGACCTCGACCTCGAGCGGTCCCAGGCGCTCGATCATCTCGTGGAGCTTTTGAATCGCCTCACTCGAGCCGGCGAGCTCGGGGGGCTGGGGGATGCCCGACGTGACGGTTCTCGAACCGCTCGGCAACCATGTTTCGAGGAGGCGGACCACGGTTTGAGTGAAGGACGTCGGCTCGAAGGGGAGGAGTAAGATCTCGTCGCAGCCGGCGATGACGGCATCGTGGGAAAGGTCCTCCTCGGGCGCACGCGTGCAGCAGAGCCCGAGCACCGCGAGCCGTTCGTTCTGCTGGCGTGCCAGGCGAGTGAGAGCTTCGGCATCTGGAGACAAGGGCAGCTCGATCACGAGCAAGTCGACGCGCTCTCTCTGGGCCCACGCCTGTGCGGCGCGGGGATCGGTCAAGCGATAGACTCGAAGCTCGTCGCGCTCGTGCAAGAGCTCCGCGCAGCGATCTGCCAGCCCGGGAAAGGTCGCGACGATCAGGACGCGAGGGGGTGCCATTTCGAATCGCCTTCGAACAAGGACGATCAGGATGTATCGGTCTTGCTGCGGCCGCTCTTGGCAATTGGCGTGCCCGGGGTGCGACGCAGCCGGTGTTGCGCCGGGAGATCGCGCCTGGGCCTGGCAAGCGGTGGCTCCGGTCCACCGCCTTCGCCATCGCCGGATCTCGGTGCGGCGACGAGCGTCACGGTCGTATCACGGAGTGGGCCGCGTTTCCTGGAATTGGGACCGCCGCCGGGCGCCTCTGTGCCGGAGCGAAGTCCTCCTCCAGCGAGGAGGATTCCGGCGGCCGAGCGAGTTTCTGGAGGGAGTCTCGCTGGCGAGACGGACTCAGGGATGGCATTCTCGCGCTAGTGACGGATCGTTCCGGTGGCGAGGGCGGCGCCGGGGAAGCTCGAGGCGTCTGGATGGAAGTCCGGGCGAATCGACCCGCAATCGATCCTTCATCCTCATCGTGGCACGCAAAGTGCCCCGGCGGGCCGCCCGAGCGGCATCCCCCAGAGATCGAGCCGCTGACGTTCCAGAATGGACCGACCCTGGACTTCGGAGGTCATCGGCGAGCGATGATGTCTCGAGCTGTCGTCAACTTCCTTCTCGATTTCGTGCTGCTCATCGTCTTCGTCGTTCTCCTGGGAGCGACGCTCATCCTGCGATTCGTCTTTCCGGCCGCGACGCAAGCGGACGGTTGGCGCCTCTGGGGAATGGGGTACGACGGCTGGAGCGAAGTGCAGTTCTGGCTGCTGAGCCTGCTCTTCATCGGAGCGATCGTGCACGTGATGCTGCACTGGACCTGGGTCTGCGGAATCGTGGCTCGGCGGGTCCTGCGCAAGAAGGCCGCGGTGCTCGAGGACGGAACGATGACCCTCTACGGCGTCGGTGTCTTGGCGATCATTTTTGGGCTGACCGCGGGCCTCGTTCTCGCCGCACAGTTGACGGTGATCCCGCACTCGACGTAGAGTCTTGGCCCCGGCGATTCCTGAATGTCCGCAGTCGATCCCTCGATCCCATCGAGGGAGGTGGGCCGGGTGTCTCCTGCCTCGGCCGTTACTCACGGAGTGCGCAGTGGGGAGGAGACCACTTGGAACGCGCTGACAAGTCGAAACGTCTCGAGGAGCTTCGTCTCGAGCTCGAACGCTTGGAGTCGGAAGTGGCTCTCGAGAAGGCGGCCGAGTGGCCACCGAAGGGCTACTACACGGCCTATCACGCGATGGCCGGTGCGTTCTTGGGCATGCTCGGCGCCATGGCGAGCTTGCTCTTCAACGTCATCGGCTCCCTGCTCGTCGGCAAGGACCCGCTGCAGATCGTGCGGGTGTACTTGACGTTTCCCCTGGGCGGGCAGGCGCTCGATCAGGCGGAAGATCTGGCGGTGGCGATCGGGGTCTGCCTCTACATCGGCACCGGCATGGTGCTGGGGATCCCGATCCAGCTCATCCTGTCCCGATACTTCGGGAAGGCGAGCTTCGTGAAGCAGCTCCTGCTGGTCACGGTGATCGGGCTCGGGCTCTGGGTGATCAACTTCTACGCCATCCTCTCGTGGCTCCAACCTGCCTTGTTCGGTGGAAGCTGGATCCTCGATCAGATCCCCCCGTGGGTGGCGGCGCTGACCCACTTGGTCTTCGCCTGGACCATGCTGTTGATGTATCCGCTCGGACGCTTCCGGCCTTATGGCATTTCGAATAGCGAGGGGAAATCATGACCGAGGCCAGTGTGGCCACTGGAGCCTACCCGGACGTGTCTTTCGAGACGGGTCCTTTGATCAATCGCCGGATCATTCTCGCCTACTTCCTGATGGCGGTCGTCTTCTTCACGGCCTCCATGCTCGGTGGCCTCTTGATGGCGATGCAATTGGCGGGCTGGAATCCGCTCGACGGACTCCAGGCGTTCTCGCAGGGTCGTTGGCGCATGATCCACACCAATGCCATCGCCTACGGCTTCATCGCCAACGTCTTCCTCGGCGCATTGCATTGGGCGATCCCTCGCCTGACCATGAACAAGGTGCTCAGCGTCAAGCTGTCCTGGTTCATCTTCGGGGCTTGGCAGTTCGTCGTCCTCGCGACCGCCGTCGGAATCCTGATCGGCGAGGCGCAAGGCATCGAGTGGGGTGAGACGCCGGTCTGGATCGACCCCTTGGCCCAGGTGGGCCTCCTGCTCGTCGCGATCAACTTCGGGGCGCCCATCCTCAAGATGAAGGGCCCTTTGTACGTGACGCTCTGGTACTTCCTGGCGGCCTTCGTCTGGACGTTCCTGACGTACGCGATGGGTAACTTCATGCCCGAGTACCTCGTCGCGGGCTCGAGCGGCGGCGCGATCGCCGGCCTCTTCATCCACGATTTGGTCGGTCTCTTCGTGACACCGCTCGGCTGGGGGCTGATGTACTACTTCGTGCCGATCATGCTGAAGAAGCCGATCTGGAGCCACGGCCTCTCGCTCGTGGGCTTCTGGGGGCTGGCTTTCTTCTATCCCCTCAACGGCATCCACCACTTCCTGTACACGCCGATCCCGATGTTCCTGCAGTACGGCGCGGTCATCGCCACCATCGCCGTCGAGCTGGTCGTGACCACCGTCGTGATCAACTTCTTCGGGACGATCTGGGGCTCGGGCGGCATCTTGAAGCGACACCTGCCGCTGCGCTGGTTCTATGTCGGCATGGTCTTCTACTTCATCACCTGCGCCCAATGCGCGCTCCAGGTGACGATGACCTTCCAGAAGTTCATCCACTTCACCGATTGGGTCGTCGGCCATGCGCACCTGGTCATGTTCGGCGTCTTCGGCTTCTGGCTCTTTGGGATCATGACGTATCTCTTCCCCAGGCTCCTCGGCCGCGAATGGGCGAGCCGCAAGCTCTGCGAGGCGCACTTCTGGCTGTCGGCGGGTGGCATGTTCGTCATGTTCCTCGACTTGACCTTCGCCGGCCTGTTCCAGGGCTGGTCCTGGAACGGTCTTCAGCCGTGGCTCGAGTCGGTGCGACTGTCTCAGCCGTTCTGGCAGGTGCGCCTGTTCACGGGCCTGTTCATCATCGCCGGCTTCGTCTGCTTCGCCGTGAACTTGGTCAAGACGTGGTCCCTCGCTCGCGGATCTGCGCCCGAGTCCGAGGCGAGCCCCGTTCCCGCCTGATCCTGAACCGAGGAGAGCTCCATGTTCGAGTCAAAATCAGGCATTCTGCTCCTCGCCGGGTTGGGCTTCTTCATCCTGGCGTTCGTCTCCAATGCCATCGTTCCGATCTTGATGTACAAGGACCTCGAGGAGCAGACGGTCGAGCAGCTCGTCGATCCAAAGGTCAACAAGAACGTCGTCGCCGAGCTTCGCGACTTGGAGCGGCGTTATCCCGAGACCTTCCAGAAGTACATCGGCGAGGCCTCGCCGGCGCGCGCGGCCGAGCTGCTCGAGAAGGGACGGGACGTCTATGTCGGTGAAGGCTGCTGGCACTGCCACAGCCAGTTCATCCGTCCCGTCTCCAACGAGAGCAAGAGGTGGGGGCCGGTTGCGGCTTCCGAGGAGTACGAGAACGAGCTGCAGCGCCCGGTGCTCTTCGGCACGCGGCGCGTCGGTCCCGACCTCTCCAGAGAGGGCGGGCGCCGCGGCAGCGACTGGCACGTCGCCCACTTCTGGGACCCGGCCCTGACCTCCCCCGGGACGGTCATGCCGGCGTACAAATGGTTCCTCGAAGAGAATAGCCAAGGCCAGCCCGTCCCGAACGAGAAGGGATTCGCCATCGTCCTGTACCTGCAATGGCTCGGGAGCTGGCTGCCGTATCCCACCTATCCCTATTACGAGCAGACCGAAGAGGTCCTCGGAAAGGCCGGGTACTGATGACCAAGGAAAGCGGTCGCAAGCAAGGGAAGAAGAACGCCGTCTGGATCCTGGCGGTCGTGATCCTCGTGCCGAGCATCTACGGCTTCGGCTCGAAGTTCCTCGAGTTCATCAAGGTCTATCAGTCGGCCGACGAAGGCAGCGCCTTCGCCATCGCGCCGATCATGAACTACCTCCTCGCCTCGAGCGGCTTCTTCCTGCTGTTCTTCTGGGCGATCAAAGGCGGCATGTTCAAGGATATCGAGAAGCCCAAGCACGACCTCTTGGCTCGCGAAGAGATGCTCGACGCGACCGAAGAGCCGGGCTCGATACTCGACTGGCATTGAGAGGGGAGGTCATGGAAGAGTCCAAGCGACACACCGCGGAGTCGGAGCATCGATTCCATTCCTACGTCGGGCACCGTATCCCCTGGTACGTGCGCCTCATCTGGCTCATGTTCTGGATCTTCGCGATCTACTACACGCTCGTCTGGGCCATCCCCGACATCAAAGAGAACTTCCTGACGCCGCCTTGATGCGATGAGCGCGGTCTCCCATCACAGCAGCCATTGCAGCTATTGCCGGCTCCCGATCGCCGCGGCCAATGAGCCCGTGGACGGCGAGCCGGCCTTTTGCTGCTTCGGCTGTCGGCTCGCCGCCGACATCGCTGGCTCCGAAGAGGGGAGCGGGCTGGTCCGCCGGACCCTCGCCCGGCTCGGGATCGCCATCTTCTTCACCATGAACGTCATGGTGTTCAGCATGGTGCTCTGGAGCCAGGAGATCGACGCCGTCTCCCCCGAGAAGGCCGGTCCCCTGGCGGACACCTTGCGCGATCTGTTCCGCTCTCTCGGGCTCCTCTTCTCGGTACCCGTGTTCTTGCTCCTCGGCGTGCCGCTGCTCTCGAGCGCCTGGGCGCAGCTCAAGAGGCGCATCATCGCCACCGACGGATTGATCGCCCTCGGCGTCGGCGCCGCCCTCTTCTTTTCGGCCTACTCGGTGTTCGCCGATCGGGACCAGACCTACTTCGAGGTCGTCTGCATGGTCCTGGTCCTGGTGACTCTTGGCCGCTGGATGGAGGCGCTCGGCAAGCAGCGCACCACCGAGGCGGTGGAGTCCCTCGAGAAGCTCCTGCCCGAGACCGTGCGCTTGCAGCGAAACGGCGAGCCCGAGCGCATCGTTCCGATCGATGAGGTCCGATGCGGGGATCTCGTCCGCGTCCTCCCCGGTGAGCGCCTCCCCTGCGACGGCCGGATCGTCAACGGACGAGCCGCTCTGGATGAAGGATTACTCACCGGCGAGAGCGCGCCCGTGACGAGGGAGCCCGGAGAGCTCGTTGCCGCCGGCACGTGGAACATCGACGGCTCACTGGAGATTGCGGCCACCGCCGGCGTCGGCGAGGGCACGGTCGCCCGATTGGCCCAGCTCGTGCGCGACGCCTTGGCGTCGAAAGGACACTTCGAGCGCCTCGCCGATCGCGTCGTCCGCTGGTTCGTGCCGGCGGTGCTGGGGGTGGCGCTTTGGACGGCGATCGATCAGGGCCGGGCCGGCGGCTTCGAGGCGGGCTTGCTCGGAGCCTTGGCCGTGCTGCTCATCGCCTGTCCGTGCGCGCTCGGACTCGCGACACCCATGGCCATTTGGACGGCGGTCGGCGCGGCCGCCAAGCGGCAGGTGCTGTTCCGCAGTGGTACGGCGATCGAGCGCTTTGCCGGCGTGGACACCTTCTTCTTCGACAAGACCGGGACCTTGACCGAGTCGGAGCTCCAGGTGGCCGAGGTCATCACCTCTGAGGCTTCGGAGATCGAGGTCCTCGCGCGTGCCGCGGGCCTGGCCCGGCAGTCCGCCCACGCAGCCTCCCGCGCCATCGTGCGATTCGCGGCAGCATCGCGGGAGGCGAAAGCCGGGGACGTCGATGTTCGTCAGGTCCCGGGCCGAGGCCTCGTCGCCTGTGACGCGGCGGGTGTCGAGCTCGCCCGGCTAGGGAGCCCCCGACTCTTCGAGGGGAGCGATTGGCGCTGGCCAACCGAAGTGGCGGCGCGTCTCGAGCAGGCGCGCGCCGACGGAGACCCACTGGTCGCGGCCGGGTGGGACGGCGTCGTGCGCGGCCTGTTCCTCCTGCGCGAGAAGCTCAGGCCGCACGCCGCGCAGGCCCTTCGGGACTTGGAGCGAGGAGGCGCGCGCATCGAAGTGCTGACCGGCGATCACGCGGGACGGGCGCGCCGGTTGTCCGAGGAGCTGCGGGTCCGGGTCCGTTCCGAGCTGGAGCCACTCGCCAAGGTGTCGGCGGTCGAGGAAGCGTCCGCTTCGGGACGGCGCATCGCGATGGTCGGTGACGGGATCAACGACGCGCCCGCTTTGGCGCGAGCCGATGTCGGCATCGCGCTCGGCTGCGGCGCGGAGATCTCGCGTGAGGTCGCCGATGTTTGCCTATTGTCCAACGACCCTTCGCGCGTGTCGTGGGCGTTCGATCTGGCGAGGCGGACGGTCTCGGTGATTCGGCTGAACCTGTTCTGGGCGTTCGCCTACAACGTCATCGGCATCGGCTTCGCCGCTGCCGGCAAGCTCAATCCGATCCTCGCCGCGCTCGCAATGGCCATCAGCAGCTTCCTCGTCGTCGTGAACTCGCTGCGTCTCTCGTCGCCGGGTGATGCGAGCCCGAAGGCCGGTCAAGTCGCTCCCGAGACGGGCGTGGCGGCCGAAGCCCGAGCGGAGCCGCAGGAGGTGTGCGCGTGATCGAGTGGCCCCTGATCTTCACGAGCGGCCTGCTCGGCTCCGCCCACTGCATCGGCATGTGTGGCGGCTTCGCCTGGATGGTCGGTCAGGGCTCGAAGAGCGCTGCCGAGACGCTTCAACGGCAGCTCGCGTTCACGCTCGGCCGTGTATTCACCTACGCTTCGTTGGGAGCGACCGCAGGATTCCTGGGACAGAGGCTCTCGGCCTCAGCGCCCGGACTGGCCCGCTGGCAAGCCGGCTTGGCCATCGCGGCCGGAATCGTGCTCGTCCTTCTCGGGGGCCGCCTCCTCGCGGTCCACTGGCCGCCTCGAAGGACGTCGAAGCTGCCGGCGAGCTCCGATGGAAGGCGCAGCTTCTGGGCGGCTACTTCGTGCGTGGCATCATCGTTCTACGGTGGCTTGATCCGAAGGCATGGTCGCGGTGGCTCGTTCCTGGCCGGCTTGTTCACGGGCTGGCTGCCGTGTGGACTCGTCTATGCGATGTTGACCCTTTCGGCGAGCACGGCGAGCCTCGGAGAGGGGGCCCTGACGATGGCGCTCTTCGGATTGGGAACCGCGCCGGCGATGGTGCTCTTCGGACTGTCGAGCCGATGGCTGACTGCCACGGCTCGTCGGCGTGTCTTTGCGGCCGCGGCCGTGTGTATCCTGATCACGGGCGGACTGTCGATCGGGCGCGGGGTGCATTCCTGGCAGAGCCTCGACGCGAGCGGTCGACCGGCCTGTCCCGCCTGTGAGGCAGAGAGCGTCGCGGATCCGGCGAAGGTGGACAGCCCGCACTGAGCACCGCCGCCAAAGGGGCGCGATGTTTCATCCGGAGGGCTGCGCGGGCCGGATCGCGCTTGATACAATTCTCGGCTCCTCGCTATCGGTCGCGGGTCACGGTCGTACTGATGTTTCGGAGGCGTTTGGCCTCGGGCGGGGACGTGGACACGAGATACCAGGAGCTCATGGTGACGCTTACCTCATCGCTTCTTTGGGTCCTGTTGGCGCTGACTCCCACGGGAGCGGTGGACGACACGACGGCGCTGGATCACGCGCTCGACACGGTCGATGTCGAGGACCTCTCGGCTGACCTGCACTTCATCGCCTCGGACGAGATGGGGGGGCGCGACACGCCCAGCGCCGGTCTGCAGTTGGCGTCGATGTTCATCCGCAACCGCCTGCAGCGCCTCGGCTGGCAGCCGGGCTACAAAGACGGCAGCTACTTCTTCCCCTACGAGCTCGAGCGCACCGGCCTGGATGTCGATGGCACGACGGTCGTGGTCCAGGACGCGAACGGCCAGGAGCATACGCTCCGATTCGGCGCGGACTTCTTCTTCAACGGCCGTTTCGTCTCCGAGAGCGAGACCACGGGCGGCGTCGTCTTCTGCGGTCGCGGCGACAAGAGCGACTTCGAGGCGGCGAACGTCGAAGACAAGTGGGCGCTGTGTGTCGAATCCGAGCTGAACTCGAGGGCTCTCCTGGTGAACGCCCGTCAGGTAGGCGCCGCCGGCATCATCGTCGTTCCCGATCCAGCCAGCGACGCCGAGCCTTACGGTGTCCGCTATGCCTCTTGGGTCGAGCAGGCCAAGCGCGGCCGCGTGAGCTGGCCGAGAAACGAGGACGAGGAAGGCGGAGAACGAGGACGCCGCGGCGGTCGACGTCGCGGAGGCTCCTCGATGTTCTACGTCGCGGCCGATGCGGCTCAGCGCTACTTCGGCGTCGGCTCCGACCAAGAGCTGAAGCTCGGTGCCGACCTCGGTGTCACGGTGACCGAGAGGCGCGCGGTGAGCTCGGGTGAGCGAGTCGAGCTGCACAATGTCTGCGGCTTCTGGCCAGGTTCGGATCCCGACTTGAAGAACGACGTGATGATCGTCTCGGCCCATTACGATCACGTCGGGATCGATGGTGACGGCAACGTCTTCAACGGAGCCGACGACAACGGGTCGGGCACGACCGGTCTCCTCGCGATCGCCGAAGCCCTCGCCGCCTACGGTCCGATGAAGCGCTCGGTGATGCTCATCTGGGTGTCGGGCGAGGAGAAGGGCCTGTTGGGCTCGCGTGCTTGGTCCGAGAACCCGTGGCTGCCCGAGGGCTGTGAGGCGGTGTGTGATCTCAACATCGACATGATCGGCCGCAACGCCGACAACGAGATCCTCATCACCCCGACCAAGGATCGTCCCGAGTACAACGGCATCGTCAAGATGGCCGAAGAGTTCGGCCCCCTCGAGGGCTTCGACACCTTCAAGAGCGCCGACGCGTACTGGAATCGCTCCGACCACGCCAACTTCGCCAAGCTCGGCATGCCGGTCGCCTTCCTCTTCTCCGACGTTCACGAGGACTACCACAAGGTCACCGACACGCCGGACAAGATCAACTACGGCAAGATGCGCCGCGTCGTCCGCCTGGTCGTCCGCATGCTCGACGCCCTTCAGAGCATGGAAAAGATCGGCGAGTAGTTCCCTCGTATCCCCCGACTTCAGTCGGTTCGGACCTCGTATCCCCCGACTGAAGTCCGAGGGACGATTCTCGTTCTTACGGGCCGACGATGACGTGCAGCTCGGCGGGGCCGTGCATGCCGAGGATGAGGGAGAGCTCGATGTCGGCGGAGCGGCTTTGGCCGGTGATGACGTTCACCTGGCTCGACTCGCCGAATTGGCCTTGGAGCTCTTCGAGGCACTGGGCGAGGTCGGCTCTCATCTGGTCGGCGCGCACGATGGCAATGTGCTTCAAAGGAAGCAATGAGGCTGTCCGTGGCTCGCCTGATCTCGGCATCAGAACGATCGAGCCCGTCTCGGCGGCGGCCAGCGCGACGCCTGTCAATCCCACCTCGGCGGCGGCCTTGGCTTCGCCGTCTGCGGAGCCCTTGAGGTAGGAGCGCGACACATCGAGCTGGCCGCTCAATCCGTACGGCAGGCGCTCGGGATCCCAGCCCAGCACCGTCTTGCCGGCGATCTCTGAGTGTACCAGCTCATGGAGGGCCGATTCGGTCGACACCACGCTGCAACGCGAATTCAAGGCTTCGAGCTCGCCGCGGAACCGCTCGAGCCACTGCGCTTCGGGGAGAGAGCACCTCACCAGCTCGGGGGCCGTCGCCTCGGGGACTCGGGCGGTGCGGCAGGCTTCGCGGACGCGCTGCAACACTCGGCTGCGGGCATCGCTCATCGGCCTGCCTCCTTTTGCCGTGCCCGCCATTCCTCTTGGAAGCTCCGGCGCGCGGGTGCCTGGAAGTCACGCTCCTTCGTCCAGGCGCCGAGGGGACCCAGCCCGCTGGACAGCCAGCCTTCGCTCGCGAGTCGACGCATCACGAACCGGCCGATCGGGCGGACGGTTCGATACCACGCAGGTCGCGTCGCGAAGAACGCGAAGGCCCGCATGCTCATCCGCCAGAAGAGGGACGGCGGCGCTTCGGTCTGGCTCTCTCGCCTGAGGCTGAGCAGCATCCTCGGGATGTCCAGCCGCACCGGACAGATGTCACGGCAAGCCCCACACAAGCTGCTCGCCTGGGGCAGCTCGCTGGTCGTCTTCAGGCCGCGAATGCCCGGCGTGACGATCGAGCCGATGGGGCCGGGGTAGGTGTCGCCGTAGGCGTGCCCGCCGATCTGCTTGTACACGGGACAGATGTTCAGGCAGGCGCCGCAACGGATGCAGGCGAGGATCTCGGCCTGGTCACCGGCGAGGATCTTCGAGCGGCCGTTGTCGAGGAGGATGAGATGGACCTCTTCGGGGCCTTCGTCTTCGGGGGATCTCTTCGGTCCGCGCACCAGCGAGGTGTAGGCCGTCAGCTTCTGACCGGTCGCTGAGCGCGCCAGGAGGCGCAGCATCTTCTCGAGATCCGAGAGCGTCGGGACGAGCTTCTCGATGCCCATGATGGCGACGTGCACCTTGGGCAGGGATGTCGTCAGCCGGATGTTGCCCTCGTTACTGACCAGGCAGATCGCGCCTTCCTCGACCACGCCGAAGTTGGCGCCGGTGATGCCGAGATCGGCCTCGAGGAACTTGGCCCGCAAGGTCTCGCGCGCCGTCTTCGCCATCACCTGCGGGTCGTCGGTCAGCGGCACACCGAGGCGATCGTGGAGCACTTGCCCGACATCCTCGCGCGTCATGTGGAGGATCGGCAAGATGATGTGGGAGGGCGGCTGGCCGGCGAGCTGGGCGATGTACTCGCCGAGGTCGGTCTCGAGGACGTCGAGGCCGGCCTCCTCGAGGGCGGCGTTGAGGTGGATCTCCTCGGTCGCCATCGACTTGGCCTTGACCACGCTCTTCGCGTCTCGGCGCCGGGCGATGTCGAGGACGATCTGCCGCGCCTGTTCACCGTCCTCGGCCCAGTGCACTTGGAAGCCGTTTTGGAGCAGCTTCTCCTCGAATCGCACCAAATGCTCGTCGAGGCGGGCGATCGTCGCCAGCTTGACCGCGCGACCGAAGTCACGGACCTGCTCGAAGTCGGGGATCGAGTCGAGGGCGACTTGCCGGCGACCCTTGAGCGCGCTCGTCGCGCGCTCGATCGCCACATGGAGATGGTCGTTCTGAACGGCCTCTCGCACACGGTCTTGGAAAGCACTCATGCCGGCTCGTCCTGGGGCAAGCGCTCGGCCAGGATCTCGGCGACGTGACAGACGCGGATCCCGCTCTGGCGTCGATGAAGACCGCCGCCGAGGTGAACCAGGCAGCCGAGATCGCAGCTCACCAGGGTCCCGGCGCCGCTCTTCTCGATGCGGTCGAGCTTGCGGTTCATCATCGACGCCGAGATGTCGCTCTGCTTGACCGAGAACAAGCCACCGAACCCGCAGCACTCGTCCTGCTCGTCGAAGGGCACCAGTTCGATCCCGCGCAGCGACTCGAGAAGTCGCCCCGGCGACTCGGTCACGCCGAGGCCGCGACTGAGGTGGCAGGAAGGGTGATAGGCGACGCGCTCGTCTTTGCGCGGCAAGTGCTGGCCGCGCCAGCCGAGGTCCTCGTCGAGGAAGGCCGAGAGCTCACGGCAACGGCTGCCGACGCGGCGAGCGACCTCGAGCAGGGGGGCGTCGTCTCGGCAGAGCTCCAGGCTCTGGTGGATGAGCATGTCGGCGCAGCTCCCGGACGGGATGAGGATCCAGCCCTCGGTCGCATCGAGCACGGTGAGCACGTGGCGCAGGACCTGGCGAGCGTCTTCATGAAAGCCGGCGTTGTAGGCCGGCTGTCCGCAGCACACGAGGCCCTCGGGCAAGGAGACCTCCAGGCCGGCCGCTTCGAGCACCCGAACGACCGCCCAGCCCGCCTCGGGCCGGATCTCGTCAACGAGGCAGGTCGGGAAGAGCTGGATTTGCTTCGAGCCTTCAGACAAGGGCTTTCCTCGGACTAGCTCTCTTTGAGGAGTGGCTCAGGGATCTTGCATCGGCCCGAGTAGCCCTCTTCGTAGCTGTGGAACCACTCGACGCTCTCTTCGTCGCTCCGCCAGCAAAGCAGGACCGGTCGTCCGCCGATCTTCGCCGGAAAGTCGACCAGGCCGACCTCGAAGGACCAGTCCTTGTACGAGCACCCGATCTGCTCGAGCTCCTGCATGTTGGCCCGCAGCGCCGCTTCTAGCCTTTCGATCTTGTCTCGAACGGAGTCACGATCGCGACGGTTGGCCAGGCGCCTCAGATCTCGGCCGTGCTCGAGGATATCGGCCACGATGCGTTTCACCAAAGGGAGGGTGCGATTCGCATCCGCCGGTTTGAAGAGGCGTGTCATGCTGGTTAGGTTCCTCACTGTCACTCCAGGCCGTTCGTCTGAGTTTGCGTCGGCCGCGTTCGATTGAGAAGCATTTTCCCGCTCAGGTGACCTCTTCACGCGGCCATGCGACCACGCGGCGTTTTCGGTGAGTGCGAGCAACGCAAGGGAGACGTGCCGGCCGCCAGATCCGTATGGGGTGAGCCGCGAGCGTCCGGCGAGCCAAAGGCCGAGTCGGTCAGCGACGAGCCTTCCCGAGCGAGAACTCGGACAGAGGGCGATGGAGTGCCCAAGTCGAGCGAGCCGAAGCCAAGTCTCTTGGTGAAAGCATCCACGAGCGAGCTTGGGCCGGGGCCGCCGTTGCGACGACAGCGCGCTCCGAATGCTCCCTTGCTCGGCACCCATTGGCTCGGTCGTCCGCGACGTCGAGGAAGCGGCTCCCAGCTCGGTGACCGCTTCCCGTCTCGGTCGCGCGGGCTCTGTTTCCTTCGCCCTGAAAGGGCAGCCACTATGGTCCGCGTGGTCCAATTGCACGCGGCAGCATCGTGAGCTTCGGATGTGAAGTCCAGGTCCTCTCTGAAGCGCTTGGTTGGAGGACACGGAGACCGGCTGAAGCCGGCGGTCCGAACGACGACGTGACTAGTTTCAGATCAGCGGCGCACCCGGGCGCGGCGCCCGGAGCATACAGTGGAGAAACTGGGCTCGAGGGCGATGGAGTGCCCAAGCCGAGCGAGCTGGTGACCGCGTCTGTTGGTGAGAGCTCCGCTCGAGCGAGCTTGGGCCGGGGAAGCCGTGCGACGACAGCGCACTCCGAGTGGCCCCTTGCTCTGCGCCTCCCAATTCGATCGGTGGCACCTTCGATGAAGCGGCTCCCAGCTCAGCAGACGCTTCCCGTTTCGTTCGCGCGGGCTCTGGTTGGTTCGCGCGTCGTGAAGCC
>JAVJTD010000279.1:0-15955 GCA_040219065.1 Planctomycetota bacterium
GCCACACCCTGCACGTCTATCTGCTGCACGCCCCCGACTTCCTCGGTTACGAGGGAGCCGTCGAGATGGCGGCCGACCACCCAGGCGTCGTCGAGCGAGGCCTGCGTCTGAAAAAGGCGGGCAATGCGATCATGCAGATCCTCGGCGGGCGCGAGATCCATCCGATCAACGTCCGCCTCGGAGGCTTCTATCGCGTGCCGCGCGCTCGCGAGTGGGACACTCTGCGCGAGGAGCTCCTCTGGGCGCGCGACGCGGCCGTCGAGACCGTGCGCTGGACCGCTGGCTTCGACTTTCCCGACCTCGAGCGGGACTACGAGCTCGTGGCGCTGCAGTCGGAGACGGAGTATCCCTTCAACGAAGGCACGATCGCCAGCAACCGCGGCCTCGCGATCGACGCCTCGGAGTTCGAGGACCACTTCGAAGAGCAACAGGTCCCGCACTCGAATGCCCTGCATTGTGTCCATCGGGAGCACGGGGCTTATCTCGTCGGCCCCCTGGCGCGCTTCGCCCTGAACGCCGAGCGACTCTCGCCCCTCGCCCGTGAGGTGGCTCGCGAGATCGGTCTCGAGACGACGTGCCGCAATCCCTTCCGGAGCATCCTCGTGCGAGGCATCGAGATCGTTCATGCCTGCGACGAAGCCGTGAACATCCTCGAGGCCATGCCTCAGCCGGAGGAGCCGGCCGTCGAGGTGCCGCCCGTCGCCGGTATTGGCTGGGCGGCGACCGAGGCTCCGCGCGGCCTGCTCTACCATCGGTATCGCACCGACGAGCACGGCCGGATCGAGGAGGCTCACATCGTGCCGCCCACTTCCCAAAACCAGAAGTCGATCGAAGACGACCTGCGAGACATGATTCCGGGCCTCCTCGATGCAGACGATGCCTTGATGCGGCATCGATGCGAGCAGGCCATCCGGAACTACGATCCCTGCATCTCCTGTGCGACGCACTTCCTCCGCCTCGAGATCGAGCGACGATGAGCCGAGAGGTTGCCAAAGCAGCTTCCCGGGTCGTGCTCGCCATCGGCAATCGCGATCGCGGCGACGATGCAGCCGGGCCTTGGATCGCCGAAGCCCTGCGAGCGCTCGGGCTCGCCGGCGTGGACATCGTGACCTCCGATGGCGAGCCGGCCCGACTCGTCGAGCTTCTCCGGGGACGGACGCTCGCGATCCTCGTCGATGCTGCGCAGACCGGCGCACACGAGGGGGCCCTGCGGGTGTTTCCGCCCGAAGCGATCCAGAAGGGGCCGCCGAGGCCGACCTCTTCGCACGCCCTCGGGGCAGTGCAGGCGCTCGAGCTCGCGCGCCGGCTCGGCGTCGGGCCCGATCAGGTCTGGCTCGTCACCGTCGAGGCTCGCCGATTCGTCCCGGGCACCGCACCCGCTCCCGCCGTCCTCCGCGCGGGTCGCGAGGCCGGCCGACGCATCCTCGAGCTCTTGGGCGAGAGCGATCGCTCCGCCGAGCTCGACTCGCACTTTCCGATTCACGACGAGGCTTTCCCCATGCACGAGATGTCCCTGATCGCCGATCTCCTCTCCAAGATCCTCGACGTCGCTCGCCGGGAAGGCAGTGACCGGGTCACTGCGGTCGGTGTCGAGCTCGGAGCGCTGAGCCATTGCTCGCCTCAGCACTTCACCGAGCACTTCAACGAG
Source organism: Planctomycetota bacterium (assembly GCA_040219065.1). Classification (GTDB taxonomy): domain Bacteria; phylum Planctomycetota; class OFTM77; order OFTM77; family OFTM77; genus OFTM77. The sequence goes on from JAVJTD010000279.1 coordinate 1,649, forward strand.
GCGGCCCGAGGGACGATCGCCGAAGGCGCGCTCCTCGAGATCATGACCCGCGACGACCCGAGCCATCCGCGAGCCCAAGAAATCGTCCTGACCAGCGTCGAAGTGGAGGAGCCATGAGGGGAAGGCCGGAAGTCGCCGCGGCGCCGATCGCACGCCGGTGGCACGTCGGCGGAGATGTCCAGGGAGTCGGCTTTCGGCCCTGGGTGTACCGCCTGGCCAGCCGGCTCGCGCTCCGAGGCTGGGTCGCCAACACCTCTTCAGGCGCCTGCCTGGAAGTGTCGGGCTCGACCGAGGCCCTCGCCGAGCTGGAGGCGGCCCTCCGGAGTCCGCCGAGACCGATCCGGATCCGGTCTCTGTCTTGCGAGAGGATAACTGCCGACGTCCCCGACGCCGCGTTTCGCATCCGGGACAGCCTGGCGCCCTCGGTGGCAGCGCCGTGCCTTCCCCTGGCAGATCGGCGCGTGTGTGAGGATTGCTTGCGCGAGGTCTTCGATCGGAGTAACCGTCGGTTCCGATACCCGTTCACTACGTGCACCGGCTGTGGCCCGCGCTACAGCATCGCGCATCGCTCTCCTTTCGACCGGGTCCACACGGCGATGGCGGTCTTCGAGCTCTGCGCCGACTGTGTGGCCGAGTACCGGACGCCGACGGACCGGCGGTTCCATGCCCAGACGATCGCCTGTCCTCGATGCGGGCCGCGACTGACTTATCGACCTGCGAGCATCGACGCTCGACTCGACTTCGGAGAGGACGCACTCCTGGCTTCTGTCCGGCTCCTCCAGGAAGGGGGCGTGCTCGCTCTCGCAGGGCTGGGCGGGTATCAGCTCCTCGTCCGCGCGGACGACTCGGTAGCGGTCGAGCGTCTCCGACGAAGAAAGCAGCGACCGAGGAAGCCGCTCGCCGTGCTGTTCGCCGATCGCGCGCAGCTCGAGGGCCACGTCGTCCTCGATGTGCCCACCTACTCCGCGCTGGCCTCGCCGGCCGGACCGATCGTGCTCTGTGAGAAGCGAGGCGGAACGCTCGCGCCCTCTCTCGCTCCGGACGATTGGCGACTCGGGGCCCTGCTGCCGACCACGCCGTTGCACGCGATCCTGGCCGCTGACCTCGAAGCGCCGATCGTGGCCACCAGCGGGAACCGGAGCGGGGAGCCCCTTTGCCGCACCGAGGACGAGGCCCGGGAACGGCTGGCGGGAATTGCCGATGCCTTCCTCTCCCACGATCGCGAGATCGTCCGCCGGCTCGATGATTCGGTGGTCCAGATCGTCTCGGGGCGTCCTCGAGTCCTGCGCTTGGCGAGGGGGTACGCCCCGCTCGCGCTGGAGCTCGTGAATCCCGTGCCGGCGGCCCTGGCCGTCGGAGGACATCTCAAGTGCGCGGTCGCGATCGCCGAGGGACATCGCGTGGTGCTCGGGTCACACATCGGCGACCTCGACTCCGCGGAGTCGTGCCAAGCCCTCGACGACGAGACCCGAGACTTGTCCGCTCTCACCCGCATCCGCCCGAGCCGTATCGGTCACGACCTTCATCCCGACTATGCCTCGACACGGTGGGCGGAGGGCCGGGGAGAGCCGCGGCTTGCCGTGAGTCATCACGAGGCCCACGTGCGAGCGGTGCTGGTCGAGCATCGTCTCGAAGAGCCGGTGCTGGCATTCGCCTGGGACGGAGCGGGCGTCGGTCCCGACGGCACGGTGTGGGGCGGCGAGGTGTTCCAGAGCGGTGGTCGCGACTTCCGGCGATGGGCGCATCTCCAACCGTTTCCTCTTCCGGGGGGCGATCGCGCGGCACGCGATCCGTGGCGAGCGGCACTCGGCCTGGGTTGGGCCGTTTGGGGCGAAGAGGCCTTCGAAGCCTGTCCGCCGCTCGCCGGAGCCTTCGAAGCGCACGAGCGTCGCCTGCTGTGGCGTGCGCTGGCCCGTGGGATCGGGGCTCCGAGCACGACCAGCGTGGGGCGCTTGTTCGACGGTGTCGCGGCGCTCCTCGGCGAGGGGACCTTGGCGGATCACGAGGGCGAGGTTCCGCGGCGCGTCGAGCGACTGGCGCGAGCCGCACGAGGCGAGCCGGCCCCGTATCCGTTCCTCATCCGGGAGGAGTCGGGCCTGCTCGTGATCGATTGGCGTCCGATGATCCGGGAGATCGCGGCCTCGAAGGAGGCCCCCGCCGAGCGTGCGCTCCGGTTCCATCATACCTTGGTCGCCTGGCTAGTCGCCCTGGCCCGGCGAGCGGCTATGCGGCACGTCGTGCTCTCGGGAGGATGCTTTCAGAATGCTCTATTGCTCTCGGAGGGCGAATCGGCATTGCGGGCCGCCGGTCACCGAGTGGTCGCACCCGAGCGTGTGCCGCCCGGGGACGGGAGCCTGGCATTGGGTCAGATTCACGCACAGGGAGCTTGAGATGTGCTTGGCGATCCCAGGTCGGATCGAGTCCGTGTCGCAGGACGCGCTCGGGCCGACGGCTCACGTGCGCTTCGGGGGCGTGGAGCGAGCGGTCTCCCTCGCCTTCGTGCCGGAGGCCACGATCGGGGACTGGGTGCTGGTGCACGTCGGCTTCGCGATATCGCGCCTCGACGAGGAGGAAGCCGCACGGACGCTCGCACTCTTCGACGAGATCGAGATGGATCCCCCCGGAGGTGAGGCGTGAAGTATCTCGACGAGTACCGAGCGGGTGACCGCATTCGCCGTGTGGCCCGGGAGATCGAGGCGCTCGTGACGCGCCCCTGGACGCTGATGGAAGTGTGTGGTGGTCAGACGCAGTCGATCGTGCGGTACGGGATCGACCTTCTCTTGCCCGAATGCGTCACCCTCATCCATGGACCCGGCTGCCCGGTGTGCGTGACGCCTGCCGAGGACATCGATGCAGCGCTCGCTTTGGCGCGACGTCCTTCGGTGATCTTGTGCTCCTTCGGCGACATGCTCCGGGTGCCGGGCTCCGAGACCGACCTCTTGTCGGTGAAGGCCGAGGGCGGAGACGTGCGCGTGGTCTACTCTCCGCTGGATGCGGTGGTGATCGCGGAGCAGAATCCGGATCGGGACGTCGTCTTCTTTGCCGTGGGCTTCGAGACGACGGCACCGGCGAGCGCGGCCGCGATCGAGCGTGCGGAGCGGCTCGGCCTGGAGCGCTTCTCGGCGCTCGTGTCCCATGTCCGCGTGCCCCCCGCACTGACGAGCATCCTGGAGGCGCCCGACAACCGCGTCCAGGGCATCCTCGCCGCGGGGCACGTGTGCACGATCATGGGAACGGAAGAGTACGAGCGACTCGTCGAGCGGCATCGAGTGCCGATCGTGGTAACGGGCTTCGAGCCCCTCGATCTGATGTGGGGGATCCGGAGCTGTTTGAGTCAGCTCGAGGTGGGACGAGCCGAAGTCGAGAACCGTTACGCGCGCACGGTCCGCTCGTCGGGCAATCCGGCCGCCCGTGCCTGTATGGAGCGCGTCTTCGAGATCGTTGCCTGGCCTTGGCGGGGTCTGGGGCGGATGCCGGCCGGTGGGCTCGCCTTGCGACCGGCCTACCACCGCTTCGATGCGAGACGGCGCTTCGAATGGGTGACGCCGCGCCCGAGACCTGCGACGGAGTGTCGGAGCGGCGAGGTCCTCCGCGGTGTGCTGAAGCCGCCGGATTGTCCAGCGTTCGGCGAAGCCTGCACGCCGGATCATCCGCTCGGCGCTCCGATGGTCTCGTCCGAAGGGGCGTGTGCGGCCTACTTCCGCTACCGGGGGGCCGAGCTCGGCGACGTCCATGAGTGAGCTGGGACAGCATTGCCCACGGCCGGTGGATTCGCCCCGGATCACGATGGCACACGGAGGCGGCGGGCGCCGGATGCATCAACTTCTCGAGCAGGTGGTCTTCCCGATCCTCGGTGGGCCGCCCCTCGCCGATCGTCATGACGGAGCCCCCGTGGCGAGCGATGTTCCCGGATCGCTCGTCTTGACGACGGACTCCTTCGTCGTGCGGCCGCTGTTCTTTCCGGGGGGTGACATCGGAACGCTCTCGGTGTGCGGGACGATCAACGACCTCGCGATGTGTGGGGCGAGCGCCGAGGCCCTGACGCTCTCGATGATCCTGGGAGAGGGGCTCGAGATCGCGGTGCTCGAGCGCGTCTTGCACGGCGTGCGGTCGGCGGCCGATCGAGCCGGCGTCTCGATCGTGACGGGCGACACCAAGGTCGTCGACGGTGGGGCGAGCGGCGACCTCTTCCTCAACACGGCGGGCCTGGGACGCCGAGTCGCCCCTCGTGCCATTCGGCCCGGCAATATTCGACCTGGCGATGTGGTCCTCGTCAGTGGGGACCTGGGCCGACACGGGATCGCCGTGCTGTCGGCCCGCGAATCGCTCGGTCTGGAAGGCGAGCTCGACTCCGACGTGGCGAATCTGTGGCCGCAGGTGGCGGCTCTGCTCGATGCGGGAGTCGATGTCCATTGTCTGCGCGATCTGACGCGAGGGGGCTTGGCTGCGGCCGTCACCGAGCTGGCGGAAGCTCGTGGGCTCGAATTCGAGCTGCTCGAGGAACGGGTGCCCGTCAACGACGTCGTTCGAGGAGTGTGCGAGCTGCTCGGCTTCGATCCGTTGAACATCGCTTGTGAAGGCCGGTTCCTGCTCGTCACCACCGCCGAGGACGCAGAGCGCGCGATCGCGGCCCTGGAGGCGAGCGGGGGAGCTCCTGCCCTCGTCGGCCGCGTTCGGGATTCCGGACCCGGACGGGTCCGACTCGTCACCGGCATCGGCACCACGCGGCTGCTGGACCTACCGGCCGGCGATCCGCTCCCTCGAATCTGCTGATGCCGCGGAGTTTCGGGATCGCGGCCTTCCCTTCGGAGCGAAGGAATGGTTGGATGATCTCGGTCTGAACCGTGTGCGCACCGGCGGCGCGCCTCGAGAACGATTCCAGGGATCTCATCTCATGTCGAAGCCTCCCAAGCTGCCAACCGCCGCCGACTTCATGGTGCGGCACGTCCATACTTTGGCTCCTGAAACCAAACTGGAGCAAGCGGTCGAGTACCTCTTGAAGCACGAGATCTCGAATGTACCGGTCTTGAGCGGAGAGACCGACCCGCCGACTCTCGTCGGCTTCTTGTCCGAGAGCGATTGCCTCGAGCACCTGGCCAACGATACCTTCTACAACCGGTCGGGCTCCGAGGTGCGCGTCGAGCAGATGATGAAGCGCCAACCCATCTGCGTGCCGCCGGAAGCCGATCTCTTCACGCTGGCGACCATCTTCTATCAGCAGGGATTTCGCCATCTCCCAGTGGTCGAGGATCGACACCTCTTGGGCATCGTGAGCCGACGCGACGTCCTGAAAGCGATGTACGAGTACTGGCAGGACTTCGACCGGTTCGGCGAGTCGAAGCGGTTTCGCCCGGACCTGTCCCAGATCACCAACCTTCGCTTCATCGTGAAATGAGCCGGGCCACCCGGGCCTCGAGCGCCGATTCCGCGGTCGTCTCGAGCCAGAGCCGGCCGTAGCCCAGGTCAGTCGAGCTCGGCGCGCAGGCAGTGTCCGCCCGAGAAGGCACCGCCGAAGAAGAAGGTGCAGCCTTCGGCGGGAGCGTCGATCCTTCAGGTCTCGTGGCCTGTTTCGGCACAGATTTGGGGATCATTCGGCCGATGGGATCCGTATCCTATGACCGTCGGTCGACGGCAATGACCCAAAGTCCAATGGGCTCGGGAGGTAAGCCGCGACCGTGTGTCATCCGTCCCCCTGAGTCTCCGAGGAGAAACTTGTCATGTCCATGATGAGAGCTCTCGGCCTCGCGGCGGTGGGCGCACTGGTCCTGGGTGGACCGGTCGCCGCTCAGCCGCGTCGAGCCGAGCAGCCGAAGCCTTCGGTGCGCTACGCCTCCACCTGGGAGGATGCGCTGGCCGAGGCCAAGCTGTTGAACGTGCCGATCGTCGTTCATAGCCACGGCTTCTACTGAGGCCCCTGCTGGGGCATGCACCGGTCGGTGCTGCAAAACAAGAAGTACATCGAGTTCTCCGAGCGCTACACGGTCGAGGTCATCTCTCTGGGGAGCCTCGAGCAAGGCGTCGAGAAGGAGGACCCGAAGGCGGCGACCTATTCCGCCAAGAACGAAGAGGGCGAAGACGTCGAGTACATGCTCGAGTTCCCGGGATTGACACTCGAGCAGATGATCGCCCTGAGGAAGAGCCCGGCGAGCCAGTTCAACGACACTGGCAAGATCCCTTTCACCTGCCTCGTCGATCCTCACACCGGTGAAGAGATCCAGCGCTGGAGCGGAGGCCAGTCGGCGAACACGCTCATCGAAGCGGTGATGCTCGCCCGGCGCGACTTGATCCAGGCACACGGCGAAGGGCTGGCCAGGCAAGACCTCCGAGAGGTTGAAGACGCAGTGGCCGACGCCAAGAGCGAGGCCCGTGCGGGTGACTTCTCGAAGGCGTTTCGCGCGCTCGACAAGGCGAGCGATGACGACGCTCACCAGGTCCTGAAGGACAAGGTCGCGGCAGGCCGTGAAGCCGTCTTGAAGATTGCCAAGGAGGCGATCGACGACTTGCGCGAGCTGGCTCTGGACGACCCCTCCCAGGCCAAGAGGGAGCTCTCGCGACTCAAGCGGCAGCTCCGAGGTACCGCTCTCGAAGAGATCGTCCAGGACGCGATCGATTCGATCTGAGCGGTGGAGCTCGAAGAATCCACAGCGGCCCTGTCTCCCTTCCAGGAGGCGGGGCCGTTCTCGTTTCGGGGGCACGTCGCAGTTTCTCCCGCTGCTCGAGGCGCCGCGGAAGCTGGCCGGAAGAACGAACGGTCCTTCCGCCTTGGGGGCTCGCAACAGCCGTGCTCGCGCGACCGTTCTTCCCGCCTCGAACGGTTCCTTCCGAACTTGCCACTGCAGGTGCGGGTGGCCTCGCGAATTGGCGATTGTCTTTGAGGGGAAGCTTCGAAATCGGGGCATCGACCTTTGGTCCCGCTTTCCTGCGGCAGCCGAAATTGCGCTTGCAAGGACGGTGCTCGGCCCCATTATTGAAGGGAAAGGAAAGGGAGAGTCGCCGATGAGGCCCATAGAAAGAATCAAGTCCGCATTCAATCGCATTGGCGAGCTGCGCGGGACCGAGCGCGATGCCGCTCTCGAGGAGCTGCGGGCGGTGGACGCTGCTCTCTACCAGGAGGTCTTCGAGCTGCTCGAGTCCGAGGCGAAGCCCGGCGGGGTGCTGGATGCCCCATTGTTCCAATCGGAGCGACGGGGAGGGCCCTTGGAGATCGGGGATCGCCTCGGACCCTACGTCATCGACGAGTTCATCGCGTGCGGTGGGGGCGGCGCCGTGTATCGGGCTCACCGAGATGAGGCGCCCGGAGAGGCCGTGGCCCTCAAGGTCTTGGTGTCGAGCGAGGTCTCGGAGCGCGATCGCCAGCGATTCCGGAAGGAGTCCAGAATCGTCCGAGGCGTCGATCATCCCAACCTGATTGCGGTGAGGGAGGACGGCGAGGACGAGGAGCGCGGTCTGCTCTACTATGCCATGCCTTTCGTCGAAGGACCGAATCTGGCCGAGCTCCTCGAGCACTGGTCGAATCGGGGACACCGACCGGGTTTCGAGGAGCGCCGGGCCATCGTGCGATGGGTGATCGAAGTGGCGGATGCGCTCCGCCAGCTCCATGCCCAGGGCTTGGTGCATCGTGACGTCAAGCCTGCCAACATCGTCCTCGAAGGTGGAAGCCTGGAGGATCCCTTTCAAGGCTACCGGCCCGTGCTTGTCGATCTGGGGCTCGTGCGCTCGGCAGGGGACTGCGTGTCCACGGTACGCGTCTCGCCACCTTACGCCTCTCCGGAGCAGTGGATCGGACCAGATCTCGACGTGCGGACCGACGTGTTCAGCCTTGGACTGACCTTGCACGACTTGTTGGTCGGGCGCCCGCCGAGCGAGCGCTTGCCCGCCGGCAGTCAGTGGCTCCAGCGGACGGAGGCACTGAGCGGGGAGCTGAGGATGACCGAGCCGGATCTGATGCGCATCGTCCTGTTGGCGACCGAGCCCAGCCGACGAGCTCGCTATGGGGCGATCGCCCGACTTGCCGGCGACCTGCAGGCATGGCTCGACGGGCGATCCATCATGGCTTGCCGGTATCGCGCGCTTCGCGACCTACGCAGGTGGGCTCGCCGCGAGCCACGGACAGCGGCCTGGGCAGGTGTCAAGGCATTCGGGGTGCTCGCGCTCCTGTCCGCGGTGGTCCTGGGCGCTCTGGAGGTCGCACGGCAGAAGCAGATCGTGCAGGGGGCCTGGTGGACCGGTGATCTCGCGACTCTTCAAGCCGCTGCCCTCGAGATCTCGCTTCCGACCGAGCTCCTGTGCGAGAGGGAGGTCCGCAATGGACTATCGCGCATTCGGAGCGGCGATCCGGCGGACCCCGTAGTCGAGGTGCTCGACCTGCTCCATCGAGATGGCGAAGCCCCGGCGTTTCGACGAGCGGCTATCCATGTCGAAGCTCGCGGTGTGCTCGAACAGCCTGTGTTGACTCGGTTCCTGGGACACGCCTGGAGTCGGAACAACTCGCGGGCGAGCTATACGGGTCTTCTCTCGCGATTGGCCTTCGATCGGCCCAATCGATCCGCTGCCGAGGACGAGGCCACGAGAGCTTGGGTCTCGACCGCCTGGGAGGTGATCGAATCGACCGGTGACGAGCGAGCTCTGTGCGAAGCCGTGGGGATGCTGCGAGGAATCGGGAGACCCGAAGATGTGCCGGACCTGCTCCATTGGATCCGAGGCGCGGCCGCGCGTCGAACCGAAGTTCACTGGCCGCCCGTGCAGGCAGGGTTTCGGGCCCTGCGGGGTCTGTTGAATCGATCATTGATCGCGGGTACGGCCAAGGCCTTCTCGGAGCACGAGACCTACTTACTGATCGATGAGTTGGGCGCGCTCTTCGATTCACTCGAGGGAGAGCAGCGAATCGCCCGGTCTTCCTCGATCGGCCCCGTTCTGGGACGAATCGTCGCAATCCAACGTCAGCTCGGCTTCCAGTTGCCACCGGCGTCGAGATTCCCGGTGCTCCGCTCCGTCGAGCAAAGCCGACTCCTCTCCCTGCTCAAGGATCCCGATCATTGGGTGAGGCTGGAGGGGGGGCCGCACATTCCAGAGGCATTGCTCGAGAGAGAGCCCACCGAGATCTCCCGCCGCATCGCCGGTATTCTGCACGAGTATGGCATGGACATCGCGATGTACGGCGATCCGGAGCTGGAGCGTATCGGGAAGGCGAGGGCGGTCGAAGCTGGAAAGCACGGCGCTCTTTCGGTCCAGTCTTCGGTCGCAGTCTTCGAAGAAGGCCTCCTCCATGGCCAGGAGTCCCTGGCGGGCACGTATCCCGACAACTCGGCGGACCCAGGGACACATCTGGGAGACGAGCTCATCGTGACTTGGACCGATCCGCCCTTGGATGCCGAGCTCCTCGAGTGGCCGGAAGGCGGGGAAGCGGTAAGAGGCTTCCTGGCGGGATGGGACTTCACGTTTCCCCAGTGCCGAGTGCGTCAAGGGACGGTGCGGTGGGCCAACGGAAAGATCTTCATCGACGAGCTGAGTGCCGGTGAGACTCGGCATCTGAGGCTTCAAAACCCCGGTGTCAGCCGACTCGAGCTCGAAGTCCTCCTGCCAGAGCTCAAGTACAATGGGTGTCTGCACGTCGATGCCCAGAAGAGTCGCCGGTGGACCCTCTATCGGGATGGAATCGCCAAGCTGGAGATCAGCCAAGGGGGGAACGAGCCGGCAACGTTCCCATTGGTCGAACGGGAGGAGTACACCCACCGACTCTTCTCCGGTCCGAAGGTTTCTCGCGTCTCGGTGGGGCTGTCACCGGATTCGACGACGACGGCGCGGATCTATCGAGTCTGGATCCACTTCAGTCCCTCCGAATTGAATTGGACTTGCCGGAGATGGGGCACAGTCCAGGAGTGACGTGTGTCGGGCTTCGGCCGGGGACGAGCGAGGAAGCAAGGATCCCGAGGCGAAATGATGGAGCCACATTCCTGTGCGGACGTGACCGGGGCGTTGATCGCGATGCGGTCGGGACGCGCCGTCGATGTCGATCGCTTCTGGTCGATCGTGAACGACCCTCTGCGTCGGATGGCGCATAGACTGATCGGGGCCCGCTTCCGACGAGGCGGCATGATCCAGACGACTGCGGTCGTGAACGAGGCGTGGTGCCGCTTGGTGGATCGGCAGCGAGTCGATTGGAAGGACCGCGCCCATTTCTTCGCCGTGGCGGCCAAGGTCATGCGACGCTCCTTGATCGACTGGATCCGCAGGGAGACACGCCAAAAGCGGGGTGGGAACGCCTCCCATCTCCCGCTCGAGCTCGCAGGCGACATCACTCTGCGCGAAGGGTTGTCGTACGACGATGTCCTGGCGCTGGACGAAGCCTTGCAGGATCTGGCCCGTCAGGACTCGCGCTCGGCTGCGGTCGTCGAGCTGCGATGCTTCGGGGGGCTGAGCGTGCTCGAGATCGCACTCGTCCTGGGCATCGCCACCCGAACCGTCGACAAGGACTGGCACTTCGCCCGAGGCTGGCTACATCGTCGCCTCGCAGACTGAGCCGCTTCGAGACTCCCATGGGCTGAGGACGTCCTTCGGGCCCCCTCCGATCCCGTTCTCTCGCGATGTTCCGCTGCGCGCTCTCTCTCGGGCCGAAGACACCGAGATCGCTCCCCTCCAAAGAAAAACGTGCGGACTTGGGGGTGGGCTGACGAGACCTTCACCGGAAGGTGAAGGAGAGGAGCGAGCGCCTACGCGATCGGCATCGCGGACGCCTCGCCGCCGCTCCGGCGAGTGATCCGGTCCCTCGCTCGGACAAGCGGCCTTCGCCCTCGAGGCGTGACCGGTGGGGAATGGAGAGAACGAGGGCCGAGGGATGCCGGGGATCACACCTCAGGAACCCAAAGTGCGCCTCGGAGGAGAGTGAGACGATGTGCCCTAAGAGCGCATTGGGTGCGGTGATTTCGTGTCTCGGAATACTGATCGGTGCGGCGAGGGTCGGCGGAGCGACGATGCCGTCGGACACTGTGGAGTACGTTGGGCCCAAGTGGATCGAATTGAGCCACGACTGCATCCACACCGACTTCGAGAAGTGCGAAGACCCGGGCAAGCGATACGTCGACTTCGACGTCGTGCTGACGACCCACGGCATCGGAGCAGAAGGGAAGATCGAGATCTTCCAAGCGGAATCGATCGAGGAAGGCGAGGAGCCGTTGCGCGATGGACTGCGATATACATGGCCGAAGCTGCACGCCTCCTCTTCCGGAGCGAACCGCGTCTCGTGCAGCGCTCCCGGGGACTTCACGTTCCGAGCCAGCGGCTTCACCTTCGCATTGCACGAGTCTGTGTCGGAAGGCCAGGAGATCGTCTTCCGTTTCAGGCAGTATCTCGTGCCACCGTTTCCCCTCGACTACGGCTGGGGGGTCTGGGTGAAGCATCAGAGGACCGATCAGGACTTCGAGCACGTCGGGAGCTTCGAGACACGCGTCTCGGCGACGAGGCTGGACGGATTCGAATTGATCGTCCCGACGGTCGTCGGCGTGGGTCGCCCCTTCGAGGTCACGGTCAAAGCGATGGAGGGGCGCCTCGGCTACGAGACGAGCTACGCGTTGAATCGAGTCTTCGAAGGTGACGTCCTGCTCACGGGTCCGGCGATCATGGAGAGGATCCACTTCGGACCTGAGGAGGAAGGGCGGGTTCGCACGACGGTTCGCCTCGATGACAAAGGCCTTCATCGACTCCGAGCCACCGCGGGGCTCGTCTCGTCGGAGAGCGCGCTCATCGTGGTCAACGAAACGGGCCGGCTCCTTGGAGACCAGCAAGTGTTCTGGGGCGCCCTGCAGAATCACAGCTCGGTAGGCGGGCATGCGTCCGGAACGACCTCCAAAGCTTACGTCTATGCACGCGATGTCGCTGACTGGGACTTCATCGCGATGACCGAGCACGACAACCTTCGGACGCGCTTTGACGTGACTCAGCAAGTAGCTCTGGCTGATCGGTTCCACGAGCCTGGACGCTTCGTCACTTTCCCTGCCTTCGAGGCTCGGGGCGAACCGGAGAGCCACCGCCACGTGATCTTCGCCAGCGGACCTGAGATGCTCCAATCGTACGCCGGCTCTTACCAGCGCGAGGACATCACCGAGCTCTACCGAGATTTGGAGGACGCCTCTTGTCTCATCATTCCTCATCACACGGCGTGGGCTCGCGGCTATGAGGAGTACCCGATCGATCACCTTTGGAGCCCGAAGGAGACGGGGGAAGCCCCCAGCGCTCTGCGCTTGCTGGAAGTCTACTCTTGGCACGGGCCTTCGGACGTCTGTCCACCCGACCTCCCCTTTCACGGTCGCCCCGAGCAGAATCGGCGCTGCGGGAGGGGATCCTACTACCAAGAGATGTTGGAGCAGGGCTTCCGACTCGGCGTTGTGGCAGGAACCGATGAGCACCTGGGCCTGCCCGGCTCCTACGTGGCCGCCAACTACGAAGGCAATCTTCGATATGGCTTGAAAGGCTTGACCGGAGTGTTGGCCAAGGCTTCGACGCGACCCGCGCTCTTCGAGGCCTTTCGCGCTCGCCGAACCTGGGGGACGACCGGCGCGCGGATCCTGCTCTTGCTGCTGGCCCGAACGGCGGGAGAGACTTACCTCATGGGGGAAGAGGTCCCCTCGACCAAGGCTCCCGTGGTGCTGGAGATCTTCGCGGTCGCCACATCAGCGATCGACCGTGTGCTGTTGCTCTCGGGCACGGAGGTCGTCTCGGAGTGGTCGGGAGAGGGGCCGCTCTTCATTCGACGTGTTTCCCTGCCCGACGGGATCGCGACGGGGCAGAAGGTCTACAACGTCAAACTCTACCAGTCCGACGGACAGATGGCCTGGACGAGCCCGATCTGGCTCGAGTGACCGGCCGAGCCTCTCCGCGTCGCGACCTCGCGAGCTCATGGCCCGGTCCCCGGTGGCGGGCAGTCACAGCGGGTGGACCTTCGATGGGGCGGGGCCGTTCGGGCCCGCCTCGAGGATCAGCCTCTCGACTTGCTCCCAGAAAAATCTGCGACCTTCCGCTGCATCCACTCGTATGATCGAGACGTGCAGAATCCGGGAGCTGACTGGCCGTGGGACGGAGATCCTTTGGCCGGTTCGGGCGTAGGCGTTTCTCGATCGTTCGAAGATCTCTGAGGGAGACGTGAACATGCTCGATTGGAGCAAGACCGGACTGCTGCTCTTGGCAGCTATGCTGATCAGCGGACCCGCTTTCGGCCAGCACAAGGCCGAACAGCCCAAGTCCTGTGTCGAATTCGCCCCGACCTGGGAGGCGGCCGTCGACGAGGCCAAGCTGCTGAACGTGCCGATCGTCGTCCACAGCCACGGCTTCTACTGCGGACCGTGCTGGGGCATGCACCGCTCGGTGCTGCAGAACAAGAAGTACATCGAGTTCGCGAGCCGCTACTCGGTCGAGGTCATCGCCCTGGGACGTCTCGAGGAAGGCGTCGCGAAGGGGGACCCCAAGGCCGCGACCTACGCAGCGAAGAATGACGACGGCGAAGAAGTCGAGTACATGCTCGAGTTCCCGGGGCTGACCTACGACCAAATGATCGCCCTGCGGAAGAGCCCGGCCAGCCGTTACAACGACACGGGAAAGATCCCCTTCACGTGTTTGGTCGACCCGCACACCGGAGAGGAGATCCAGCGCTGGAGCGGCGGGCAGTCGGCGGGCACGCTCATGGAGGCGGTCATGCTGGCTCGCCGCGACCTGATCCAGAAGCACGGTGAGGGGCTGGACCGCCGCGACCTGCAAGCGGTGGTGGGCGCGGTGAAGAGCGCCAAGAGTGAAGCCCTGGATGGGGACTTCACCCAGGCCTTCCGCATCCTGGAGAAGGCCGTTGACCAGGATGCGCACGCGCATCTGCGCTCTCGTGTCGATGCGGCGAATGAAGCGGTGATGGCCATCGCCAAGAAGACCATCGGTGACCTCGAAGCCCTCGCCGCCGAAGATGCCTCCAAGGCCAAAAGAGAGCTGAGCCGCCTGAAGAGGCAGCTCCGCGGAACGCCTCTCGAGGAAGCCGTCCAAAGCGCGATCGACTCGATCTGATCGGAGGCCGATCGTCCGACAGTTTCTCGAGAACCGACTCACGGGCGTGCCTCGCTCTCTCAGGGGAGCGAGGCACGCTCTCTTTCTTGAGAGGTAGCCAAAGCCTCAGCCGGGTGGGGTCTGGCCCGGATATCTCACGAGACATCGTCGCGAGGCGTCGAAGATGCCCATGGATGCAAGGAAAGCGACCGAGCACGCCGCAGTCGACCTCTCTGCAGGTCGTCGAGGCGGCGCAGGGAGCTTGACGCAGCAGGCATGGGTAGATTC
>JAVJTD010000293.1:0-42732 GCA_040219065.1 Planctomycetota bacterium
GTGCCCTCCGTGTTGAGAACACCGTGCCCTCCGTGTCCTCCGTGTTGAAAACCCCGTGCCCTCCGTGTTGAAAACTCCGTTCTCCCCGTGTTGAAGAACTCCGGGTTGAAGTCCCATGCTCGACATACCCGAGATCGTCTACCTGCGCCCTCCGCCTCAGTCGATGGCGTCCTTGTTCCCTGAAGACAGCGATTGGACCCACGACGAGGCCCTCGCCCAACACCAGTCCTTCGCCGCGGCGCTGGAGCAGGCCGGCCTCGAGGTTCGCCTTCTCCACCGTCTCGAGCGATGCCCGCGCTCGGTTCAGATCGCCGATGTGGCGGCCATCTCCCTGGACCGCGCGTTCATCTCCCGCTTCTTCGATCCGAAGAGACGCGGCGAGGAGATCGAGCTGGAGCAGGCGATCCAGAAGCTCTGCGTCAAAGTTCACGCCGAGTCGCCGGCCAAGGTCTTCGGGGGCGATGTCGTCTTCAGCGACTTCGGCCTCTGGATCGGCCTGAGCTCGCGGACGAACGACGAAGGCGCCGATCAGCTCACGGCCTTCTTCGAGGGCTACGACATCGTGCGTGCCGAGAGCGAGACACCGCTGCGCGCCCGGATGACCTATCTCGATCGCGGCCGGTTCCTGGCGCGCTCCGACACGACGGATCTCGAATTCCTCGACGATTACGAGACGATCGAGGTCCCCGAGGCCGAGGGAGCCGCCGCCGAGGCGATCATCCTGGGTCGCCACCTGGTCCTTCCGGAAAGCTCCGACCAGACCAAGATGGCGCTCGAAGGGCATGGCTTCGAGGTCACGCAGGTCGACGTCTCGAAGCTTCTGTTCGAGGATCGCGGGATCGCCTCGCTCGGCTTCTTCTGCGGCTGAGCCTCGCCGCAGCCCAGACACAGAACCGGCTTCGTCTGCCACTGGACGAAGCCGGCCCCCGAAGCTTTCCCATCCGCCAGAGCCTTCGGAGAGACTCTACGGCTCGTCTCAGGGATCGCTTCGCGCTTCGGTTTCGTTACGAGAAAAATCGAATGGAACGATCTCTCACTTGGCCGCGACCTGAGCCTCTTGCTTCTTCCGCCCGCGCAAGAGCTGGATGATCGCGTAGAGCAAGAACACGCCGAAGGCCCTCCGGAGGCCACTGCCGGGCACCTCGGCCGCGATCAAGACCCCAGTGATCGCTCCCAAGAATGCCGGAGCCACCAGGAACGGCAGAGCGCTCGTCTCGAGGTTAGACAGCTTGCGATGGAACAGGGCGCCGAACAGCGCAGTCGGCACCATCATCGCCAAGGACGTCGCCCTCGCCTCGTGGAAGGACACATCGGCGAACACGAACGTCAAGACCGGCACGACCACCAGCCCGCCGCCGATCCCGAAGAAGGCCGACGTCAGCCCGGTGACCACGCCCGTCATCACGCAGATCGCGATCGCCAGAGCCGGAGCCATGGCCGCCGAGTCCGCGGTCTCCTCCGAGGCGCCGCCCCCGAACAGGAGCCGGAGCATCGCCAGCGTCATGAACGCCACGAAGATCCAGCGCAGCGTCTCGGTCGGCAGCTTGGCCAATAGCCAAGCGCCTAGCCGCGCGCCGACGATCGCTCCGGCCGCGATGCCCGCCGCCAGATCCCAGTGGATCGATCCCGGGCTGACCAGCACTTCGGCAACGACGCCTGTCAAGGCGATCCCGATGATCGCGACCAAAGACGTACCCACCGCGCGCTTGAGGTCGATGCCCAGCCACACGTGCAGCACCGGCACCATGATCAAGCCACCACCGATACCGAACATCGTGCTCGCGATCCCGACGAAGACGCCGAGCGCGACGATCGGCCAACGCTTCCGAGGTGGGACCGTCATTTCGCGGCCGTGGGCTCGACCGGGACTTCCGCCTGCGAGATCACTTCGCTGAGTCGCTCGGCTCCGAGCACGGCATCTCGCCGACGCCATGCCTCGATCAATGCTTCGGGTGAGGCCGGTCCGGGCTCGAGCGACCTCTCGAGGTTTCGGGAGTCTTCCCCGAGGGCGCGCGCGATCTCGAGGAGCCGAATGTTCTCGGCCGGCCGGCCGAGCAAGAAGCGCCCGCCTTCGGCGCGATGGATCAAGCCGCCGGAATGCAGCGCCTGGAGACAATGACGCGCCTCGATCTCGGTGCAGCCACACGCCTCGATCAGCTCCGGCAGCCGCGGCGGCTGATCCGAGATCCGAAAGCGCCGTCCGATCTCTGCCAGCAGCGCCAGTCCGACCGGTAGCTGCGAGCCCAACAGATGCCGGGAGCGGACGCGATCGTGTCGCACGGCTTCGAGATGCTGCCAGACGTAGGCGACCTCGGCTCCATAAAGGACCACGATCCAGGACAGGTACAGCCAGAGCAGCAGCACCGGCAGCGTTCCGAGCGCTCCGTAGATCCGCTCGAAGGACACCGCCTGCGTCAGGTAGAGGCGAAAGCCCTGCTTGCCCAGCTCCCAGAGCACGGCCCCAACGACGGCTCCGATCAGCGCGGCCGTGACATTCACGCGCGTGTACGGCACGAACTGGTACACGAGGTAGATCGCGATGAACGAGCAGAAGAACGGGACCAAGACGCGCACGAACTTCGCGATCGAGGAATCCGCTAGAGAGCCCCAGAAGCCATGCTCGGCGAGCTGTCCGGTCAGGAACAGCGACGCCCCGAGCAGGAGCGGGCCCAAGGAGACGATCGCCCAGAATGCTTGGAACTTCCGAACCGGCGGACGGCGCTTCTTGACCTTCCAGACACGGTTGAAGGAGACCTCGATCGTGTTGAAGAGCGAGAGCGTCGTCACGAAGAGGAACAGCGTCCCGATCAGCCCGACCTCGCGATTCGACGTCTGGAGCTGGCGGATGATGCCCGAGAGATACTCGCGCATCTCGCTCGACGAGAGGATCTGCCCCTTCTCGTCTTCAGTCTCGGTCTCCTCGGTGGTATCGGGTTCGTCGCCGGGCAGCTCTGGCAGGGCCGGCGCTTCCGCATCCGCGGGCGCGGGGACGGGGACGGGGTCGGTGTCGACCGTCACTCGCTGAGGAGGGAGCACCGCGTCGAAGAGGAACCCCTCGACCTTCTCGCTGATGTCCTGCAACGGCGCGAACGCCACGAACAAGGCGAGGGCCACGGCCAGGAGCGGCACCAGCGAGATGAGGAATTTGTAGGCCAGAGCGGCCGATCGCTCGAAGCCGGCGTCCGAGTTGAACTCGCGCATACTGTAGGCGAGGGTCAAGATGAATGGCTGCGTCCGACGCGCGACGATCCCGATCAGGGGCCACCGCGTCAGCGTTTCACTGGTGCGATCGAGCTGACGCGCCGTCCTGTCGAGGAGCGATCGCTTGCGCTTGAGCTTCTGCTTGCCGATGGGTTCCGGGCTCCGAGGTCGTCAAGGGCGAAGGTACGACTCACCGCGTTCTAGCTCAGTTCGGGATCGCCTCTTGCACTCCGGACGACCCGGTCCGGATCACCGCGCGACAGGAGCCCGACCTCGGAAGCCGGGGACATCCGCCGCACCGGCCTCGGGTGTCAGCGGTCTCCGCCCAATCGAATTCGACTGTCGAGAGCCCGGCCGCGGCGGAACGAGGCGCGATTGCGCTCTTCATACTTCTCGGCTTGGCCGACGTCCAGCAGCCGCAGCACCGCCTCGTCACGCCGGCGCCGAAGATCTTCGGCATCTTGGCGCACCGCGATGCGATCCTCTTCGCTGGCGAGCTCGTTGTCGAAGTCGCGGTACAGCGCCCGGCGCGCGATGACCTCTTGGGAGTAGAGCTTGCCGACCTCTGCCTGCTGGACCTGCGAGAGGCCGAGGTCCCCGGCGAGCCGCTCCACGGTCTTGGACATCCGCTCGAGCTCCCGCTCCAAACGCACCTCCTCTCGCCGCTGCTCCTCCTCTTCCTGGACGCGGAGGATGATGTCGCGCACCGCCAGCTCTTGGGCTGAGCTCATCGAGGCGGATGGTGGTTGGACGCGCTCGGATAAAGGCTGCTCGATCGGATCGGCCTCGGTCGGTGCGATCGAAGGCGCTGGCACAGTGCGATCATCGATTCGGCTCGCGAGGTCGCCGATCCTTTGCCGCGAAAGATCGAGCTCGGACTCCAGCCGCTCCAGCCGATTCCGGAGCTGCCGGTTCTCGTCCCGAAGCTCCTCGATGTCCCAGGTGGCTTCACCGCTCGTGTCGGCGCGGGAACGTTCCAAAGGCTCCTCTGCAAGGACCACCGTGAACACCATCCAGGCGAGGCCTCCCAAGGCAAGGATGGCGATCGTGCCCAGGAACAGCGTCGCATCACGTTTCATCTCGCACCTCTTGTGGCACCGCATTCGACCCGCGAGGATTCGCGCCCGCGCAGGGCTCCCAGTCTAGACGGATCCTGGCCAGCGACCAAGGATGGCTCGGTTACCGCAGCGGAAGCTCGTGGGCCGGGAACACCGCTCCGAATCGTCCGGTCGCGACGCCGGATGCACCCGGCGAGGTGGCGAGCTCAATCCTCGAAGGGGACGTGCAGGAGCGAGAAGGTCTGCGCGGACCAGGGTCCGCCGTAGCCGGTTCGTTGACCGTCCCCGGCGACGTGGTCCCGGGTAAAGCCGGGCTCGATCTCCTCGAGGAACGTGATGCTCACCTGGGCCCGGTCGACGAGGTCCGGCTTCATTTGAAGTGAGAGCGCGTAGCGGCCGTCCGCTTCAGGATGCTTCAGGACGTGCGCCGACTGCCTCTTCACCTCGCCGCCTTCGCCTTCCGGCACCAAGACGACCACCGCGGTGCCGGTCTCCTCCGCCGGAAGCTCCCACCACTCGGGAGCCTTGAACGAGAGCCGGAAGCGGCCTTCGCTATCAGGGCGAGTCATGCGGAGGTCGAGCTTCAGCGGCCGCTCGGGGAAGTGGTAGTAGTCTCTCGGCTGCATCTCCCGGAAACGAACCTCGAAGCTCGAGATCCTGTCTTGCAGCGCGGCCGGGATCTCGAACCGCGAGTAGTTCTGCGGCATCCGCATCACCTTCCGGCTTCCCCAATCCAGCAGCTCGGGGCCGATCCGTTGGTCCTGCGTCAGCTCCCACGAGTTGAACAGTGTCTCTTGATGCGCGTCCTTGGCAGTGAAGTCGACCAGGATGCGGCGCTTTTCGTCCTCCTCGCCCTGATAGAAGAACTCGACGAGCACCTCGAAGTCCGGGTCATCGTAGAGGGCTGGCTCGAGCTCGATCCGCCGCAGCTCGAGGAGCTGGCTCTCCGTCTTCGGGAACCAGGACTGCTCCTCGGGTAGCTTCGGAATGCGGTCGACGATCAAGGGCTCGTCGGCGACACGGACGAGGATATTCCATTCGTCCGATTCGAGTGGCACCGGACTCTTCGAGGCGAGCTCTTTCGATGCCGCGCTTTCCGACCAGACGACGATCGGCAAAGTGAAGCCGATCAACAGCGCCGACACCAAGAGCAGCGCCGAGAGCGCCGAAGCCTTCCGCGCTGCCGGTTGCCAATTCAAGACACGCTCGATGCGGCGGCGCAGCTTCGAAGGTCGCCTTTCGGCGAACGCGAGTCCGAGAGCCCCTCGCCGCGTCGGCAGCGAAGCCGATGCGACCTCGGTCATCGCGCTCGCATAGTCGAGCGCCGTCGTGCCGGATTGCAGTACGAGGTCATCACAGCCCAGCTCCCGCTCGTCGGACAGCCGGCGACTGACCCACCAGACGACCGGATGGAAGAAGAGCACGGTCTCCAGCACGCGTTGCATGGCGAGGATCCACGCGTCGAAGCGCTTCAGATGCGCCAGCTCGTGGAGCAACACCGCCTCGAGCTGCGCCGGCGAGAGCCCGCTCGCGAGGGCCGCCGGCAAGAGGATCATCGGCCGAAACACCCCGACCAGAACCGGCAGCTTCACGTGCTCCGACAAGCCCAGCCTGGGCACTCGCGGCAAGCCGAGGCGCCGGGCGAGGTCCTCGAGACGCTGGAGCAGACCCTCGGGAGGAGAGGACGCCCGCGCTCGTAGCCGCTGAGCTGCGACGATTCCCGTGACCTGCCGGCTCGCCATGAATCCGAGACCGACCAGGTAGGCTCCGGCCAGGATCGCTTGCCAGGGAAGGGGATCTTCGGCCGCAACGACGATCGACGTGCTCCCGGCTGAAGGGGCCGCCACCTTCGAGTCGGCAACGTCCACTTCGGGAGCTGGACTGCCTTCGAACACAAAAGGCTCGTGCGATCCCCCTTCGTCGAAGCTCCAAGTCCGAATCCCGGCCCAAGGCAAGGCAAGGAGCATGAGGACGACCGAGACGGCGAGGACGCGGCCCCGGCCGGACGCTGACTTCGTCCAATGGCAGATCGCCAAGGCCAATGAGCCGAGGATCAGCGCGTGCAGGCTCGCGAGGCCGACCGCCAGGAGCAGCCACTCGGCGAGCGCTTGGAACGTCAGGGTGGCGATCATCATCACTGGCCCTCCTTGGCCTTGCGTTGGATCAACCGTCGGATCTCCGAGAGCTCGTCCGAGTCGAGGTCCCCCGTCTCGAGCAACGCCAAGACGGCCGAGCGCGTCGAACCGCCGAAGAGGCGCCGCACGAGATCACCGAGCATCCCTTGATGCACCTCCGACTCCTGGACGACCGGCGAGTATCGATAGCCTCGCCCTTCCTTGGCGCGCGCGAGGTAGCCCTTCTCGACCATGATATTGAGCATGGTGATGACCGAGCTCGGCGCCCGCTCCGCCTCATTCCCCGAAGCCAAAGCCTCCCGCACCTCCGGCGCCGTCGCCGTCCCTCGCCCCCAAACGATCTTCAGGATCTCGAGCTCGAGAGGCGTAGGGTGATCCGATCCCCGGCGAGCCATGACGAACCTCCAAACGAGAGCCTGAGCGACCGATTCACGAACAGAGCCCAAGTGACCGATACGGAAACGGACAAGCGAGCTCGACGCGGCCTCTGACGACAGTGCCGCCGATCGAGCCAGGAAGCACCGAGCGAGGGGCCGACTCGCGAACTGCCATCCGCCCGTTGGGCCTCCCCGAAGTTCAGTTCGAAAGAATTCGAACACAGAAGACGCACCCGCGCCAGCCCGAGTTCTAATTTTTTAGAACTTCGATCCCGAGCACCACGCCGCCACCCCCGATCAGCCCCTTGACCCCCCAGGGCCCCATCCGTATCATGCCCGACCTGTCGAACCGGGGCGGAGTAGCTCAGTCGGTTAGAGCAGCGGAATCATAATCCGCGTGTCGGGGGTTCGAGTCCCTCCTCCGCTACCACCCCAAGTCTGCCGAGCTTGGTACAGTCGAGCACCCCGGGTGAACATACTCGCCTCGCATTGATCGAGCGTGCACGTGGTCATGAGGTGGCCGTTTCGAGAAACGCGCTCGCCTTCCCATACCCCGTCACCACCAACTCGTCCCTTGCCCGGGTTGCGGCCACGTAGAAGAGGCAGCGCTCTTGGAGCTCGTGCTCTTTCTCGCTGACCTCGTCCGCAGCGTCCCGAAGCGGCAGCGGCATCTTGCCGTCTTGGACTCCGACGAGCATCACGCGGGAGAACTCGAGGCCCTTGAGGCGGTGCATGGTCGCGAGGCGAATGCCGGGCTTCTTGGCTTCGGATTCGGGGTCGCGCTTCACGATCACGGTCTCGTAGCCGGCGCTCTCGAGCATGGGCTGGTAGCGCTCGGTGATGTCCTTGTTCGAGCGCGCAGCGAGGCAAATAGCGTCGGGGGTCACCTTGGGGTTCCCCTCGTCGTCCTTCTCGGCGAGCCAGCGCTCGAGGGTCGAGCGGATGAACTCGGCCTCTTGGGCTTCCTTCGGAAAGATCTCGATCTGCGGTGTCACGCCACTCCGTAAGGAGCGGTAGCCCTTCAGAGTGTCTTCCTGGCCGTCGAGGTCGTCGATGGTCCAATCCTTGAGCACGGCCATCGCTCGGCGCGAGATCGTCTCGGTCGTGCGGTAGTTGATCTTGAGACGCTTGGAGCGGCCTCGGATCTCGATCCCGCAGCTTCCAAGGGTCACCGGCGCGCCGTAGATCCTCTGATGACCGTCGCCCACGAGGAAGAGCGTGTTCTTGCCCTCGGGCGCGATGGCCCGCAGCAGCCTGAGCTCGTTGGCCGAGAAGTCCTGAACCTCGTCGGCGAGCACCGCCCGATAGGGCAGCCGCAGCGATTGCTTCTCGAGATACAGCCTGGCCTCACGGATCACGTCCGGCCACTCGAGGAGGTTCTTCTTCTCCAGGAGCTCGCGGTAGTGGCCGAGCACCTTCCAGACCTGCACCCTTTGCCGCTTGCCGATCCGCGTACCGCGGCCGGTGCGCCTCGCGGCGAGGTAGCTGTCCTTGCTGTCCACGCCCTGCGGCTGGACGACCCGGTCCCACTCCTCCTGATAGAAGGACGGCGGGAAATCTTCGTCCTCGGCCGCTTCGGAGATCGCCTGATCGAAGATCTCGCTTCGGTCCTCGCCCATCACCACACGGCGCTTGAGGCCGGCCTTCTTGAGCAGGTTGAAGGCCCAGGCGTGCAGATGCGTCACCTCGAGGCGCTCGAAGGCCTCTTCGCTGCACAGGTTCTTGAGGTTCGTCCGCAGATCGATCGCCAGGTTCTTGGTGAAGGTCGTCACCAGGATCCGGTCGTCCTTCCCTTTGAGCTCCTCGCTGGCGAGGAAGTTGGCGCGGTGCATGAGGACGACCGTCTTGCCCGTCCCGGCACCGCCGAGCACACGCACGGGTCCATTCGCCCGCATGCGCACCAGCTTTCGCTGACTCGGGTGGAGGAAGATCCGCCACTTCGCGAGGGGAGCGGCGAGCATCTCGTCGAGCTCTTGCTCGTCCTTGGGGATCGTGAAGGAGCGCTGGGACTCGGGTTTCTCGAGCGCCGTGGCGAAGTCCTGGGTGTCGACTTTGGCCGGCTTCTCCTTGGCGCGGTCCGCCTCTTCGATCGCGTCCCAGAAGCTGTAGCCAGCCGCGAGGAGGTACAGGATCTCCTGAGCTTCCTCGGGCAGATAGTCCGCCAGATTGTCGAGATCCTGCTCGGTATGCAGGCCTCTCACCGCCGGCAGGAGCGGCTCGGGCACACCGCCGAGGAGCAGCTCTTCGTCATCGAACGCACTGAAGAGCTTCTGCCCTGTCGCCTCCCAGTCGGTCTCTGAGCCAGTCGCCACGGCCTCGAGCTCGCCGCCGGGCAGCTCCTGGAAGACCTGGAACGAGCCGACGACCGGGTTCACCTCGAAGCGCTTCTTGTGGGCCCACTGGTACGCCTCGTCATGATGATCGACCCAGACGCACAGGAACACGTCGCCGCGCGGCGGATGCACGATGATCGCGCGATAGTCTTGGCCCACCCGCACGCTGCGCACCTTGTCGTCGAGCGTCTCGAGGCGCTCGAAGTTGATGCTCGATTGCGTCGGGTCGGCCTGGAACTTCTCGGTGAATTCGCGGACCTTCTTCTGCACCTTCTTGGGCAGCCGGGAGTACGACTCCAAGAAGTCCTTCGAGAATGCCACTCGTGCGCTGACCATCCTCACTCACTCCCGCTCTCGTCCGCGCCTCTCAGGGCCATCACCAGCTCGTCGGCTGCCTCGCCGGTCTCGAGCACGCGCCAGCCCGCCTCCTCGAACGCCTTCCGATCCTCGAGCTGCCGCTCCGAGAGGACCGCGACCTTTCGATCGGGCCAGGCCAGCTCGGGCTCGGGCCCGCAGCCGCCGCCCGGGATCTCGAGCTCGAAGTCCTCGGCCGGGAGCGGCAGCCCCTCGGCGCGAACGGCCCGCACCAGCAACGCCGCAGACTCGCTCACCAGCTCGCAGAAGCTCTCGAGCTCTTCGTCCCGCGAGGCACGATACTCTGGACCCGGCTCGGCCGCCAGGCTGCCGGGATCGGGTGCCGCCTGGTACACCTCCGGGGCGGCATCGATCAGCATCTCCGAGCTGACCACCGTGACATTGGGCTGGAACTGCAGGAGGTTCCACGCCTGCAAGAAGCCTCGCCATTCGGCCACGAAGTCCGGCGACTCTCGCAGCGGCTGCTCATCGAAGAGGCGCATCACGACACGCACCGTCTCCAGCCCAGGATCCTGGCTGACCGGCACCTGCACTAGCCAGGACGCGGCTCTTCCATGGTGCATGCGGCCGACGACCCGATCCGACTGCGGATCGAAGCCCGGTCCTTCGGGTGCCTCGAATCGCGCCCGTTCCTCGAGAAGGCGATACTCGAACGGCTGCAGCGCGGCCGGTCCGACCAGGCTGCTGGTACGGAGCCAAGTCAGGAGCGCCGCTCCGACGTAGCGGCTCCAATCCTCGGGCTCCGGCTGACTCAAGAACGACCAGAGCAAGTCCATCGAGCTCTGCCGCTCCAAGTTCTTCGGCAGCGCCGTCGCGCCGTATCGCTTCTTCAGACTCTCGAAAGTGCGGCCATCCAGCCCTTCGAAGAGCCTCGCGCCAGTATCGTCGCGGTTCTGCTTCTCGAAGGCCTCGACGTCCTTCCAGGTCACCGACCACACGTGGTGCCGGCCGGCCGCCAAGATCGCCCGGCGCTTGATGAGATCGTCTCCGATCCGGCCGCGCTCCTCATTCGGACAGGCATGGAACTCGAACCCGTCGGTGTAGACGACGATCGCCTTTCCTTGTTCTCCGATCGGCGAGATCACGAAGTCCGCGCGAGTCGCGACCGCGATGCCTTCCCGGCGGCCCAGATCCACCTGCGTGCGCATCTCCCAGGTCCGATCGCCAATCCGGATCCGCCAGCGCTGCTCGCCGCCGCGGATGATCTCCTCCATCGAAGCCTCCGACACCTTGTCGGCTCGAGCCTGCAGCGCTCCGACGAAGCGCGTCTCGAGCTCGCTTTCCAGCCGGCTCGCCAGGCTCACCTTGGACAGCGTGTCGACGTCCCGCAGCTCGGACTTCTTCTCGAGGATCTTTGTCAGCAGCGCCCGCGCTCGGCGGCTCGAGACGTTCTCCAAGTCCCGCTGCACCTGGTAGGCGTAGATGCAGCGATAGCAGCCGTCCTTCTGAGCATCCTGCTGACAGACGCAAGCCTGCATCGCTTCGAGCGCTTCCTCGAGGACGTCCAGGAACACCGCGCCATGCCAGAGCTCGGCCAGGTAGCCGGTGCCGCCGGGGACCGCGTCGAAGAGGACGACGAATTGCCGGTGGCCACCACCCGCCACGGGCTCGCGTTGCGCACGCACTTGCAGATGGCCCGGATTGCCCTGGAAGCGGCGGCGCAGTCCCAGGTCCAGGGCGGCCTTGAAGGACGCGCGCTCTTGCTCGACCTCGATCTCGGCGACGGGAAGGAGAATCCGGATCGCCTCGGACTGGATCTGCCGGTACAGGAACAGCGTGTCGATGCGCTGTCTTTTCGCATCGCGCTTGGAGCGGCACTGTGCCGAGTGCTTCAATTCCTTCGACTTCGGCATCTTGACCCGGCCGCAGTCGAGGCAGACCTCGAAGCCTCCGCTCTGAATCGGGGTCCCGTTCACCTTGATCACCGAGCGCGGCTCCCGCGCGCCGAAGTTCAGCTCACGCAGATCCAGCTTCTGCAAGAGCTCGTAACCGAAGGGCAGAGACTCGATCAGGCGAGCGCCTTGCCAGTGCTCGGGCCCGACGTCGATGAGGTCCTGGACCTCATAGCTCTCGCTGTCGCGGTCATCGGTGTCGTCGACGGTCGACGCGTCGAGGCGGTTGGCCAAGGAGCGCGAGCGGCGAAAGTGGATCAGCGACCGGCGCTGACCGGTGTCTGCCCAGCCGGTGTTGTGACACCGAGGGCACTGCGCGGCCGGGTTGCCCTCCTCCTCGTGGATGCGCTCCATGTGGCTGCAGTCGGGACAAAGCCGCCAAAGCTCGACCTTGGGCAGATCGCGCGTGCCGACGTCGATCTCGTCGACCTTCACCTTCCGCCCCTCGGCGTAGAACGTATTGAATGGCGCCAGCTCCCGGATGGCCGTGCTCGCCGGACGCCAGTACTCGTGCGACTGGTAGCGCCGCCGCCCGTCGTCGGTCTGGTGCGAGACGACCGAGTCGAGCCGCACGCCCGGCTCGGGGAAGGCGTAGTTGGGCAAGACGCCCTCGTCGGTCAGCACATTGAGCGGGTACTTCTTGCCAAGCTCGTCCCAGAGATGGCCGACCGCGTGGATCGTCTCGTTCAGCTCGAAGATCTCGGTGTCGAAATCGTCGACGAGCTCGGGCTCGGCCTCGATCTGCTGCCGGCGCTTCCTCGCCCTGGCCTGAATGCTCTTGAGGTCCTTGCGCTCGTCGGCCACTCGCCGGAACGCGCCCTCGACCAGGGCAGTGACGTTTTCAGCGGTGCCGAACTCCTCGAGCCGCTTCGCATTCTCATCGGAGACCTCGTCGCCGAAGCGATCGAGGAATTCCGCAACGATCCGCTTCGACTCCTGCCGGTAGTACTCGAGGAACTTGCCCGGGAACTGCGCCTCGCCGGACTTGCCCAGCACATACCGCGTCTGCCTCGGGATCTGGACATCCGACTCGCTGCGCGCCCAGGTATCCATCGCGAAGGCCACGAGCTGACGCTTGAGCATCTCGGGCGCATCGAGAAAGCAGCCCGGCGGCAGCACCTCGCCGGCGAGCATCTCGAGCGGCTGGGCGTGAAAGTAGAGATCGTGCGGCCGGGAGCCCGCGGTGGTCAGGCAGACGGCATTGCCTGTCTTGCGGCCCGCACGCCCGACGCGCTGGAGGTAATTGGCCGTCGTCGGGGGAACCGAGCACAAGACCGTCGCCGAGAGGTCGCCGATGTCGATGCCCATCTCCAGCGTCGGGGTGCAGACGAAGAGGTTCGGGGCGTCAGCGGCGAGGCCGGACTTGAAGCTCTCCTCGATCTTCTCGCGCTCTTCGCGAGAGAGGAGGCCGGTATGCTCGGCAGGGAAGATGCGTTGGATGCGGCCGGAGCGGAAGATCTTCTCGTAGTAGCTGCCGCCCTCGCCCTCGGCGATTTCCAGTTGCCCTTTGCATCGGTATTTCGGGCACGGGCGGTCCGACCACAGCCCAACATCGCGCTCGGGCACGACCACCTCGCGGCGGCAGCTCGAGCATTGGAGGAGGTTGAGGTGCTTGGTGACCGCCAAGGCCGCGGGATCGATGCCCCACGCATCGCCATGCTTGGGAGTCGAGACCTTCCAGAACACGCTCGCCTGATGCAGCGACCGGGCGGCCTCCCGAACGAGGTCATTGATGCCAGGATCGCGGCGGTCGACACCGAGGCTTCTCGCGGCCCAGTCCCGCAGCCAGGTCCCGGTACCGGCGCTGCTCGCCATGAGGTCGAACACGGGCTTCTTTTGGCCCGACCACCGATCGAGCAGGAATCGAGGCAAAACGCTGCCACGATGGAAGGGTGAGATGAGGTGGTTCTTGGGCTTGGTGAGGAAGATCCACGCCCCTGTGTTCTTGACGTAGCTCGAGAGGAGCTCATGAAAGACCCCGCCGCGGTGCCGGAGGCGCAGCAGGATGCCTTCGAGAAAGGTCTCGACTTGATGGCGCTCGATCTCGAACAGCGCTGGCAAGATCGTGCGCTCCTGCAATTCCAAATGCAGTCGCTCGGTCGCCTTCGCCAGCCGCTCCGGATCGACCGCCGCCGTCGAGCAGAGCGTGCCTTCGAGGGTGCGCCCCACCTTCGCGTTGAGGCCGTACTCCATCGTGGCTTCCCAGCCGAGGCGCTGACTGAGATCACTCACGAGTCGCGGTGGCGGCTTCTCGCCCCCGCGCTCGAGGTACGACTCGTAGCTCGGCAGGCTCCTCAAATCGGGCGGCAGCAGTGTGGCGACCAGGCGCTTCGGGTCGGAGAGCCGCTCCTGCCAGTGTGCGAGCAGGCGCTCAGGTAGCTCAGGCAGCGGCACGTCCCCGTCCGAGCTCTCGAGCACGGACTGGATTGCCGTGCGCAAGTTGAAGCGATAGGTGCGCGCCCCGAAGAACCCGGCCCGGTGAGAGGCATCCTGCACCGAGTCGGTGAACGCCAGGAGCTTCTTGTCGGTGTTGAACGCCGTCGAGAACAGGTGGCTGATCGCCACACTGAGCATCGTCGCCGAGCGCGAGCCGAGGATCCCGAGCACGTCCTCGCCGCCGCAGCTCGGGCACTTCTTCAGGAACCGCTTCGATTTGTCGTCGGACACCGCCGCGGCGACGTGGACGGGGATGCGCGCCGGATTGCTCTCTCGGCAGGCGCAGGGCGATTCATCGGTGCCGAGACGCAAGCAGTTCGAGCAGAGGTGGAGGTTACTGCCATCTTCGGCGTCCAGATGGCCCGGCACGACGAAGCGGCAACCGGCGCTCTCCTGCAGCCACGCCTCACCGATCACGGGCACTTGATCGAGGAGCTGTGTCTCGCCCTCGCGCTTGGTCGTCGCGAAGCCATCCGCCCCGCAGTCTCGGCAATGAGCGATCGGCAACCAGCGGCCCGACGCACCGCGGTCGGGCGCGACTTCCTCGGCCCACGCGAGCCGGATGTCTTCCTCGAGGGACTCGGGTACCTTGCGCAGCAGACGGCGGAGCTCGCGCGCCCAGAGCTGCACTTGCACGGTCAAGAACGGCTCGAGCCGCTCGCCGTCGAGGCGCCGCGCCGCGGACACCAACCCGAGGAAAGAAAGCAGCATCGCCGGGCGCCCTTCGTTCGGCAGCTCATTCCAATCCGGCACGCGCCGGGCGAGGGCGGCGTCGAGGTCCTCGAGAGAGCGCAGCCGTCCACCGAGGGCCTTGAGGAGCTGCCAGAGGAAGTCGTGGCGCTCGAGGGCCAGGCCCAGCTCCACCGGGTCCATGTCGGCGGGAACCTTCTCGAGCCAGAGGGCCGCCTGGGCGCGGAGCCATTCCTCCGGCTCGTCGAAGCGTTCAGGTGAGAGTGCTGGCCATTGCTCACGCGCTGGGAGCTTCTCGATCCGGTGCTCGGGATCCAGCTCACCGAGCGTCTCACTGATGCCCTTCCGGTCCTCCGTGACGACGGCGTCTACCCCGAACGGCTCGGCGAAGAGCTGCGCCGCGAAGCTCGTGAGGGCCTCGATCGCCTGCTCAGAGGTCTCGCCGCCGATCGTCGCGGACGTCCCCACGCAACAGAGGCTGCCGGGCTCGATGCCGAGCCGGTTCTTCAGCCGGCGGAGCAGGCAAGCGACGTCGCTGCCCTGAGCGCCGTCATAGGTGTGCAGCTCATCAAGGACGAGGTACTGCAGTGTGTCCGGCCCGTTGTGCTGCCACAGCCGCCGGTCCTCGGGCCGCAGCAGCAAGAAGTCGAGCATCTTGTAGTTGGTGAGCAGGATGTCGGGCGGCGACTGGCGGAGCACCTCACGTTGATCGACGAGGTGATCGCGATCCGCGGCCCCGTGCTGTCCCTTGCCGCCGACGTACAGTCCGGCCGACACCTGTCCCCGCAGCCGCTCATCGTCCCACAGGGTCTCCGCCAACCGCCGCGCCTGGTCGGTCGCCAGCGCGTTCATGGGATACAGCAGGATCGCCTTGATCCCGGGCTCGGCGCGATGTCGCCAGCAGTGATCGAGAATCGGGTAGAGGAAGCACTCGGTCTTACCGGAACCGGTCCCCGTCGTGATCAGCGTGTTGCGAGGAGCCTGATCCCGCGACCGCAGCCGCTCGAACGCATGCAACTGGTGCCGATACGGCCGAAACGTCGGCGCGATCTCGAGCAACGGCACGGAGTCACCCTCGGCCTTCCGAAACGGCAACCGCACGTCGACGTACGGCCCCCGGAAGAGACCGGACTCCCCCTCGAGGAACCCGAAGAGCGCCTCCTCGAACCGCGGATCGGCCAAGTCGAAGGTCGTCCGCAAGTAGTCGAGGATCGTCTCGCGGATCTGCCGCGTCACGACGGACGGTATCATGAGCTCAGTTCACTCTCCTCATCGGTGGTCGGAGCGGCTCTCGGTCTGCTCCGGAATCCAGAGAGCGGCGAGGATACCGAATGAGACCTCGCCGCAAGACCCTCTTCTTTCAGAGCCGATCCGAGCTTGCCACCGCGTTCCATCCCGCGTAGCTTCGAGATCACCTCGAAAGAGAAGATCGAGCGGAGAGTGTCTCATGAAATGGCAGATCCCACGGCTCGCGACGATCCTCCTGCTTGGATTGTCATCCAATCTGTTCGCGCAGTATGGAGCCTACGGCCACGATGTGGCGACGAGCTCGGAGCAGGCCCAGAGCATTGCTCTGGCAGTGAGCTTTCTGCAGAACGTCGGCGGAGAGAATCTCGCCGGCATCCAGATCAGCAATGCCGATCTGGAAGGGAGCCTTCCGGCGGCGTCCAGCCGAGACGGGAAGCACATCGGGATCGACTTTGCACCTGTGGGGGAGGTCATTCCCCCTTCGACTCCGGGCGCTCCCGGTCACCCGGGCCTGGTCGTCATGTTGATCTTCCACGAGCTGCAGCATCTTCATCATGGATGGGGAGACAGCTTTTGCCAGGAGGTCGAGCTGACGGTCCATGTGTCGAGCTATCACTGCGATTTCATTCGGGCAATTCGATCTCAGGGCGGAGGGCCGCTCGATGCATTGTGCAAGATGTATGATCACGTCCGGTCCAAGGTGAACGCGGCGAACATTCGCGCCCGCGTGCGAGACGAGGGCTGCTCCGGCAACACGGGTCCCATTGGCGCCTGCCCCGAGTGCGACTGCTGATGAAGAGGAGCGAAGTCATGAAGTGGACCGCGATCCTCCTGGTCCTGATCGGCGTCGGCTTGGGCTCTTGGGTCGGGGCCTCGAAGATGAGCTCGGCCGCGGATGAGCCCCCCACCGATCTGTTCAAGACCGGCGCCATGATCGGCACCGCGGCCAAGGCCGTGCAGGCGGACTTGAAGAAGAGCTGGTACGACTGGGACACACTCGAGAAGTCCCTCACCATCAAGCGCCGCGAGCGTCCGGCGATCACCGACGACTTCGTGGAGCAAGTGCAGACCATCGACGTCGGCCGGTTCGTGATCGATGCGAGTTGGCGATGTGACCGGCAAGGGGAGATCCGAGAGATCTTCGCCGCCGAGATCGATGTCGACGGCACGAGCGTGATCGAGAGGTTTCGATTCCTCTACCCGGCCAAACCAGGAGCCTATACCCCGATCGATCAGCGCCCAATGCCGAGAGCTCAAAGACAGGTCATCTACCAAGGAGATGACCTGGGTCGCATTCGCTCGCTGCGCGTCGACCCGAAGGGCCGCTACCTCCTCTTCCTCACGCGCGAGAATCCCGCCCTCTATCGCATCGAGCTCACCACACCGCCGAGCGCGCCAGCAGCGGTGCTCACTTCGAGTGAGCTTCCTTATCTCGCGAAGGTCGGCTGGATCAACATGCGACAGCACCGAACCGAGGGCCTCCATGTGCACCTGATCCCGGGAAGCCCCTGGGAGATCCATCGCGGCCCGGACTCGGACGTCATCATCCTCCGCGATCCCGAGAACGACGGCACCTTCGAGACCGCCGACCTCGTCTCCGAAGAAGCCTGGAGCCAGCTCGGCTACGATTCCTCCGATCCCTGGATTCGCCTCTGCCATTGAGGCGGCGGTAAATGGGGCCGGGCGGTGTTCCCGATCGAGCGGTGCAATCTACATGCGACACGAAACTGAACCGGTGGTTTAGTTTCGTGCATCGCCCCTAACCGCGGGGCGGCAGGTTCCGATCGATGGCCGATAAGAGCGGCGTACGTTCCCACGCTAAGGGTCAAGGCTCGAATGTTCCGAAGAGCAATCCGAGGCTCGGAGGCGCGTGACCAGATCATTCTGAGGCCAGCCGATGAAGGACCAGTATTTCGGCGACATCAACGACTACCGGAAGTACGGGCTATTGCGGACGATCGCGTCTGCAGTCGACGGTCCCTTGCTCGTCGGCTGGATGCTCACGCCGGACGATGGCACGACGGACGGCGGGCGGCGGGCCTATCTCGATCGCCCGCAGGTGCGTCGGCACTTCGATCCGGTGCTGTTCGATGGGCTCGCGAAGCTGCTGCGCGAAGCTCCTCGGCCGAGTGTGCGCCTGATCGAATCGTCGGGCCTGTTGCCGCGAGCACGTTTCCACTCGGAGATCGTGCCCGACTCGAAGAGGGAGCGCGAGCATTGGACGGCCGGGCTGCTGACGGCGGCTCGGGGCGCCGACCTCGTGTTCGTCGATCCCGACAATGGCATCGAGGTGCCCTCGGCTCCCATCGGGCGCAAGGGCTCCTCGAAGTACGTCACCTGGGACGAGCTGCAGAGCCTCTGGCAGCTCGGGTCATCGCTCCTGATCTACCAGCACTTCCCGCGTCGGCCGCGGGAGGCCTTCGCTAGGGAGCTCGTCCACCAGCTCCGAGAGCGTACCGGCGCGAAGCTGATCGAGGCCTTCCACACCAGCCACGTTCTCTTCCTCCTCGCCGCGCAACCTCGTCACGAGACGAATCTACATGCGGCGTGCGAGACGCTCACTAGCCGGTGGCACGGCGAGATCTCGCCGATCGGCTTCCGCGGCCCGCGTCCGCCCATGCTTGGGTTGGTGTGAGTCGGACGAGCTGAAGGCATTCACCTCTGCTTCAGTCGCTGGTGACAGAGCAGGGCCACCCGATATGCGATCGCCTCCTGCGTCCCCTTCACTCGCTGCCACGCCTGGAAGGCAGCCCTGGCCCGGCCGATCAGGTCGCGGGCATCTTGACGAGAGACGCTCGTGGCCAAGTCGTAGTCGGCTTCGTGACGGGCCTTTTGTAGGTTGATGAACGCCGCAGCGACGATTCTCAAGTCGGTGGGTACGGACGCCGTGCCGACCGAGCGGGCCAGGATGTCGATCATCGTACCGCTCCCGAATGACTTGGAAGCGGCCGCCATCTCCGAATGCGAGAAGGCCCGAGCCAGAGCGGTCCGCAGCGGGCGAGCCTTCGTTCCGCGAAGGAGCAGACCAGCCGTCTCTCCCGTCAGCAGGTGAAAGACTCCGTAGTAAGCCGCCGAGATCGCTCGCCTCGAGCTCGCCTGTTTGGGACGCTTGGGCTCACGCATCGCCAAAGACTCGGCCTGCTCCAGAGTGTCCCTGGCAAGCCCTCGATGAGCTCACCGACCGGATGGGCACCGAAGACGACGCCATCACCCAGGCCGCCGATTACTTCTATGTTTCCGAGCGAGTGGTCCTGTCGACGCTGGTCAACAAGAAGAAGATCCCACGACACCGCCTCGAGCAAGCCTGAGCCATTGCCTGCCGGATCTACTCCCTCCGCGCTCTCTGCGCCCTCTGTGGTGAAGGACTGGTTTCCTACCGCAGAGTGCACAGAGGAACGCAGAGGAAAACGCGAGTGTAGGTTCTCACGGAGCGATCGACCTCCGACCTTCGACCGGAACACTCACCCCCAGAGTGAATCTCCGTGTCCCCCGTGCCCTCCGTGTGAGAATCCCCGTGTCCCCCGTGTCCCTCCGTGTGAGAACCTCCGTGTCCCCCGTGATCTCCGTGTGAAACTCTCCGGCCCCGGGATGCCGGCCGTGGGTGTGGGTTGATCGCAAGCTTCGCCTAAGACCACGCCTCGCCGGTGGGCTCAGCTCTCCATGGGCCCTTCGAGCTCGGTGCCGACGCGCAGCCGGTCGAGGTAGCTCTGATAGGCCCAAGAGCGATCTCGCCGCTTTCCCGTGATCTCGACGAGGACACCAGCCTTCTCGAGCACCTCCACGGCTCGTCCCGCCGTCGGTTTGCTCACGCTGAGCTGCTTCATCACGGTGGAGACCGACAGGAGCGGGTGCCGAGGCAGCAGCTCGAAGAGCCGGAGGACCGCGACCGATGCCCCGGCGTGCTCGAGCACTCGATTGCGGTCTTCGGCGACGAGGGCGAAGAGGTCTCGCGCCGATGCCACGGCCTCCTCGGCGACGATCGCTACGCCCTCGAGGAAGAACTTCGTCCAGCCCTCCCAATCTCCCTCGATGCGCACGGCAGCGAGGCGGCGGTAGTACTCTTGGCGATGGCGCTTGAAGAAGAGGCTCAAATAGAGCAATGGCCTCGTCAAGAGGCCCCAATGCTCGAGCAACAAGGCGATCAAGAGGCGTCCAATTCGCCCATTGCCGTCAAGATAAGGATGGATGGTCTCGAATTGCACGTGCAGCAGACCGGCCCGAACGAGAGGCGGCATGTCGTCATCGTCGTGAATGTACTTCTCGAAGCTCGACAGTAGATCGTCGAGTCGATGGGGCGGCGGAGGGACGAAGGCGGCATTGCCGGGACGCGTGCCGCCGATCCAGTTCTGAGACCTCCGCACCTCACCCGGCAGTCGATCAGCTCCGCGGGCTCCTTGCATCAGGCGACGGTGAGCCTCGTTCAGGAGGCGCATCGAAACGGGAAGCCCCTGAGGGTCGGAGAGCTGTCCGCGGACGTAGGCGAGCGCCTCGAGATAGTTGCAGACCTCTTCGACAGCCGCGCTCGGAGGACCGTTGGACTCCTCGGCCTCGTAGGCGAGGAGGTCGACGAGGGTCGCCTGAGTCCCTTCGATCTGCGAGGAGACGACGGCTTCCTTTCGAACGAAGGCGTACAAGAACCAATCGAGCGATGGCGCCATCTCGCCAGCCAGCTCGAGTCGCGCCAAGGCGGACTCGGCCTCCCGGAGCCACCCGCGGACCTCGTCGTCCAGATGCAGCGGCGGCTGGTCTGGCGGCAGCGATGCGGGAACAAACGACGCGACCTCTTCTCCGGCCACCGTCGTTCTTTCGTAAGCCCCTGTCTTCCGCCGTTCCATGGGCCACCGCTCTCCAAGATCCCCTGGCAACCGGGCTCACTCGTCACGCAGTCGTTCCTGAGCCTGGCCGCTAGAAACGCAGTCTTTACTAACGTGGATCACTAGTCAAGCTGCCGTGACCAGCCACTTGCCCGACCAGCAACGGTGGGGAGACGGAGAGTCTCACACGGAGAGCACGGCGACACGGACAGTCTTGGAGCATCACCAGACTCCGTTGACACTTGCCGATCGTCACCTGGCGAGCAAGGATGCGACTCGGAGTCGATCGGGATCCGAAGGAGAGTCGCGTGCAACTTCGATTCGTCATCCAGAACTGGACAGGAGACGCCGCGGCCGACGCGAGCCTCGAGTTCGCGACGCTCGCCGAGCTGCGCATCGAGGCCGATACCGACTTTGGCCCCGTCGTTCTCACCCTCCGCGTTCTCCGCGCCCTCTGCGGTGAAGAGCAGGTTTTCCTACCGCCGAGTGCGCAGAGGAACGCAGAGGAAGACTCGAGCGTAGGTACTCACGGCGCGATCGACCTCCGACTCTCGGCCGGGACACTCACCCCCTGCGTGAATCCCCGTGTCCCCCGTGCCCTCCGTGTGAGAGTCTCCGTGTCCCCCGTGTCCCTCCGTGTGAGAACCTCCGTGTCCACCGTGATCTCCGTGTGAAACTCTCCGGCCCCGGCGCGAGACCGATGCGCCCCGAGTGGGTCACCGGCATCCGCGACCAATGCCTCGCCAGCGCCGTCCCCTTCTTCTTCAAGCAATGGGGCGGCGTCAACAAGAAGCGCACCGGCCGACAGCTCGAAGGCCGCACCTGGGACGAGATGCCGCAACCGGCGCCGCAACCCGCAGGAATTCGACCGGCGCGCGACTTCCGCGGTAGTAGGCCTCCGTCGAATCGGCCTGGCCTTGGTCCTTGCCCAACTTTCTCCGGCGAGCAAAGATGCAGCGTGGGGTCGATGGATCAGGGAGGACGAGCCTCGTGGGTGAGGAAACCGAGAAGCGCCGGAAAGAGACACGTCGCAAGATCAGGAAGACGCCGTTGACGGACGAGGAGTGGAAGGTACTTCAGGAGGCGAGGTACGAGGGAAGCCCTTTTCACAAGCGGAACCCCGGAGACTTCGGCTTCGCACCCGCCCCTCGCCAGGACAAGACGCTGTGCGACGAAGCAGGTGTCTTCACACTCGAGGAGGCCCAGCGCCTGCTGTCTCTCGCAGTCGAGCGGGGCCTCGTCAGCGATACGACGACCCACGGTGGCTTTCCGAAGCAGATGTGGGTCGTCGATGAGGAAGGGCGCGTGTTCGAGGCGATGCACGGTGGAAGCCACGATTCGCACTACCATGGCTATCCGATCCGCGAGACGGACCCTCTTCACCAGCTCATATTGAGCGCTTGGCGACAACAATGAGCCAGCTCCGATTCGTCATCCAGAACTGGACAGGTGACGCTGCAGCCGATGCGAGCCTCGAGCGCGCGACGCTCGCCGAGCTGCGCATCGAGGCCGATACCGACTCCGGCCCCGTCGTTCTCACCGAAGTGCACGACCAGGTCGCCCGGACGGTTCGAACGCACGTCGTCCTTCCGCTCTATCCGCTGGCCGAGTGGCTTCTCATCAATTGGTGGCGGCTTCGCTGGGAGCCTCGCCGTTACTCGCCGGAGTGGCGCATGGTGCACTCGCTCGCGGCTATTTCAGGTGGCGACGCCTGGCCTCCGCTCGACATCTCGAGTCTCGGCTCGTTCATCCAGCTCGATCTCCTGGCCGAGCGCTGGTCACCCGCGAGCGTTCGCTACCTCTACGACACGACCGTCCAGGTGCCGGCTGCCGACTTCGAGACCCAGGTCGACAGGCTAGTCCGTCAGGTGCAGGATCGCCTCAGCTCGCTGGGACGGGCGCCCGACGACCTCGAAGCTCTCAGGCGCGAGCTCGAAGCCGAGCGGCGAGACCCGACCCTGGCGAGGCAATGCCGTCTTCAAGCAGAGGCGGGGATCGATCCGGGTGAGGCACCCGACGGTTGGCTCGAGGAAGTCGACGAGCTGGAACGTGAGGCGGGAGAGGACTCGACTCCCGAAGTCCTCGCGATCCTCCCCAGCCTCCACGGCTGCCTCTTCAAGGCCCGAGAGGCTCTCGAGGAGCTGCGGCAATCCTCTCAAACGATCGACCTGAGCTGGGTGCCGGCCGGCCAGGCGTCGATCAACGGCGAGGTGCCTTGGAAGGTCGGCGCTCGGCTGGCCCATGACTTTCGCCGGCAGCACGGCTTGTCTGAGGACAGCCCGATTCCAACCTCGTTCTTCGAAGAACGCCTGGGCACGAAGCTGCCCTTGTCGAAGTCGTCCGAGCTCTCGCTCGGTGCCTTCCGTCCTGAGCCGAATCAGGAGAGGACGTCCTTGCTCGTCACCAGCCAGCGCGAGGAGAGTCAGCGGTTCCTGATCGCTCGCCTGATCGCCTGCTCTCTCGTCACGAGCAAGAAGAACCGATTGCTTCCCGTGACCCAGGCCGCGACAGCCCTCCAGAAGCTGGAGCGCTCCTTCGGGCAAGAGCTCTTGTGCCCCTGGCAGGCACTCGACGAGCTCACGGACCACGCCGGCACGGAAGACGAGGGTATTTCGCAGGCCGCCGATCTCTTCAACGTTTCCGAGCGAGTGGTCCTGTCGACGCTGGTCAACAAGAAGAAGATCCCACGACACCGCCTCGAGCAAGCCTGAGCCATTGCCTGCCGGATCTACTCCCTCCGCGCTCTCTGCGCCCTCTGCGGTGAAGGACCGGCTTTCCTACCGCAGAGTGCGCAGAGGAACGCAGAGGAAGACGTGACTGCGATCTTCGGCCGAGACACTCACGCCCTGCGTGAATCTCCGTGTCCCCCGTGCACTCCGTGTGAGAACCTCCGTGTCCCCCGTGTGAGAATCCCCGATCTCGACCTGACCGGCATCGACTGGGTCATCGTCGGCGGCGAGTCCGGCCCCAGCGCTCGCCCGATGCGCACCGAGTGGGTCAGCGACATCCGCGATCAGTGCCTCGCCAAAGCCGTCCCCTTCTTCTTCAAGCAATGGGGCGGCGTGAACAAGAAGCGCACCGGCCGACAGCTGGAAGGCCGCACCTGGGACGAGTTGCCGGGTAAGATTGTCGATCTCGCAAACGATTAGAGGAGAACCTATGACAGCCGGAACCAAGCAGAAGCAGGAAGTCGGTGGCAGTTTCTTCTACGTGCAGGCCGTCGACAATTTGCTTCTGTCTGGAAAGACCAAGCGGCTCGAAGTCGGAGAGTGTACGATCGCAACTCGTCGATCGATGATGCACCTTGTGCGAAGTGCGGCGAAATGGAGCGAGCTGCCAAAGGGCTGGGCGGAGTCTTCCGCGCTGGACTCCGAGACGTTCATAGCGACAGCATGCAAGGTGAAGCCCAGCGCCATCCTGCCTGCGGCAGAGCAACGCTGCCGAGAGGCGCTGTGGGTCTTGGCGGGAACCATGCTCTACTTCTCACCGCGCAGCAAGGTCAGGAGCTTCGGTCTGAGGGGAGATGTCAGTACCTTCTCCAGCGAAGCCACACTCCTCTGCACGAACCGAAGAGGATTCCATCAGAACTGGGAACATCGCGGCTCCCTCATTCCCCAAGCCCTCGAAAGCCGTTGGTGGCGGTACTTCAAACAAAGGAAGCTTGCGAAGTTCCTGAGCTTCACGAACGATCCGGGGATTTCCAAGAAGTGGAAGCAGACCCTCTGGCGTTCCGCTTCGCTGGTCGGCCGAAGCAGGCAATCCGAGTCTCGGGCTGAGGCATTCCTGTATCAAATGTTCGCTTTGGAGGCGCTTGTCCTCACCCGAGGTGACCCACAACGTTCGACGCTGGCAAAGCGACTCTGTGGACTGCTGTACGGGCACGCCGACACTGCAGAAATCGAGTGGCTCTATGGGATTCGCTGCGAAGTCGTACATGACGGAAACTACTCAGCAGTTACGCCCGAGGCGCTCCATGCGGCGGACTACTACGCCCTGAACACCGTCTGGAATGCAGCCACTCAGAGGCGTCACTGGAGCAACAAGCAGGAATTCAAATGCTACTGTAGTCGGAAGTTCGAGTCGAAGCGGCCACCTTCAGCGCGGATGGGCCTTCGAGTGACGTACAAACGCTTCAACTCGAAGGACTACGCCCTACGATTGCCATAGAGCTTGACGGTCGATTCTGTCTTTGTCGCTGCGAGATCGCTTTCGCCCGAAACTGCCAATCTGATGTCGATGACCGGCTCGGCGCAAGTCCTCGCATTCTTCCTCTCCCCGTACAGTTCAATTTTGGGCTGCTCCATCGGGAAAATCCTCATCGTCCAATCGCGCCGCGGGGATGGTCAGGAGCACTTCGGAGTCGTCGATCACACGATACTCGGGAGTGGCGCCAGCGATTCGCCGGGTCTCTTCGATGATGATCGGCACGCCCTCGCCTCGCTTCTCCATGAGGAAGTGCCGCTCGAGGTCGCCTTGCTCGCCGGTCGACACAGGGCACTTGGCCAGCAGTGTTGTGAGCAGCTCGTTGCGCGTGGACTGGCGCAGCGCGATCGATTCGACACTGACGGTGTTGGGTAGAGTGCCCGGCGAGTAGAGCTCGAGGCGGTCATCGAATAGGAAAAGCCTGATCTTCGAGCCGTGCACGGAATAGTCTCGATGAGCAACAGCATTGACGACCGCCTCGAAGACAGCACGCATGCTGTATTCTGGCCTCTCGACTCGACTGGGTCGCTTCTCTGCCGCGACTCGAGAGTTTCGTCTGACGAAAGCGATGGCTTCCGCCACCTGACGATCGACAGGACCGGTGATGTCCTGAGCGTCGACTTGGTAATTGGAGTCCGGGCGCTTCCCCCGATAGCGGACGGCCATGATAAAGGCTCCCGGCAGCCAGGCGGAAGGATCCGTCGAGCATGCCAACACTCCCGCGACACTCGGATGCAGTTGCCCAGAGTCGTCCTCCGTCAGGATCTTCATCTTGCGTAGGAACGACTCTCCTTCGCTCACTGGGCCTCGGACGAAACGTGTCCAGAGAGGCTCTGAGAGATCCGAGAAGCGCGCGCCTGGCACGGGTTGCTCGTCGAAGCGGATCAACCGGGCTTGACTGCGCTGCTGGAACAGCCTTGCCAAGACGTCGGGCGGCATCTTCCGTTTCGAGCTGCCCTGGCGATGAAAGTACCCGCCCGGACTCTCGTGCACGTACAGGCTCCTGGGCACGTCGATCTTCAAGATGGCGCGACTCGTTCCGGTCGCATCCGGCAACTCCATACGGACCGATTGGAAGAGCACGGGCGGCTGGATACTCTGATTGCAGATCTCGTAGACAAGTCGCTCGACGACCTCGAGATGCTCCACTGAGATCCCCAGTATATCGCGGGTCTTGTCATCCACTCCGAGGATCAGGACGCCGTCGCGAGTGTTGGCAATGGCAGCGATCTCATCAGCCAACTCGTCACGCTTCGGCTCCGCCACTCTACCGTCTCGAAAGCCCACGGCTCTGAATCCACAACTGGTGTCCTCGCCCAGCTTAATTCTTTGCAGCAGATCCTCGATAGCGTCGCACATGCCTACTGATTCCGAGAGCTGACAAACTCGTAGATCCTGCGAGTCAACTCGGCGACTGGAATCGGAAGCATTTCGAAGCGATCGACGCGCCGGAGGCTGTTCCTCCAGAAAACGCCTTTGTTTTTCCACGTCCCAGATCCCTCTTTGTAACCGCCTTTACGAGTCACCGTGCCACCTAGGAGCTCGGACTCAACGAACCGTCCGAGTGGCTGATTCTGAAATTGAGCGTAATCAGGAGCGCTGATGTCTGCTCGCGGAGGATTCTCGAGCTCGCCGACCACAGCCGCTAGCACTTCGCCCGGTACTGTGTTCTCGATTTCACGGCAAGGGAGAATGACGAGTCGGTCTCCCAGGGCCTCCTCGAGTTCCTTCTTCCGCTCAAGCTTGGACTCGTTGTCATCGTTATCCATGATGACCAACGACTTCGAGCAGATCCGGGAGAGATCGATGCGGTCGTCCGTGCGTTCAGGGTCGTCATCCGGGGCGTTGTCGTGGAACGAGAAGTGGGGCATGTTGGCGCCTCCATACTCGACGAAGGCGAAGTGCAGGTCCTCCTTAAATACCGGGGCGTCGACTGGACGAGCCTGCTCCTGGTACAGCTTCAGGTAGTGCCTCAAGGCCTGCCGATCCGTGATGCCCTCGACCCAGATGGTGGCGTTAACGAGGAAGACCGAGGACGAACGAACACCGAGTAGCTCGAGCGTTCTTTGATCGGCACTCTCTACCTGCTCGACGATGAACTTGGGCTTAACCTCGTCTCCGTCGCTATCGCTGTGCTTCCTAAACGAGAATACGGCCACGTTGTCGAAGTCGGCGGTCATGTCTACGAAGTGGTTGGAGTGCGTTGTTAGAAAGTAGGTGTGTCCCCAGTCCTGCCGCGTGAACAGATCGAGAATCTGCCGCTGGAGCCCTGGATGCATGAACAATTCTGGCTCTTCGATGAAGATGAAGGCGTTCCTCAGCATGAAGGTTTGATACGTGAGAATGATTAGCTGCTGAACTCCGTCACCGAGATGAGAGATTGGCCGTTCTTCCTCTCGCTCGATCCGGATCCAAACTTGGTCATCCCCTTCTCGGGGCACGATGCTGACCTCCTCACCGCGAAAGATCGTCTCCGACAGGAAGTCTTCATACTTTCTAACACGCTCCCGCTGCTCTCGACTACCGAGTAATTGGGCACGAAGCCTTCCATACAGATCTAGCCCGGTGAATATTGTAAGATCATCGGAGTCGGGGCCGTCCTTGAAATAGTCATCCCGTGTTCGCTGCACATAGGCATCGACACTCCCGTTAACCGGGCGGAGCCCTCGAAGGGTCGGTATGTATACCCGCGTCGGAGCGGAGTCTGAAAGGTCGGGGATCCGAGCGACGTGCGAGAGCGCGTCCTTGCAGAGACTTCGAATTTCCTGGGCCATGCGTTCATCTGGATTGCCATGGGTACGGTTCGCCACCATCTCCTGCTGCCTACGCAACTCATCAAGAGTGACCTCGGACCACCTCTTTAGCAGCGACCGAACGTTTGCGAGGCTATCACTCTCAAAAACGAGGTGATCAGGAGCTTTGAGTCCCCTGACCGCTTGAGCGCTTACCGGACCTACCGAGACTAGGTTCCGCGAACTGAGCATGCGCTCGATAGCCTCGGAAACGTTTCCCAGAGTCTGCTGGACCTGCTGCCAGGCACCTCCGTCTCTCATCGCCACCCTGTAGTGAGGCAATGTGGCCAGAAGCCGCATGAATCGGCTCTTGCCGCAATTATTTGCGCCTACAAGTATGTTCACGGACGCAAGATCTTCGAGCTGGTCGAGAAGACTCTGACCATCCTGTTGATGATACTCTGATTGTGTTGCGCTTGTCAGAATCAGAGAGGCAACCTCGGGGCGTTTGTTGGCCTGGTACGTTGAGTCAGGATCTGTCATTTGGCATGCTCAGCGTAGAATCCGTCGTAAACGCTTGCCACGCGGTTCGGTAGTCTTCTTCGCGTTCGCAGCGGGTCCAGAGGGTGGGGTAGGTTCTTTCCATTCTGGGTTCCTGGCCGGGGTTGGTGTAGCGGAGGGCGATTAGGGGGTGGTCCCTGCCTACGGGGTTGCACTCGGTGTGCCAGCGGACCTTGGTTTCGGTGAGGAGGTCGGCGCCTGGCAGAAGTCTGGGCTTCTGAGGTTGCTGGTCTCTCTATCGAAGGCGACCTTTGGGGCCTCAACGACCTGTGGTTTTCTACGCCCACTCCTCATCGTCCTCCCCCTGCCAAACTCGGCCGGTCGTTCGGTCCTCTCGGACCCCATCGGCGTAGACGATCGAGTCGATCTCGAGCTCGATGATCATCTCGTCGAAGGGAGTCTGAGTAATCCAGTCTCGTGATTCTCCCACGGAACGCAGCTCGAACCCTAGCCCCTTGGCGATGAGCGGCCTCCCGGGCACCAGCGGCTGGTCGATTGAAGAGCGGACGATCACTCTTGGCTCCTCGTCCTCGTCACAGAACAGCATGCTGCCTTGAACCGATCGTGACACTCTCGGTAGGTACGACAAATACTCGATGTCGTACACGATACAGTCCTGCCCGCCGATGTTCTTTCGGCGTTTGTTGAAGACCCGAACGGCGATTTCGCCGACTCCGTTCTGGTTCAGAAGCGTGCCGAGCGAAAAGGCGAAGTGGGAGAGAGTCTCCTCAACTCTCGCCAGACGTTCCTCAAGCTCTTCAATTCTCGTCGTGTCTGCTTCGTCGTCTTGCGCAGGATCTTCGTCCCACCGATTCCCGGTTGTCGGTGCGCCTGGATCCGGCTTCGTACCGCCCCTCTGGGAGCCAGCGGCATGATCGCCCGCTCGCTCTTTCTTCCACTCGAGGTATGCGACGAGCTGCGGCACTCTCTCGGGAATTTCGTAGGCACAGAGTGCCAGGGCTAAGTCGTATGGCCCTTCGATGTCATGCTGACCGATGAAGGCAAGTGCTTGTTCGACACTCCAGGTGGGAAAGCGGGACCGCAGAGCGTGAATGAGTCCCGTCTTGGGAATGAACGTCCCCAAGGGCTTTCCTGAGCCCATCCATGTGCCATGGGCTTCCTCGTACTTCTGTACGCAGTACATCAAGAGTTCTTGTTCAGGTGGGAACATCACTTTCCTGCATTGGCAGACCCGGCCAACGGCCGGGCCAGGATGGGATCATCCTGCATGAGGTCATGGAGCATCCAAGCA
The DNA here is from genome assembly GCA_040219065.1 of Planctomycetota bacterium. Classification (GTDB taxonomy): domain Bacteria; phylum Planctomycetota; class OFTM77; order OFTM77; family OFTM77; genus OFTM77. The sequence goes on from JAVJTD010000293.1 coordinate 29,308, forward strand.
ACAAAATAGAGAAGCGAGGTTGCTCTGAGACCGTTCATCCTCGTTGCGTAATCGGTGTCCTCTCCATGCAGCACCGCGTGGCGATTCAGCAGGCCTGAATGGCGGAATGCCTCGTCACGCTTCGACTCGTCCAGAGTCAGGGTCGATTTCCCTGTAATCGCAGTGAAGAATCCGGTCTTGAATCCCTCCTTGCACCATTTCCCGAGATGGTCTCCGAGTTTCTTCCCTGCCCACTTGTAAAGTTGGGATTGTCCATTGGTGGAATCATAAACAAGGCCATCCGCTTGGGCCAACATGAGCGGAATGGATGCTCCGAAGAGCTCAAGCCGATGAGTCTCGAAGGCCTGCCTGATGAGGTCGGCACGCGTCGGATACCACCGTTTCAGATTTAGCTCTATCTGAGGCAGGCGCTCTGTGTACCAATCGCAGAGCTCACGCTCCACCTCTTCGAGCTTCGTCTCGTCGCAGAGTGCATCAGCGATCTCTCGAATCTGCACGACATTCATGTCGGGATCCAGGTACCAGCCTCTCTGGGCTGTCTTAGTAGCGACTTCTTCCTCCCACTGCGGCAGCTGTTCTAGCCACGCCTTGAACTCGCGGGTGAACGGCTCGAGAGTGGCGGACCAGCTCTTTGCCGCCGCTTGTGCTTGTTCGCCTGCTCGCTGTAACTCAGCTGAGACGAGGCCGATCCCTTGGACGATTGGTCGGAAGATTTGGCCCAGGTTCGGATGTGCAGGTTTGGTCAAGGCTTGATTCCTTCCTCAGGCTCGGAGAGCTCCGCCCACGACACTCTGTAGTCGGCCTCGCGGTCGCAGCGGGTCCAGGGGGTGGGGTAGGTTCGTTTTCTTCTGGGCTCGAGGCCGGGGTCGGTGTAGCGGAGGGCCATTAGGGGGTGGTCTTGGCCTTCGGGGTGGGAGGCGGTGTGCCAGCGGACTTTGGTTTCGGTGAGGAGGTCGGACATTTGGCAGCGTTCGGGGACGCCGAGGAGGTCGGCTTCTCTTTTGGGGAGCTTGATCTTCTTTTGGGCGAGGGCTTGGTGGGCCTGGGAGCCGGGCTCGTAGGCGATCTTGGTGTCGAAGCCGGCTTGTTCTTGGAGGTCCTTGGCTAGCTTGACGAGGTCGACGGCGGGCTCGCCGCTGGCGGTGCGGTGGGTCGGGACGATCCTTCCGTGTTGGTCGTACTGGCGCTCGCGCTCATACTGCTGGAGGACGGGGAACTGGACGCGGTAGATCGTCAGGAGCTCTTCGAGAGTCAGGCCGAGCGCCATAGCTGCCAGCACGTCGATCTCGACCAGGGCTTGGCGGCGCTCGAGGTCGGTGCGGAGGGCCGAGCGTCTCGACCATGTGGCCTCGTTTACTGGTGGGGCAAGCCGCCTGTCGCTCCTCGACCAGCCCCAGGGCACCACGAGGCCGGCTTCCTGCGCCGCAGATTGAAGAGTCGCGTAGGACGGCGAAAGGGCGTTGAGCTGAAGAACTCGTGAGGACATCGCCTGCTCGAGCTCTGTCGTTGGAAGCGGGATTGTTGACGCGACTTCCTGACGCACGTGGCTCTTACCCGTGGTCTTCACGAAGAAGTCGACCGGGATGGATGCGCACATCGCGGCGAACAAGAGCAGGATCCTAGGATCGTCCATCGCGATCGAGAAGCCTAAGTCCACGTGTGCGACCGAAGGCGGAATCAGGCAGCCAACGAGCGTTCTCTCCCCTGTCGGTGACACCATCGTTCGGTTCACGTGCCGGTAGAAGTCGGTGACGGGGCGGTCGTTCCATTCAGGGGTGCGGCGGCGGTACTCTTCGGGGGGGCAGGCGGGGACGTAGTTGGTGCGGGGGAGGTAGTCATCCTCGATGGCGGTCAGGTCGATCGCGGTGTAGTCGCGGTGGCTCTTGCAGCCTTCGTTCGGGGTCTGGTAGAGCGGGTCGCCCACGTAGAAGTGTGGGCCACTCAGGATCCACTCCTCGGGGCTCTCGGGGGTGCGCGTCTCTCGGCGGATCGTCCCGTCCTTCTGCGAGTTCGTCTCGTTCCAGTGCTGCGTGGCGAAGTACTGGCCATGCAGATCGCCGAGCTTGCGGGGTTGTTCGGCGAAGCGCTTCAGGACGCTGACGATCTCTTCGCTGTGGACCACCGGGAGGCGGGCCTGACGCGGCGGGGTACCGGGCTCGTCGTAGAGGCGGGCGAAGAGGGCGAGCCGAGGCTCGTCGATGTCGAGGAGCCGGCTGCGGTGGCCGAGACTGCAGAATCGGTCCTGGTCGTCCTTTATGCTCGGAACAGGACCTCGTCCGTCATGGCGGAAACATGACTCGATCGTTATTGGATGGCATAGGTTTGCGATCGATCGGAATGAGACATCCACTCTTGGGCGTCCATAGATGCCCATGCCGAACTTGCGTTGATTCCCGATCGGAAAGAGCTTCTTCTCGTTTATGAACCGCGCGTGCAGGCGCAGTCTGGGGTAGATTCCTGCCCGCAGCGAGCCCGCCTTCGGATCGTCGTAGACGCCTTCAGGATGCAGAAGCGCCATCACACCGTTCGAGGAGAGATTCCCCCACCCGCGAGTGATGAACGCCTTGTAGAGGTTGGCCTTCATTCCCTGAAGCAGCGGGTAGCTCTGGAGCGCGCCGAGGAAGTGCTGGCTTCCGTCCTGGTTCTCGAGCTCGGTCAGGTAGGCGTCCTTCCGCTCGTCACTACCTGCGAAGGCGTCGCGGAGCTTGCTGACCTTCGTGGCCGAGAGCTTGCGGATGGCGACTGAGGGCTCGTAATCGGAGATGACGCCCTTCTCGTCGAAAGAGAGCAGGACCCAGGGCGGGTTCCCGACGATCAGGTCGAAGCCGCCGCGCTCGGCGTAGACTTCGGCGAAGCGCAGCGGCCAGTGGTGGAAGCGGACTCTCTGTGCCACGTGCTCGGCTTCGGCGAGGAATGGGGATTGGGCGACGATGGCTTCGGCGTCGGCGAGGCCGCAGGTCTCGGCGTAGTCGCTTCGACGATCTTCGAAGGCGCGGGAGAGCTCTTTCAGCTTCTGCACGCGGGTCGCCCGGGTCACCGTCGCCGTGCCGCCCCCCTCTTCGCTCCAGACCTCGCCGATGTCGAGATCGGTCTCGGGCAGGTCCTTCGCCTCCTCGATCAGCGCATCGAACAGACCGAGCTGGACCGGCTGCGCTTCCACTCGTCCGATGAGCACCAGCTCGAGGGCGGCGAGCCATTCTTCGCGGGATGGGAGCAGCCGGCTCTTCTGGATCGGCCAAAACCAGAGCGCGCACCAGGCGTCCATCACCAGCTTGAGCCTTCGGTACGCCGAGCTCTTGTCCTCGAGCGTTCGGGCGACTTGCTCCTGGTCCGCGACCAAGAGCGCCTCGTCACGCTCGAAGTGCTCTTCGGGATCCTGGTGCCCCTCCTCGCCGAAGACCGGGATGCGGTCGCCGGTCTCGCGGATGGCGAGGAGGCGCTCGCGGCAGACTTGCTCCCAGAGCTTGTCGACGGCGTCGGAGAGACGCTCGAGGCGCTGAGCGTCGGCTTTGGTGAAGGGTGCCAGGAACTCCTTCCGCCAGGTCTTGATGCGGGCGACGTCGTCCCTGGCGAGGGACTTGACGACCTTGTCCTTGTCGAAGGCGGCCATGCCTTCGGCGGGGAGGAGGAAGTGGTAGATGGTGTTCTTGGGGCGCCCGGGGAGGCGGTAGTCCCGGGTGGGATCGGTGGTCTCTGGCTTGCCGACTGACGTCGGCGCTCCGAAGTCTGGATCGACGGTCTCTGGCTTGCCGACTGACGTCGGCGCTCCGAAGTCTGAATCGGCGGTTCCTGACTTGCCGACTGACGTCGGCGCTCCGAATCCGACTTCGGTAGGCACCAACCCGAGATAGTTCGGGTGCTCCTTGCCTCCTTTGCGGGTGACGTCGGCGGTGTCGAAGACCTCGCGGCGAGCGCCGATGAGGGAGTTGCCGGTGGCCAATCGCAGGCCGAACCAGGGGCACTTGCCGTTCTCGTGGAGGGTGGCGAGCCAGAGGGAGACCTTGGCGAGCTCGACGGCGGTGGGGTTGAGGTCGACGCCGTAGCAGTTGCTGGTGGCGAGGCGAGCCATGACGCGGCGCTTGTGACGCTGGTAGTGCTCGGCCGGGATGGTGATGTCGAGCTCGGACTGCTTCGCCTCGAGGTAATGGTCGGCGAGCTGATCGATGGCCTCGATCAAGAACGCGCTGCTGCCCATGGCGGGCTCGCAGATGGTGAGATCCAGTATCTCGTTCGCCGTCTTCTTGCGCTGGCCGTCTTCGTCCTCGAGCAGCTCCTTCAGGGCGTACTTCACCAGGCAGCGGGTGAGCACCTCGGGCGTGTAGTAGCTGGCCGACTTCTCGCGGTTGCGGCCGGCGAGGCGGAAGAGGAAGCTGCCCTTCTTGTGGACGACCTTGCGGCCGTGCTCGTCCTTGACGATCTCGGCGTCCTCGTAGTCGTCGATGCGGCTGGCCGGGACGAAGTAGGTCTTGAGCGCCTCGCGCTCGGCCGCGCTCTTGCCCGAGAGCTTCTGGCACTCGTCCTGGGCGGCGACCTCGTAGAGGTCCTCGCTCGCGAAGAACCCCGTGTAAGAGAGCAGGCCCTCGTAGACGGCGCCGAGCTGGTTGATCCCTAGCCGGGCGTAGGAGATGCGGCCTCGGCGCTTGCCCTTCTTCTCCGCCGACAGCGAGAGGAGCTGGAGCACCTCCTGGAGGACGAAGTTGCGCAGCTTGACGCCACGCAGGATCTCGAAGCGCTCGTCATCGAAGAGCGGGCTGCGCAGGGGATCGACCCGCAGCGACTCGTGATAGGGATCGTCGAAGGCGAAGCCTCGCTGGGCGGCAGGCTGGTGGCCTTCGTTCACCAGCCGGAAGAGGATCTGCAAGCTCTCGTGGAGGAAGGTGCCATTGCGCGCCGCCTCCGTCGTCAGCGGCACGAGCTCGAGCTCCCGGAGCGTCTCGAGGCTGTACCCCTGCCGGTACGCGTCCGACTTCATCGCCTCGAAGCCCAGCTCCCCGCCCCTCGCCTCGACGTAGAACAGGAAAAGCAGCCGGTAGAGCCAGGTGAGGCACTCGCCGGTGAGCTGGCTGTCCAGCCCCGGCTCGCTGAAGACGTTGTAGACGCCCTGGCGGCTCTCGCGGCGGTAGTGGATGACCTCGTTCGCGAGCAGCTCGACGGCGCGGCGGACGCCGTGCTTGAGGTCGCCCGAGACCGCGAAGGCGTGCTTGTGCGAGCTCTCCTCGAGGGTGTCGTGGAGGCAGAGGCCGTCGTCCGGGGCCAGGACCTCGCGGTGGAGCAAGCCGCAGAAGGCCTGCAGCGGCGCGCGCGTGCCGCGGCGCAGCAGCGTGGCGAGGTCGAAGCGGAGCAGCCGGCCCTGGGGCCACTTGTGCTTCTCGATGAGCGTCAGCTCTCGCCCGGCGAGGAAGAGGACCCAGCGCGGAGCCTGGTCGAGGCGGAAGAGCCGCTCGTCGAAGAGTGCTCGCCAGGTTTGGGTTGGAAGGTTGGCGTTTTGGGCATCGGCCGGGAGCTGTTCCGGCAGGATCGGTTGATCGAACGGGTCTGCGTCTTCGGATTCGTCGGCGAACGGGGCATCGACGATCCAGAGATAGGGACGGTTGTCCTTGCGGATCGCGGCGAGGGTCGGGACGACGTCTTCATCGTCCAGGGGCTCGGCGGTCGGCGCGTAGCGGTAGCCGAGGGCCTCGATCAGGTGCGCATGGAAGTCGCGCGCCGCTTGCCAGCGCTCGAGGGGGTCCTGGGCGTCGGCCTGCGCGGCGGCGGCGAAGAAGCGGTTGGCGAGGGTGCGGACGGATTCCCAGGGGAGCTTGCGGCCGTCTTCGTCCTTCTCATGGCGCCAGCGCTGGAGAAGCTCCTTGAGGTCGCCCTCGAGCACCGCGTCGAGGTAGTGCGCGGAGTAGAACTCGACGTTGTCGATGCCGGTGAGGTCGAGGGGCATTAGTGGGGGCTCCGGCCGGTGAACGGTGAGCGGTGATTCGGTGGACGGTGATCGCGCGCGGTGATCGCCGCTTTCGCCCTTTCAGGGCTCCCCGGAATGGGGTTCATGGTGGCCCGACAACCCAGGGTGAGTTGGGGGCTCGCTGCGCTCACCTCCACCTCACCCTGGGCTACACGCTGGCCGGCCCTTCGGGCCTGGCGTACGGAAGCCGGGGGATACGAGGAGACGCGTCCCTCTCGACCCGGCTGAAGCCGGGGATACAACCCGGCTGAAGCCGGGGGATACGAGGTGACGCCCCCCACTCGGCCCGGCTGAAGCCGGGGAACCAACCCGGCTGAAGCCGGGGGATACGATGAGTCGCGCCCCTCTCGGCCCGGCTGAAGCCGGGGATCCAACCCGGCTGAAGCCGGGGGATACGAGGAGTCGCGCCCCCCTCGGCCCGGCTGAAGCCGGGGATACAACCCGGCTGAAGCCGGGGGATACGATGAGACGCGCCCCTCTCGGCCCGGCTGAAGCCGGGGATACAACCCGGCTGAAGCCGGGGGATACGATGAGTCGCGCATCACTCGGCCCGGCTGAAGCCGGGGAACCAACCCGGCTGAAGCCGGGGGATACGATGAGACGCCACCCACTCGGCCCGGCTGAAGCCGGGGAACCAACCCGGCTGAAGCCGGGGGATACGATGAGTCGCGCCCCTCTCGGCCCGGCTGAAGCCGGGGATCCAACCCGGCTGAAGCCGGGGGATACGATGAGTCGCGCCCCTCTCGGCCCGGCTGAAGCCGGGGATCCAACCCGGCTGAAGCCGGGGGATACGATGAGAGGCCCCTCATCACGCTCCCCTCCCATGCGGGACCAGGATGGCGGCGACTCTCAGGTACGGCTCAGGGTTGGTGCGCATGCCTTCTTCGATCCACTGGCGTCTCGAGTCGTAAAGGCGCTCGACGTGCTGGCGCTCGTCTTCGAGGCGGCGCTTCTCGTCTTTGCGAAGCGAGCCCTTCTCCGCCTTCTTGGCGCGCCGCTCGTCCAAGAGGGCGAGGCGCTTGTCCTTCCAGTCACGGAGCTTCGAGAGGCCTTCGCGGAGGGGCGCGGAAAGCGTGGCCGCGCGCTGGTTGCGCAAGCTGTCGAGGTGCTCCCTCCCCGCCGCGACCGCTTCGGGCAGGAGCTCCTTCAGCGCGTCGCGCTCGTGCGCGACCAGCTCGCCGCCGGGGTTGGCGGTCTGATCGGTGAGGCCGGTCCTCCTCGCGAGCTCGGCGAAGGGCTCGATGCCGTCCCGACGATCTCCCTCGAACCTCACCGCGAACCACTCGACGAGGACGGGCTGGCTGCGGCCGTTGCTGACTTGGCCTTGGATGAGGACGTAGCGCTGGCCGGGCTCGATGCCGCGCGCCATGCGGAGGACCGGTGCCTCGTGGGCGGCGAAGGCGCCGAGGACGCGGTCGTCGAGCCACTCGGCGACGGGATGCTGCTCCCAGAAGAGCTGCCACTCGGGCCAGCGGTTCTCGTCCTCGCGGGAGTCCTCGAGCGCCTTCATCACGCGGTCGCGATCGGCCGTGAGCTTCAGCGTGTCGTTCTGGCGGAGCTCGGGCGGGAGGTAATCGAAGCGGCGCAGGAGGTCGGGCGTCGGCGAGAGCTCGAAGCCGTCCAGGTGGTCGTGCCAGACGAGGTGCTCCTCGTCGACCTCTTCGATCTCCTCGAAGGCGTCGCGCGCGAAGTCCAGGTCGCCGGGGTAGAGGCGCAGGCGCTCGGCGATCTCGACGGCATGGGCGTCCTTCTGCCCATCGCCGAGCAGCATCTGCATGAAGTCGAAGGTGTCGTCCTGGTCGGGCAAGACGTCCTCAGGAGCCTCGTGCTCTTCGATCGCTTTCGCGACGCGCTCCTCTTCGAGCTCGGGGTCGTGCAGCTTCATCAGCCAGGCGACGTCGCCGAGGTTCAAATGGGCGCTCTGCTCCTTCTCGATCAAACGCTCGAGCACGCGGAGATCGCCCTGGAGTCTTGGGTTCGAGGGGATGGTCAACAGGTACGTCAGCTCGGGCGTGAGTCGCTGGCCGAAGCGGTCGATGCGGCCGTTGCGCTGCTCGAGGGTGATCAGCGACCAGGGCAGATCGAAGTGGATCATTCGGTGGCAGAAGAAGTGCAGGTTGATGCCCTCGGAGGCCGCGTCGGAGGCGAGGAGGATGCGGACGGGACTGGACTCGCTGCCAAAGCTCTTCACGAGGCCCTGCTGCTTCTGATCGTCGAGGGAGCCGTGAAAAGTTTCGAGGGCGTCCTTCGCGAGGCCGAGGTCCTTCGTGAGGTGCCCTTGGAGGAAGCGGAGCGTGGCGAGGCGCTCGGAGAAGATGACGATGCGCTCGGTGCTCTTCTTCTCGTCGAAGCCGAGGCTGCGCAGTCGCTCGAGGAGCTTCTGGTACTTGCCGAAGGCCTTTCCGTCTACCGGCTTCAGCTTCTTCTGGAGGGAGGTGAGCACCTCACGGTCGTGCGCGGCGGACTGATTGTCGGCCCGAACGTCCTTGTGCTTCAGGCGGTGCTCGATGGTCTCGAGGCAGGCGGCCGGTGAGGAGAGGAAGGCCTTGAGAAGGCCGGTTCGGAAGAGGATACCTCGGCCCTTCGTCGCGCGCCGGTCGATGGTCTGGAAGGTGATCTCATCGAGGGCCTCGAAGACGGCGTCTTCTTCCGGCGAAGCTTCGACCTTCTTCAGCTCGAGCTCGCGCTCGGGGAAGTCGCCCTCGACCTCGTGCTTGATGTCCTTCTTGAAGCGGCGGAGGAAGTAGTCCTCGACCTCGCCCTTGCCGTAGTCATTCTCGTCGGCGATGGCGGTCGGCTCGAGTAGCCGGACCAGGCTGGCGAAGCTCTGGGAGCTGCCGTCGTGGGGTGTGGCCGACGTCAGAATCAAGGCGTCGGTCTGCGCGGCGAGGAGCTGGGCGAGGCGAGCGCGCTGGGCCATGGAGGACTGGCCGCCCCGGGTGCGGATGGCGACGTTCTGGCACTCGTCGATGACGACGGCGTCCCAGCGGCAGGCCTCGAGGTAGCGGCGGTACTTGGCGTCCTTCTTGAGGGTGTCGATCGAGATGATGACGCGATCGAAGTGGTAGAAGGGGTTCATGTTGGAGGGGATCTTCGACTGGACGCGCTGGATGCCGACCGAGTCGAGCCGCACCAAGGGGATGGTGAAGCGGGCCCAGAGCTCCTCCTGGAACTGCGCCAGGATCGACTTGAGGGCGACGACGAGGATGCGATCGCCGCGGCCGCGCTCGATGAGCTCGGTGAGCAGCACCCCCACCTCGATGGTCTTGCCGAGGCCGACGCCGTCGGCGAGTAGGATACGCGGCCGGAGCTGGGAGAGCGCCTTGACCGTGGGCTGGAGCTGGTAATTCGTGCGCTTCATCGCACCGAGGTGCCCGAGCGTGATCGCCGCGCTCGCCGGCGGCGTGCGCCGCAGCAGCGTCTCGAGGTAGAGCCGCGAGCGCCGGTAGCGCGGCGTGTCGTCCGAGGCGAGGTCGGTCTCCTCGGGCCGGAGCTCCTCGATGGTGTCGAGGGCCTCGAGGAAGATGGCGTCCTTCTGCCGCACCAGCTCCGAGAGCCCCGTGACGTGCACGGCGACGGTCCCGTCCGAGGACTGCTTGACCGACCGCACGAGCCATTCCTCACCGCGCACTCGCACACGAGCACCCGCGGCGAGTGTGCGATGACGTGCGCGGGTCTCCCCAAAGCGAAGCTTGGGCTCGGATACGTCGGTCAAGTGATGATCCTTGAGGTCTACACAGACAAACTAGGCACAGCTCGGATCTATCAGCGCCCCTCGATAAGACTCAGAGCTTCTGAGACTTCCACCAAACTTCTTCTGAGGCATTCCTGCGAAGCTCCGGTCCGCAAGGAGGCGACAGCAGGATACTAAACCGGAGATCGCGAGGCTTGTCACTCGTACAGTGGAACGTATTCCCAACCTCCGCTCTGCGACCTCCGCCACAGGTGCTCGCACCGAGCCCTACCGACACTCAAGAGACGCTGATCAAAGGTCCCTTCGATGACTGCTACTACCTCGCCGGTCCCCAGGAAATCCCTGCGCGCATCGAAAGAGCTCCTACGAAGAAGTCGGTCCAAAAACTCTGCGGCAATCCAGGTCCCGTATTGGTGAATTCCCGAGATCAGTATGATGGACCGTCCGTCCCGACTCAGTCGACCGAGTATCGCAAGATCGTCAACCGTTGTAATGTGGTCACGAGTACTACCAGGATCGCGCGAATGTTCACGGTAGATTGACTCACATGGAGAAGGGCGAATCTCAACACCGCTTCCTTCTTCTCGCCGGTAGGCAATTCGCCTACCAGAGGCACTATCAACTGATGCCTGGAACCCATCGGAGTCGCGGGGCTCAACAAACCAACAAGGCAGATCGCGGCCTCTTAGGGCTGCCTCAAGGTCGCCTTCCTCCAAGTCAGGCAAGACCCGCCTAAGAACCGAATTTGCAGCAGGCGAACAAATAAAGATCTCACCCAGAGAATCTTCAGAGCGATCCATTGGCGGTTGGGTCAATTCTGACTTCTCAACGCCAATCAAATCAAGTGCGCCAGACCCAAGATGCTTCGTCAGCACTTGCAATGCGAAGTAATCGCCATGCGTTATCGCAGGGAGCGGCCGATCTAGAAAAAAGTGCGGGTAGTAACAGGTATACACCCTGTCCACAGACGCAAGTCCGGGGCTCTCGACTCTGAAGAACTTTGCCACGCGCTCTCGAATAGCAGAGTCAAGCTCTTGCTGAGCTACAAGATCATTCGTCTTCGCAGCGATCGACTTGAGCTCGCGAAGCTCCAAGACTTCTGTAATAGCAATAAGCATAGCTATGAAGAGAGCAATAACCGAAACCCCTGCCGTCCATTGGCCGAAGATTGACGGATATCTTGAGCTAACCAAGAAGACGGCAAAAGACGCTACGGCAGTTATGAACAAAGCTAGCAAAGCAGGCTTTGCCATATGCTTCAAACCTTGACTGATCGACATTCTTTGGCCTCACTACGGATCCCAATCCTTTAGATTCTACGCGCGAAGAACTCCATTCGACAACAAGGTTCATACTCAGTGGGCTCTGCGATCAAGAGAAACGACTGCTCGGCAGGGGAGCGCCATCTTCGCTCGCGGACTTGAGGCACCAGCAGGCGATACCGATTCCACATCGCCTCAAACGCTTTCTCGATCGCGCAAGGCCAGGTCGAATCGTCACCCCACCCCAGACACCGCTGCTGCATCACGTTTGCCCGTTCGGGGACGTCCAGGTTGAAGCTCTTCCGGCCGAACTTCTCTGAGTACACGAGGTCGCGGACATCGACGCGATCTTCGAGCTCCTCCTGCAGGCGATGGAGGTGCATCAGCAGCAGGGTGAGGGTCGTGAGACGCTGCTGCCCGTCGACGATGAAGCGCTGGCCGCGCTTGTGGCTGATCACGATCGAGCCCAGGAAGTAGTGCCCGTATCCCTCGACCTCGTGGCGCGCGTGACCTTCCTCCCACGAATCGAGGAACTTCGCACTCAGATCGTCGATCAGCTCTCGGACCTGTCTCTCCTGCCAGGCATACTCACGCTGGTAGAAGTCGATCGAGTACCTGGCCTTGTCGAGTAGCTCCCGGACAGTGCGCGCTCGACCATCGATCGTCTTCGGTTGTGCATCGGTGACCAAGGGGGATGGCCTCCTTCAGCAGCCGTGCCGGTTCGGCTGCTCGTTGACTCTGCGAACCCGGGAATCGGTGCCGACTCGCAGCACCTCCCGAAACCTCACTCGGTCGTGACGATAACCCGGGAGATCAGCTCGCGGCAACTGGTCAGTTACTCGGAAGTTACAGGAATCCCGGAGTGGAGTGCGCTCTCACTCGATGAGGCTCTCCACCCAGTTCGTCTTGCGCGAGCAAGTCGCGTATGGAGGCTGGACCACGATCGCTTGCGTGAAGACCGGAATGAGCGGAGCACCGGCGGGAATCGAAACGGTGTGAATCGCCGTACCCGCGCTGCTGGCTCGCACTGTTCCGAGATGAGTGACCGGGGAGAGAAGGTCGAGGCAGATGTCCTCGAGCCGAGGAAAGCAAGGCCCGCCGTTATGCGACTGGCCTGTGAAGCTCACGAAGAAGGCGACGAAGTCGTTGGGATGAGCGCCGGACACGATAAGGTGGGCGAGCTGGCCGTGGACCAATGGATCCTGGTCCAAGGTCGGAGGCGACCCAGTCTCTTCAGTATCGATCCAGGTAGGGTCGCTGACATCCGGCTCGGTGGATGACCCCAGGATTCCATGGTTCCCGGCTATCGACTGATCGAACACCGATTGACCTGTGCCTTCGTCGAAATCCCAGAAGCCGAGCAGGTCTGGTACGAGAGAGTCTTCGATTCCCTGGCTGTAGATGGACTGGACCTCAGCCTCAGTCAGCTCGACCTTCCACATGCTTACCTCGTCGATTTGACCGTCAAAGTAGTTGATGACCCCACCTGGGCGTGCGTACTCGGCCCCGATCGTGATCTTCTGTCGAGTGAGGCTGCAGGGCGAAATCGTGCCAGTGAACGTACCGGCCAGCTCTCCATCGACATAGACCTTCAGGAGCCGTCCGCGCTCCCGCGTCGCTGCCACGTGGTGCCATTGACCGTCGTCTAGATCGGCAGCAACCTCGTAGAAGCCATCGTTGTCGCTGCAGTCTTCGAACGCGACCTGCAGGTTTCCTCCCGGGAGAACCTCGAGCCGCCAGCTACCCCAGTCCGAAGAGTCATCTTCTCCGCGATTGAAGATGCACGCCCTGCGAGCCGCGGGGTCAGGCATGCGGACCCATGCGGTGAGCGTCAGGTCTCCGTCGGGGAAAGCTCCCTCCCGATAGGGGATCTGTAAATAGTCATTCACTCCATCGAAATCGAGCGCGAAGCCTCCATCGGCGCAGAGCGCGGGTGTGAGCGCAAGCGCGATGGCAAGAGCTAGTCCGGCGAAGGACGTACGTCGACTGACCGGCTTCATCAGAGTTCCCCCTATCTTGTCGTGTGAAATCGCTAACCAAGTGGCAGCCTGCCGGGCACCTTGGCCTCTGTCAAGGCGAGCCATTGACGGCCCGACAAGTCGGGAAGCTACCTCCTGCTATGATTCGAAGGTCCTTCCCCGAATTCTAGAGGCCGGCTTGATCCAGTCGTCGCCTCAGCGAAGCGCCTTGCGGTTCAGCAATCGCGAAACCTTGGGCCCGGGCGATCTGGTGAAGAACCGGCTTCCTACCGCAGAGTGCGCAGAGGAACGCAGAGGAAGACGCGATCGTAGGTTTTCACGGAGCGATCGACCTCCCACCTTCGGCCGCGACACTCACCCCCTGTGTGATTCTCCGTGTCCCCCGTGCCCTCCGTGTGAGAATCCCCGTGTCCCCCGTGATCTCCGTGTGAGCTCCCGAAGGACCCCACCCAGGGCCATCGGATCGACGAACATCACGAAGAACGAGCGAACAGCCCCCTCCGCGCTCTCTGCGCCCTCTGCGGTGAAACACCGGCT
>JAVJTD010000296.1:0-4320 GCA_040219065.1 Planctomycetota bacterium
CCCCCCCCCCCCCCCCCCCCCCCCCCCCCCCCCCCTCCCCCTACACGACGCTCTTCCGATCGTCATCGACGCCGCGCCCGCCCGCCTCGACAGCGTTCGCGGCCGCGCCGTCAACCTCGAACGCCTCGGAGAGATCAGGGAACTCCGTGTCTCCGCTATTCCCGTCTGACGACGAGGCGCGGAGCGCCGGCGCTGGACTAGCCCCGGGCGAAGCCCGGGTTTCAAGTCAGCGGAGCCCCCGCCAGCGGACCAGCGGAGCATACAGGGTGAAACGATCGGAGCCCGAACGGGTCCCTGGCGCTGGGTTGGGAACTCGCTGCCGCGCACAGAACTCGTCATCGAATCAGTGGGGCCTCGTGAGGGACGACGGGACCGGATCCCGCAGACGATGGCGTGGGAACGTTCCGACGCCCTGACTGACGGGCACGTCGGATCGTCCCTTACTCATCGCCAGACGGACAAGATCCTTGCCCTGAACCTCACCGTCCCAACGGCAACGGCTCCGTGTCAGGGACCCGTGCGGGCTCTGGTTTCGGCTCACTGCAGCACGGCTTGGACGCGGCAGGCGTCTTTGAGGGCGCCGGCGTCGTGGGTCCGGATCCAATTCGTTCCTTGCGCGACGGCGTAGATCTCGGCGGCCAATGTCGCTGCACCGCGCCTTTCAGTGGGGCGGCCGGTCAGCTTGCCGAGGAACGACTTGCGGGTGACCGAGACGTAGAGCGGGAGCTCGAAGTGTCGGTGCAGCCTCGGGAGGTCCTGCAGCATCGCGATCGAAGGTGGTGGGCCGTCGCCGAGAAAGTATCCCATTCCCGGATCGAGGATCAGGCGATCGCGTGCGATGCCGGCGTCCGTGAGCTCCTGGATCCGTGTCTCGAAGTAGTCGTGAACACCCGCGACGACTTGGGCAGGATCTTTCTCCTGGATGTCGGCCCGCACGCCGCGCTGGATCGAATGCATCACGACCAAATCGCAGTCGTAATCCGCCAGCCGCCGATTGACCTCGGGATCGGGAAGGCCGCGAATGTCGTTGATCTGCGCGAAGCCGCGTGCCGCTGCCCAGAGCTGCGTCTCACCCAGCGGCGAATCGACCGAGAGGGGAATGCCGTCGGCCAGGAGCGCGTCGGCCACTTCCGTCAGGCGCCGGATCTCCTCTTCGGCTGGGACCGACTCAGCCTTCGGATGGCTCGAGGCCGGGCCGAGGTCGATCAGATCGGCACCATCTTCCATCAGGAAGCGCGCGTGTGCGATCGCGTCTTCGGGTGCGAAGTAGCGGCCACCATCGGAGAACGAGTCACGAGTGACATTGACGATGCCGGCGATCTTGACGTCGCGAAAGCGACTGGCGAGCGAGGGGGTCATCGATCCTCCTGTTTCTCGAGCGAGGCTCAGGGTCGCACGATTGGCGGGTCCCGATCAACGCGCGGGACGCGACAGGAGATTGAGCAAGCGGAACATCCCCCAAGGCTTGGGGAGCATGCCGTCGAGCTCGTCACCGGGATCGATCGTGATGGGCGGGCGTCCGGTCGCGACGATTCGGACATCACGGCGGAGGCCTCTCAGGGTCAAGAGCAGGTCGCGTCCCTTCGTCTCCAGCGTCTCGAGATCGACGACGACGCACCGAATCCCGGGCTCGCGCTCGAAGCACCGGAGCCCTTCGTGGGGTGTACGCGCGTGCTCGACGATCCCGCCGAAGGCCTCGATCGTGGCAACGCCGAGCGGGTCGAGTGGCTCGGCGTCGATGAAGAGGACGCGCGTCGGGTGCCGCTCAGGAGCTTTCTCGTTGAAGGCGAGGTCGATGAGCGGGTGGTGCTGCCAGCCCGTCGTCTCGTCGGAGAGGAGCGCGACGAGGGTGCGGTCGTGCTCGGACCAGCTTCGGCGTCTCGCCTGCCAGTGCACAGGCTGCGGGGACTCTGGGAACAAGCGCACCCATTTTCCGTCGGGGCGCTCCCAGGCAAGCTGGCCTTCGAGGGGCACGAGCGCATCGAAGCTCGCCGAATGCTCACCGGCAAAGGTCCCTTCGAAGAGGCGACGCGCCTCGCCGTTGGCGTGCAGGATCGTATGCCGGCGATCGAGGATGACGAAGCCGATCGGGGGGCCGGTCGGTTGGTGAGAGGCCAGAAGAGCCTGCCGAAGATTGGCGGCGAGGGCCTCGAGGTCGACCGGGCGATGCACGACTGAAGTGAGTGGATCCGGTCCGGCGCGGATCGACTCCTGGGTGATGAGCACGGTGTGGAGCTCACTGAAGATCGATCGCAGCGTGAGGCTGGTGCGCAAGCCTTCGGCGTTGGCTTCGGTCAACAATGCCGAAGGCACGAACTCGACCGTGCATTCGAGCGCCTCGACGAATGACGACGCGACGCGAACTTCCCAACCGGCGCGCTCGAACACACGACGCGCTCCAGCCCGAAACATGGGGTCGAGGTGAACGACCTGCAATCTGGTCATCGGAACCACCTGAGACCGCGCGCGGGCGGGGGGCCTTCGAGCGCCGGCACCTACTCCGACGATCCCGAAGGTTGCTCACCGTTGGCGATGAGATCTCCCAACTGTCCCTGTTTGCCGGTCGAGTTTCAATGCTGAAGTCGAGAACAATGCCGTGACGAGAAGTCAGAGCCCGCGCGCCCGAGACGGGAAGCGTCGAGGAAGGGATGAGCCGCCGTCTCGACAGTGCCGTCGTTCGAGCGTAGAGGCGCCGAGCAAGGGTGCCGAAGATGGCCGTCCCTCAAAGACCTCAGAGTTGGACGTTCTGTGAAGCCGTGGCTCGACGGGTTTCGCCTCCTGCATCATCCCTTCAGCACGAGCCCCGGATAGAGGAGCGTGAGTGCGAACTCAAAGGTTGGCCAGAAGATCACCGGGAAGATCTTCCAGGCGATGAGGATGCCGATCAGAGAGGCGCCCGGGCTGTGGAAGAATTGGTTGAGGCGCGCCATCTGGTATTCGTTCAAGAAGAACCCGAAGAGCCCGCTACCATCGAGCGGCGGAAATGGCAGCAGGTTGAACAGGAACAGCACCAGGTTCAGCGTGAAGAAGATGCTGAGCAGCACGGCGAGGCCTTGCGCGACACCGCCATCCGCGCCGATGACGACGTGAGCAAAGCTGTAGGTGTCGGGCTGAACGAGAATGCCACCCGCGATGCCGAGGCGAATCGCCAGCGCCGCGAGCAGCGCCAGGAGAAGGTTCGAGACCGGTCCGGCGAGCGCCATGGTCGCCGCGCGCCTGGGGTACATCACCGCCCATTTCGGGTCGTAGGGCGTGCTCGCCCAGCCGACCATCCATCCGTGTCCGCCGCCCAAGGCCGTCATCGCGTAGATGACCCACGGGATGACGACCATGCCCATCGGCTCGCGTTGGATGTGTGGCTTGGGGTTCAAGGTGACCTGGCCACCATGGAAGGCCGTCAAGTCACCACCGATCTTCGCGAGCAGCGCGTGCGATGCCTCATGGCAAACGGTCGAGACGACGAAGACGAAGTACCAGGCGATGCCGAGAGCCAGGATTTCCATTCGATCTCGATCCCGGGGAGTTCAACGAGGGCGTTTCCGATGTCGCCCAGGTGTATCGCGATCGACGATCGAAGGCAAACGTCCGAAGCGATCGGAGCTCCCCCGACCGACCACCGACGTGGAGTGCCCAAGTCGAGCGAGCCGGAGACCGAGTCTCTCGGTGAGAGCTATCGCGAGCGAGCTTGGGCCGGGGCGGCCGTGCGACGACAGCGCACTCCGAGCGGCCCCTTGCTCGGCGCCTCCTGGCTCGAAGGTGAGCGATGTCGATGAAGCGGCTCCCCGCTCAGCAGCCGCTTCCCGTTTCGGTCGCGCGGGCTCTGGTTTCAGGCAAGGTGCGGCGCCGGAACATACAGGAGGTGAAACGATCGGAGCCCGAACAGGTCCCTGGCGCGGGGTTGGGAACTCGCTGCCGCGCACAGATCTCGCCACCGATTCAGTGGGGCCTCGTGAGGGACGACGGGACCGGATCCCGCAGCGAAGGCAGGAGAACGTTCAGCGCCCTGACCACGGGCACGTCGGATCGTCCCTTACTCATCGCCAGACGGATTCGGTCCTCCTCGAGGACCTCGTCGCCCCAACGGCAAGGGCTTCCTGTCAGGGACCCGTGCAGGCTCTGGTTTCAGATCAGCGGCGCCCCCGGCGCGACCGGAGCATACAGTGGTGAAACTGGGCCTGAGGGCGAGGGCGATGGAGTGCCCAAGTCGAGCGAGCCGGTGACCGAGTCTGTCGGCGAGAGCTCTGCGCAAGCGAGCTTGGGCCGGGGCGGCCGTTGCAACGACAGCGCATTTCGAGCGGCCCCTTGAGATCGGACGAGCGT
>JAVJTD010000307.1:0-12750 GCA_040219065.1 Planctomycetota bacterium
GGACGGACTCGATCCTCGCCCGGTCGATTACCGGCAACGACCCTCCACGGAATCGGCGAGGACCGGTCGCTGCGCTCGCGGCTCTCCCCCTTTCGTTTGGGACGATCCTTTCCCGTTCCGACGTGAAAACATGCCCCCAAAACAGAGCCCGCGCGACCGAAACGGGAAGCGGCTTCTGAGCTGGGAGCCGCTTCCTCGACGTAGCAGGCGATCGAGCGAAGAGGTGCCGAGCAAGGGGCCACTCGGAGTGCGCTGTCGTCGCACGGCTGCCCCGGCCCAAGCTCGCTCGTGCGAGCTCTCATCGAGAGACTCGGTCGTTGGCTCGCTCGACTTGGGCACTCCCATACATAGGGGGGCGATTCACCGTTTCGGTCGTGCGAGCTCTGCCGAACCAAATGAAACGGGCGCTCCGACTCTCGCCAGTGAGCGCCCGTATTCATGGAGCCGGCGGCCTTGGGCCACCGGCGGGGATCGATCGGCTCAGAGGAGCGTGAAGGCACTCGGGCCGATGATCTGGCCGAAGTTCGCACCGTTGGTGGTGACGACGGCGTGGAAGATCGAGACGCCGCTGAACTGAGCGTTGTAGTTCGGGAAGGGAACCTCGAACGTCTCTCCGAGGCCTTCGGCGCCGATGGGAGCCGTCAGCAGAGCCGACAGCGTCAGGCCGAGGCTGAAGCACGCGTCCGGCGTGAGCGGGATGCGGCGGCCGTCGCCCGGAAGCGGGATGCCCGGAAGGGCGCCCGGCGTGCAGGAGAGGAGGACGAGCGCGTTGCTGCCAGCCTCACCCGGAGCCCAGACGGTGAAGTTGACGGTGTTGCCCGGGAAGGCGAGACCGTTGAAATCGACGGTGCCGTTCTGGAGGCGCGGCGTATCGACGACGCCCTCGTAAGGCTCGACGATGACCGGGTCTTCCTTGCCGACCTGCCAGTCGCCACCGACGGTCTTGAGGATGTGGTACGGCTGGTTCTCGTTGCCGAGACCATCGACGAAGGGACCGACAGCGGTCTCGGGATCGTTGGTCGCACGGCCGGCGAACGGAGGATAGAGGTAGGTGCAGTCGCCACCACCCGGCTGAGCCTCATCGTAGACGCGGACGAGGTCGACCACCTGGGTCCAGGCGACGACATCGATGTCGCAATCGTCGTCGGGGTCGAGGTCGGTATTGAGGCCGACGGTCTCGAGCAGGTCCCGGACCAAGAGGATGGTCAGGTTGTCCGAATTCTCGAGGTTGAGGTCGACGGTCAGATCCGGAGTCTGGCCCTTCGTGCGCCAGCCGTAAACCGAGTTTCCATTACCATCATCGTCATAGCCAGGCTGGGCGACGAGGAAAGTGCCATTGGCCTTCACGGTCTGGCCGCTCAGGTCGACGATCTCTTCGATGGCGCCGTTGCCGACGGCGCCCGGGCCATCACCGACGACCACGATGAAGAGCCCATCGAGGCTGGCACCGGCCGTGCCCGACAACTCGATGTACTCGTCGTTGTCGCTACCAGGCTGATCGAGACGGACTTCATTGATGCGCTGCGCCATCGCCGGGACGGCGCTGACGAGGAGTAGGGCGAGGCACGATGCGAACAAACGGCTCGCGCGGCGATGCAAGGTCATTGCGGGTTTCCTCCCTTTTCGGTGCTTCATTCTGACAGCCGCAGGTGGCTCCGAGTGGCAGAACACGGGCCCACGTCTCCCCTTCGGGGACCGTACGCACTCGTCACTCTCTCTGACGACCGAACGCGAGCAGGCCGCATTCGGGTCCGGATGAGCTCCGGAATGAGTTGGTGGTGGATGAGACTCTTCTATCCAGTGTGGACGAATCTTACCAACGGGGTTCGTTGGGCGGAAGTCCGTTTTCTGACGGAAATTCGAGCCGCCAGGTTCCCTGGTTGAGGGCTTCGCCTCATGCTAGCCTGCTCGGTTTCCGGGGCGATCCGCGCCTTCTCGGAGGTGAGGGCGGTGGCATTTTCCGGGGCGCGGCCGACCGGCTCGCGGGCTGACGGGAGGACAGAATGGCGAGCTCGAAGGACGGCCGGGACTGGGTGGCCGCCTCTCATCAAAGTCTCCTCAAGGCGAGGAACCACCTGAGGGCTTTGCACGGCAGCGTAGCGTCCGAGATTCGTGAGGAGGTGGAGCAGGCCCGCAAGCAGCTCGAGGACGCCTACGCCTTCCTCGAGGAAGAGATCGTGAGGCTCCGCGCGCCCGAGCGGGGCAATGCGCCCTCATCGGCGGCTTCGCTCGACTCGGCAGCCCTGACCCTCGAGGGCAAGCCGGACGTCGCCGCCGTCCGGAGCTACCTCCTCGATCTGCAGAGGGGCATCTGCCAAACGCTGGAAGGCGTGGACGGGGCGGCCAAGTTCCACGGCGAGGCCATCGAGCGGGAGGGCGGTGGCCTGTCGCGCCCGAGAGTCCTCTCAGACGGTCCGAGGATCGAGCGGGCGGCGGTGAACTTCTCCCACACCATCGGCCCGACGCTGCCCGCGGCGGCGACCGAGCGGCGCCCCGAGCTCGCGGGTCGTACCTACCAGGCCGTGTCGGTCTCCCTGATCGTCCACCCGAGGAACCCCTACGCTCCGACCACGCACGCGAACTTCCGCCTCTTCCTCGCCGAGAAGAGCGGGGCGGCGCCCGTATGGTGGTTCGGCGGCGGCTTCGACTTGACGCCCTATTATGGATTCGTGGAGGACGCGGTCCACTGGCACCGCCAAGCGAAAGAGGCCTGCGATCCGTTCGGTGACGCGCTGTACCCTCGTTTGAAGCAACAATGTGATGAGTATTTCTACCTGCCGCATCGCGACGAGCCGCGCGGCATCGGTGGCGTCTTCTTCGATGACTTCAACGAGCTCGATTTCGATTCCTGCTTCGCGATGACGCGCAGCATCGCCGACCACTTCCTGCCGGCCTACCGGCCGATCCTCGAGAGGCGGTGCGATATGCCGTACGGCGAGAGGGAGCGCGACTTCCAGCTCTACCGGCGCGGCCGCTACGTGGAGTTCAACCTCATCTACGATCGCGGCACGCGCTTCGGCCTTCAAGCGATGGGGCGCACCGAGTCGATCCTCGCCTCACTGCCACCGATCGTGAAATGGCGCTACGACTGGCAGCCCGAGCGAGGCACGAAAGAGGCCGAGCTCTACGAGAAGTTCCTCGTCCCCAAGGACTGGCTCTCCCCGACCGAAGGACGATGATTGGAGGCCGGTTCTTCGACGTCCGAAACCAGAGCCCGCGCGACCGAAACGGTAAGGCGTCATGGAGCTAAGAGGCGCTGACTCGACGTCGCTGACGAAAGAGCCAAGAGGTGCCGAGCAAGGGGCCGCTCGAAGTGCGCTGTCCTACCGGAAGCCGCCGCTCCGAATACTGTGCTCCGCGCGTCTCAGAGCACTCGCCCAAGCGTCTCGAGGAGCTTGACCATCGGCAGCGCCGTGTCGAGCACGATGTGCTCTGCATCCGTGATCGCGTAGTTCCAAGCCCCGGCCGAGCGCTCGAGCATCGCCTCGATGTCCGGCCACGACCGGATCCGGTGGTCCTTCCCATCGGGCGGCGACTGCGCCAGCCGCTGTCGCCACGTGTCCTCGTCCAAGCGACACTCCACGACTACGACGCGCGCTCCGAGTTGCTCACCGGTCGAGCGCGCGGCCCCGAAGCGCTCCCGGCTAGAGAGCGGAGAAACCGTGATCACGCTGTGGCCCTGACCCATCAACTTGCCTGCAGCCCTCCACAGCAGCTCGTACGAGAGATCGTTGGCGCGAGGGTCGTTCATCCCGGCCTCGAGGAGCACGTCCTTGAAGTCGTCCTTGTCGAGCAGCGGCCAGGAACAACGCACTCGCCAGGCTTCGGCCACGGTGCTCTTGCCCGTGCCCGGGTGTCCTTTGAAGAGCATGAGGGTCGGTCTTGTCATCGGCGTCCTGATCGGCGTGGCCAAGGAGGTGAAGGGAACCCGAGTGCCGGGGAGTGCCCAAGTCGAGCGAGCCGGTGATCGAATCTGTCGGCGAGAGCTCTCCCGAGCGAGCTTGGGCCGGGGGCGCACCGTGCCGGCAAGACAATGCGCTTCGAACGCGCCCCTTGCTCGGCGCTTCTCAGCTCTTTCGTCAGCGGCGTCGAGGAAGCGGCTTCCAGCTCCAATGACGTTTTCCCGTCTCGGTCGCGCGGGCTCTGTTTTCAGGCGTCGAGAACGCGGCTTCTGGCTCCATCACCCCTTCCCGTATTCGGTCGCGCGGGCTCTGGTTTCTAGCCAACGGGCTGCAGCATTCTCGCGTCACCCTTCCCGAATGGTAAGCTGAGGCCGTCCGGACGACCGGGTTGACCAGCGCCGTGTTCCTATCGGAAGCCCCACCATGAATCGACTGATGCTGCCGGTGATGCTGCTCGTTTTGACCCCCGCGTTGCTCGCGATTCAAGACGATCGCGTGCAGAAGGTGGAAGACCTGGGCGGCCTGATGATGCCCATCGCCGCGGGCAGCGAGAGCTTTCGCATCGACTTCAGCCTGCAGGGCCGTGAGGTCGGAGACGCCGACCTGGCGATGCTCGCCGACTGGACCGACGTCACCGAGCTCAACCTCGGCAACACCCAAGTCACCGACGCCGGTCTCGCGCACCTCGCCAAGCTGACCAAGCTCGAGCGGCTCTACCTCCAGAAGACGAAGGTCCAGGGGCCGGGCCTGGCGCACCTCGAGGGCTGCCAGAAGCTCGTCTACCTCAACCTCTACGGCAGCCCGGTGGGCGATGAAGGTTTGAAGCAGCTCGCCCATCTCCCGAAGCTCGCCCGCCTCTACCTCTGGCAAACGAAGGTCACCGACGCGGGCGTCGCCGAGCTGCAGAAGGCGCTGCCGAAGCTCTCGATCGATCGCGGCTGGGACTTCGCGGCAGTGCAGAAGGCCGTCGAGGAGGCCAAAGCCGAGATGGAGGCCCAGAAGCAAAGCGAGAGCAGCACCGAGCTCGTCAAGCTGAAAGAGCTCGGCCCGGATGATGGAAGCTGCTGCGCCAAGGCCCTCGCCGAAGGCAAGACCTGCGAGCATCCCTGCTGCATCGGCGCCTTGGCGCGCGGCGAGCTCTGCGAGAAGTGCAACCCGAATGGCGCAAAGAAGAAGGCCGATCCGGTCGCCCTCGTGAAGTCGCTCGGCCCCGACGCGGGAAGCTGCTGCGCAAAGGCCCTCGCCGAAGGCAAGACGTGCGAGCACCCCTGCTGCATCGGCGCCTTGGCGCGCGGCGAGCTCTGCGAGAAGTGCAATCCGAAGGCACACCAGCTCGTCCTGATTCGGGCCCTCGGTCCGAAGGAAGCATCGTGCTGCGGCAAGGCGCTGAAGGACGGCAAGGCGTGCGAGCATCCTTGCTGCGTGGAAGCCAGAGTCAAGAACCAGCTCTGCACCAAGTGCAACCCCGAAGGAGGCGACCTGAACGCCGTCGCCCTGATCACCTTCCTCGGCCCGAAGGCCGAGAGCTGCTGCGGCAAGGCCCTCGTCGAGAAGAAAGCCTGCGCCCATCCCTGCTGCAAGGAAGCGACCTCGAAGGGCCAGCTCTGCGAGAAGTGCAACAAGTGAAATCGTATCCCCCGACTTCAGCCGGGTTGGTTCCCCGGCTTCAGCCGGGATGACCTCGTATCCCCCGACTTCAGTCGGGTTGGTTCCCCGGCTTCAGCCGGGAGCGGCATTGGCCGCTGTTTCATCCCTTCGCCAAATGAAATGGTGAGCCCTCCACCATGGACCTCAAGACCATCGTCGAGCACGCCCGGAAGGTGGGGGCGTCGGACATCCACCTGGAGCCGGGCTTGCCCTTGGCCCTCCGCATTCACGGCGATCTGAAGATCGAAGGATCGCCTTTGCCCGCGGCGGATCTGCAGGCTCTGGCGCGGCAGGTCGTCGGTGAGAAGCGCTGGCGAGAGTTCTTGCAGCGGAAGTCCTTCGACACGGCGGCGACGGTGTCGGGCGTGCGCTGCCGGGTCAACGTGCTCAAGTCGCTGCGCGGTGTCGGCCTCGCCATCCGCGTGCTTTCGGGGTTCCAGCCGACGATCGAGCGGCTCAACTTGCACCCTGATCTCAAGAAGCTGATCCGGCACCAGCACGGCCTGGTGCTGGTCTCGGGTCCGACGGGCTCGGGGAAGTCCTCGACGCTGGCATCGCTGGTCCATGAAGTGAACCAGCGAGAGGCGAGGCACATCGTCACGATCGAGAGCCCGATCGAGTTCGCGTTCCGGCCGCGGCGCTCGTACATCCGCCAGCGTGAGGTCGGGCGCGACACACCATCATTCGATCAAGCCCTCATCGACGCCTTGCGCGAGGATCCCGATCTCCTGATGGTCGGTGAGATGCGCGAGCCCGATACGATTCGCCTGACAATCAACGCCGCGAACACGGGGCACTTGGTACTCAGCACGCTTCACAGCGCCACCTGCGCCGAGGCCTTGGCGCGTGTCGTCTCGGCCTTCGCGCCCGAGATCCAAGACGGCGTCCGCTCGCAGCTCGCCGACTGCCTCATCGCCGTCGTCGCCCAGCGTCTCCAGTATCGACCCGAGTTGAGGCTGCGCGTGCCCGAGTGCGAGATCCTCATCGCGAACGACGCGGTCAAGAACCTGATCCGCCAAGGCAACTTCTTCAAGCTCCCCGCCCAGATCGAGACGGGCGCCCAGGACGGCATGTGGACCTTCGATCGTTACGACCAGTGGCTGCAGCGCAAGAGTGAGTGGTATCGGCCGGGATCGGCGAAGGACGAAGAAGCCCCGGACACCGAGCCGCGGGAGATCATGGAAGAGGCCGACGAGATCCAGATCGCCGCACCGACCCCCAGGGCCATACGACCGACACCGATGGACGACCTCGCCGATCAGGTCGCCAGCTCACGACGAGACGACAGCTCCGACGACGACGATGTCATCGTGCTCGAGGCACCCGACGAGAGCATCGAGGACATCCTCAGAAAGCTCGAGGACGATTGAGAGGTGGGCTTCGGGGTGGCACCACTGGGAACGCGGGCGTCCCGCCCGCCTCGACCTGACTGAAGTCAGGGGATACGAAAGACCCGGCTAAAGCCGGGGACCCAACCCGGCTAAAGCCGGGGGATACGAAGGAATGCCATGATTACACGCGCGTGGATGACGCTGCTGCTGTTCGCTTCTCTTGGAAGCACTCTGGCTCAACCGCTCGAAGACCCGCCGATCCGGCCAGAGCGGACGGAGTGGCGAGAGACCAGCCGGTACCAGGACGTGATCGACTTTCTGGAAGCGGTCGTGCCCAAGAGCGACAAGCTTCATTTGAGGACCTTCGGCTACACGAACGAGGGACGCGCCCTTCCGCTCGTGATCGCAGGGCCGACGGACTCACCGACGCCCGAGTCCATCCGATCACGTGGCGACACGCGTGTCTTCATCCAGGCAAACATTCACGCCGGTGAAGTGTGCGGGAAGGAAGCCCTCCAGCAGCTCGTGCGGGATCTGGCGGGCGGCCAGTTCTCGCACTGGTTCGATCATCTCACTCTCCTGATCGCGCCCATCTACAACGCCGACGGCAACGAGCGCATCGCCCTGACCAATCGTCCCGGTCAGCACGGTCCGATCGGTGGCATGGGGCAGAGGCCCAACGCGCAGGACCTCGACCTCAATCGCGATCACATGAAGGTCGAGTCGCCCGAGGCGCGTTGCTTGATCCGCCTCTTCCAAGAGTACGACCCGCATGTGATCGTCGACCTGCACACCACCAACGGCACCGTCCACGGTTACCACCTCACCTACTCGCCGCCCTTGCACCCCAACACGCCCGCCGCGATCGATCAGCTCCTGCGCGAGGCGTGGCTGCCGAAGATGACCCAGAAGATCCGCGAGCGCGATGGCTGGGAGTTCTACTACTACGGCAACCTCGGCGGGCGAGGAGAGGCGAGGGGGTGGTACACGTTCGACCACCGGCCGCGCTTCAACAACAACTACGCGGGCCTGCGCAACCGCTTCGGGATCCTCAGCGAGGCGTACTCCTACGCGACCTTCGAGGAGCGCGTGATCGCCTCGAAGCATTTCGTCGAGGAGATCTGCGAGTACGCGGCGACGCATGCCCGAGAGATCCGCCAGATCACCGCGGCCGCCGACGCGCAGGACCTCATCGATCAAGAGCTCGCCGTTCGGGCACAGCACGCACGCTCGCCCGAGAAGGTGACGATCCTCCTCGGCGGCGCCGAGACCGAGCCGAATCCCTACAGCGGCGCGCGCATGCGAAGGCGCACCGAGGAAAGGCGGCCCGAGGAGATGTACGAGTACGGCACGTTCGAGGCGACTGTGACGGAGACCGTCCCGGCGGCCTACTTCGTCCCGGGTCGGCTGCGGGCCGTCCGCGAGCGACTCGATGCGCACGGCGTCGTCTACCGTGAGTTGAAGGAAGACTGGACGGGCGAGGCGGAGACCTTCGCGATCACATCCACCGAGACCGCTGAGCGCGAGTTCCAAGGGCACAACGAGCGGACCCTCGAGGGGAGCTGGCAGGCGGCCGGCGTGGAGACGGTCCCTGCGGGCACGCTCGTCGTTCCGATGAATCAACCCCTGGCCCGCCTGACGTTCTCGCTCCTCGAGCCGCGGTCCGACGACGGGCTGGCGGCGTGGAATGTCCTCGACAACGCGCTGCGGGAGGCTTCGAGCTACCCGATCCTCCGCAGCCGCGACCGAGCGGTGCTCGGCGCCACGGAAGGAGCTGGTCAGCGGTGAAGCGCTTCGATGTGATCGTTCTTGGCGGTGGATCAGCCGGCACCTCTGCCGCACGCGCTGCGACCGAGGCCGGGGCACGGACGCTGATGATCAACGAAGGCGAGCTCGGCGGGCTGTGTATCCTCCGTGGCTGCATGCCGACCAAGACGATGCTCCACGCCGCGCATGCTGCGCACGAGGCGATCCACGGCCGCGTTCCGGGCGTGAAGCCGCGCGGCGCCGACATCGACTTCGGCGAGATCATGCGCAACAAGGATCAAAAGGTCGCCCGCTTCCAGCGCGCCAAGCTGCAGTCGATCGAGAAGGGCGGCTACGAGGTACTCGACGCGCGTGGCCGCTTCACCGGACCCGACACGATCGAGGCGAACGGCGAAGCCTATCACTTCGAGCGCGGCGCGGTCATCTCGACCGGCTCCGTCACTCGGCTGCCCGATCTCGACGGTCTCGACGCGGTGCCCTACCTCACGAGCGACGAGATCATGCGGCTCGAGGAGCAGCCCGCGTCCCTGATCATCCTCGGGACGGGCGCGATCGGGCTCGAGATGTCGCAGTTCTTCGCGCGAGTGGGAACGCGGGTGTGTCTCGTCAGTCGAAGGCCGGTGTTCTCCGACGTCGATCCCGCGGTCGCCGAGGAGATGGAAGCGGTCTTGAATGACGAGCCGAATCTCGAGCTGTACCAACCCAAGCAAGCGACCCGCGTCCGAAAGTCGCCGGAAGGCATCGCGCTCGACCTCGAAGACGGCACTTGTCTCAAGGCCGAGCATCTCGTGCTCGCCACGGGCCGCCAACCGGCGTTGAATGGTCTCGGCCTCGAGAAAGCCGGCATCGAGGTGAAGGGACACGAGATCCAAGTCGGCGCCGATCAGCGGACGAGCAATCCGAAGGTCTTCATCGCCGGTGATGCCAGCGGCAATCGCATGATCCTCCACGTCGCCAACTGGGAAGGCAAGGTCGCGGGCCGGAATGCCGCCGATCCCGGCTCCCGGGAGACAGTCGACCACCGACTCGATGTGATGGGCATCTTCACCGATCCGCCCTTGGCCACCGTCGGGCTGAACGAGCGCGCGGCGAAAGAAGCGGGCCTCGATCCGATCGTCGCCGAGGTGCACTTCGCCAATACCGGACGCGCCATCACGCAAGAGGTCAGCCACGGCGCCGGAAAGCTCGTCGCCGCTCGCGCGACCGGGGAGATCCTCGGCGCCCAGCTCCTCGCCCCGCGCGCCGACGACCTGGTCCACATCGTGTCCGCGATCATGTTCTATCGCGGCACGGCTGCCCAGATGCTCGAAATGCCTTGGTACCACCCGACGTTGGCCGAGGTGCTCTTGAGCTTGGCGCGCGATCTCGCGGCACAGGTCCGGGGCTAAAAGGCGCTCCGCCGGACCGGATCCCGAGCCCACTCGTACTCCCTCCCACCACGCAACCTTCCGCCGTCGCCCCGGCCGCAACGAAAGAGAGGCTCGATGTGACCCAGCCGGCGAACCTCCTGATACACATCCTCGGAATCGTACTGTGCTGCTCACTCGGGTCGGTCGCATCGGCTCAGGAGGGGGCGCCGCGTCGTGAACTGTCTTCGGAAGGCCAAGGCGCGGGGGACGAGGCCCAGGACACCGAAGACCGAAAGCCCGCGGTCGCGAGTGAGACCGTGGTCACGGCCACGCGCCGGCCCGAGGAGACGCTCGAGGTTCCTCAGGCGGTCAGCGTCGTCGATGCGAAGGAACTGCGAGAGCGCATGCCATTGACCACGCCAGACGCTCTCGAAGAGGAGCTCGGCGTCGTCGTCCAGAAGACCGGACCGGCCGGCGGCTCGCCGATCCTGCGGGGACGAACCGGCAAGGACGTGCTCCTGCTCCTCGACGGGCAGCGCTTCAACGACGCGACCTTCCGCCGCAACAACCAGTACCTGAACACGATCGACCTCTCTGCCCTCGACCGCATCGAGATCGTGCGCGGCCCGGCGTCGGTCCTCTACGGCTCGGACGCGATCGGCGGCGCGATCAATCTCCTCACGAGGCGGCGCGAGGTCACCGGCGAGGACGCGATCGGCGGGCGAGTGCTCGGGCAGTTCGAGTCGGCGTATCTCGGCTGGACCGGGCACATCGGGCTCGAAGGAGAGATCGGCGGCTTCGGGATCCTGGGCGGTGTGACCATCAAGCGCTTCGGCGACCTGATGGCCGGTCACCACGGGGATCCGATCGGAGCCGTGGACATCGACGGGCGTCAGGATCCCAGCAGCTACCGGGAGATGGACTTCAGCTTCAGCCTCGTGCGGCCCCTGAGCGATAAGGCGACGCTCGACTTCCTCTACCTGCACTCGAGGCAGAATGACGTGCCACGCAGTGATCGGCTGATCGCCAACGAGAAGCAGGCCGTGCCGCCGGATCTCGTTCGGAGCTTCGATCCGCAGGTCCTGCAGTGGTACCAGCTCCGCTATCGGGTGGAAGATCTCACCGACGCGTGGGAGTCCCTCGAGGTGACGGGCACCTTCAAGGTGTCCGAAGAAGAGCGTCGGAGGATCCGCACCTCGGCGCCCGGTGTCACGATCGACGAGCGGGACGTGAGCTTCGTGCCGGGCATCACGGCGCAGACGACCTACTGGATCGGTGAGGTGCACGCGCTCACCGGTGGCCTCGAATTCTACGATCAGACCGTTCACTCCAGCCGCGAGGCGCTCGACTTCACGACGAATGGCATCGCGGTCGATCCGGACGGAAGGTACCCCGACGGCGCGACGTACCAGAGCTTCGGCGTCTATCTCCAAGACGAGTGGGCGATCACCGACGACGTGACCTGGACGAACGGGGTTCGCTATTCCGCGTTCCGAGTACACCTCGACCTCGAGAACGTCATGGTCGGACCGCTCGGCCCGTTCGGTCGCTTCACGGAGACCTTCGACGACGTGACCTTCTCCACCGCCGTGAGCGTCGCGGTCACCGAGGAGACGTCGGTCTACGGCTCGCTCGCCAAGGGCTTTCGCGCGCCGAACATCGATGATCTGGCCGTTATCGGGGACTTCGCCTCCGGCGAGCGCGTGCCGAACCTCGATGTCGATCCCGAAAGGGTGTTCGCGCTCGAGGTTGGCGCGAAGCACCGCACTTCGCGCTTTGCGGGTGACGCCAACGCGGCCGTCGCGTGGTACGACGACCTCTTGGACAACCGCCTCGCATTCGTCCAAGGCAACACGTCGTTCTTCCAGATCGACAACGTCTCCCGTGCCATCATCTACTCATTCGAAGCCGCGGGCGCCTACGTCGTGAAGGAGGCCGAAGGCGGCGATCCCGAGCATTCGATCTATGTCAACGCCTTCGCCAACTTCGGTCACAACCGCACCGGCAAGGAGCCCGTCAGCAAGATCCCGCCGCCCCAAGGCCAGCTCGGCTACCGGCTCGACTCCAAAGAGGACGGCTGGAGCGCAGAGGCGTTCCTGCGCGGCGCCCTCGAGCAGAACCGCCTCTCCACCGCCGACGAGTCCGACCCGCGCTTCCCGATCGGAGGAACACCCACCTGGTGGACCTTCAACCTGCGCGGCGCCATCGAGCTGACGAAGAACCTCCGCGTCGCCCTCGCCCTCGAGAACATCTTCGACCAACGCTACCGAGTCCACGGCTCCGGCCTCGATGCCCCGGGCTTCAATGCGGTGGTCCAGGTCGAGGCGATGTTCTGATGGGTGGTGCTTGGGTGCTTGGGTGCTTGGGTGACTGGGTGACTGGGTGCTTGGGTGTCTGGGTGCTTGGGTGACTGGGTGCTTGGGTGACTGCGTGCTTGGGTGACTGACCGGGTCACACGATCACCAAGACACCAAGGCACCTCCTTCCGGGTGCTTGGGTGACTGGGTCACTGACCGGGTCACTGACCGGGTCACACGATCACCAAGGCACCAAGGCACCAAGGCACCTCCTTTCTGGTGCTCAGGTGACTGGGTCACTGGCTGGGTCACACGATCACCAAGACACCAAGACACCAAGACACCAAGACACCAAGACACCAAGACACCAAGACACCAAGACACCAAGACACCAAGACACCAAGACACCAAGACACCAAGACACCAAGACACCAAGACACCAAGACACCGAGACACC
>JAVJTD010000318.1:0-4892 GCA_040219065.1 Planctomycetota bacterium
GTGATTCGGCGCGGCATGGACACCGATCAGGTGCTCGGCCGCTTCACCTCGGAGCGCGAGACGCTGTCGTTGATGGACCATCCTCGCTCACACCGGCGTCGTACACGCGCGCGATGTTGGGGTGGTCCATCAACGACAGCGTCTCGCGCTCCGAGGTGAAGCGGCCGAGCACCTGATCGGTGTCCATGCCGCGCCGAATCACCTTGAGAGCGACTTGCCGCCGGACGGGGCGCTCCTGCTCGGCGAGGTAGACGATGCCCATGCCACCTTCGCCCAGCTTCTCCAGGATGCGGTAGGGACCGATCCTCTCGGGAGTCTTGCTGGTGGATTCGGTCGAGGGGCGGGTGGTCGGCGGATCGGGCGGTGACATCGATGCCTCAATGGCGGCTACTGAGGGTCCTTCGGTCCAGGCGACTCATTTTACGCGATGAATCGAATTGCTGTTGGCCAACAGGTGAGTGTCTTGGCGAAAGCGGCTCTCCACCCGCCTTCCTTGACCCCTTGAAACCTCTCGAACAAGATTGGCAATCAAGGGACCTCGACGCTGTCGACCTTGTTCCCGAAATCCTGCCACACAGAGGAAGTCCGCCATGATCTCCTTGCGACTCGCTCCGCTCGGAGCGCTGATGTTGTTCTCCGCCGCAGCGCCGAGCTGCATGCTCCTCGAACCCAACGTCTGGGTCGAGGAGACCGATCGAATCGTCATCGACGCCGAGCAGCTCGGCGGACTCGCCCTGACGACTCACAATGGCACGGTGAACGTCCGCGGCGAGGAAGGCCGCGACGATATCGAAATCACCATCCACAAGAGTGCGGGTGGTCAGGACGAGCTCGATGCACAGCGAGCCCTCGAGGCGATCGAGCTCCTGACCGAGACGCAGGGCAGCTTTCAGGACGTGCGTTGGCGGTGGAATCCGAGTCGGCAGAGCGGCTGGGGAGCCAAGGTCGCCTACGAGGTCGTGATGCCCGCTCACTTGGCCTTGCGCGCCAAGACTCACAACGGTGGCATCGAGATCGGGGACATCCAAGGCGAGACCGAGCTCGAGACTCACAACGGCCGGCTAAGCGTGCGCGGTGACCGGCTCGCCTTTCTTCGCGGTGAGACTCACAACGGACGCATCGAGGTCGCAGCGCCGCTCGAGCGGCTCGAGCTCGTGACGCACAACGGCCGGGTCGAGGTCGATCTGCTCGGCAGCGATCGCGTCGGCGGCACCATTCGCAGCCACAACGGCCGGATCACCCTCCGCGCCGATGAAGATATCTCGGCTCGCTTCCACTGTCGGACGCACAACGGTGGGTTCACCGTGAAGCTGCCCGGCAGCGTCGAAAAGGATGGCAAGCACTCCCTCGTGGCCGTGAGCGGGGGTGGCGGCGAGACGCTCGACATCGAGACCCATAACGGATCGGTCTCCTTACTGAGCAATCGGCGAGTCGACTGATCAAGACGGAGCCCGAGCGGCCGACACGCAGAGAGCCCTCACCGAGACACTCGGTCGCGAGGCCGCTCGGCTCAGGCACTCCGGCCTGGGAGGCTCGACGCAAGTTGCTGGCTCACCCTAACATCGAGCTAATCGACGAGGTGATGGCGGGCTGGACAACCGATCGGACCGCTGCGAGAATCTCACTCTTCGGTCCTAGGCCGGCATGGAGACGCCCTCGCCTTGTCTGCGTCCCTCGGAGCCGATGGACTCTCTTCAGGAGAACGCGTGATGCGTCTCGTCGCTCAGCTCGTCTGTCGCTTGGTCGGTCACCGGGGCTCGCGCCGTTGGTCGCCGAGTGACGAAGCCTACGCTGCGGGTCAGTACCAGATCTACTGTCCGCGTTGCGGGCAGCCCCTCTCGGGTCACTCTCACACGTTGTCCTTCACGCCGATCGACTCTCGTCGGTCGGGGTGACTCGGCCAGATCGTCCACGTTCCGCGAGCAGTCGTCAGAATACGGCCAGCGGAATCGGTGATCCGGCCCTCCGCGAAAGCGATACGCCGCGCACGCCTGAGGACCTCGCCACGAACTTCGATCCTTCCCAATCGGGCGGGTGCCACGAAGTGCAAGGCGAGGTCGATGGTCGCGCACCATTCCTCGGGCCGGATCGCCGCGATGACCGACGCGCCGAGCGTCATGTCCAAAAGGCTGGAGAGCACTCCGCCGTGAGCGACACCCCGTTTGTTGCAGTGATGCGGCGCGAGGTCGAACACGACGCGGGCGCCCTCGGGACCGCGCTCGATCCACTCGACGCCCAAGAACTGACCGAAAGGAGTCGGCGGAACCTGCTCGAACGGTCGACTCACAGGAGGTCGTCTTTGAAGTCGTCCTCTTCGCGCGTCATGAGGTTGCGGATCGAGGAGGCCGTCTTCGCGGCGTGCAGCGCCTGGAGGAAGCGCGGATTCTGCCCGATGCGGCCGATCCACTGGATCAGCTCGAGGTGCTGCTCAGAGTCCTGCTCGGGAGAGAGGAACAGGAAGATCGTTCGAACGGGCTGACCACCGGACTCGAACTCGACGCCGTGACCGCAGCGGCCGAGCGCGCCGACGCAGTTCCGGAGACTAGCCAGTCTCGCATGTGGGATCGCCAAGCCAGCCGCGATGCACGTCGAGCCCGAAGCCTCGCGCTTGAGCAGGGCCACCAGGGCTTCCTCGCGCAGAGAGGCAACGAGCGCCTCGCTTCTCACGAGTGCGTCGAGCAGCTCTTCGATCGCCTCGTCGCGCGATTGGGCTGTCATCTCGGGGATGACGGAGCCCTCGGGGAGGATTTCTTTCAGATTCATCGATGTTTCGATTGGGAAGGTCCGGGACGCGGCGAGGCAGCCCGTGCCAATATCCTCGCGCAGGGCGATTGTGCGCGGAGGCGGCGAGGACGTCAACGAGGGAAGCGGGTCGTGTCGAGGAAAGGCATGCATTCGTTCTCGAGCCCGCTCCGAAGCCGGCGCCTTTCAGCTCGACTGTCAGTACCGTCGAGGCAGCGGCTTCCAGATCGGTGACCGCACCCCGTTTCGGTCGCGCGGGCTCAGGTTTCAGACGGCGAGCACTGGTCTCAGATCGGATCCTGCAAAGTCTGCAACCTCGCGGGGACGATTCCCTATAATCGGCCGAGGCGGCCGTCACCTCTCGGTACGCAAAGGCAGGGGCCCTGAGGGCGCGGAGCTCCGCGCTCGCCATGAACCGGGAGGAAACCCATGCGCATCTTCTGCACCGAGCCGGCTCGGCTCATCGTGCTCGTGTCTCTGCTCTGCGGTGTGGTCCGAGCGGAGGACGACCAAAGGCCTTTGGCCGGGGCGTTGCCGGCCGACGCCCTGGCATTCGTGCAACTCGATCATCCATCGGAGTGGCTCGCCTCAGCGTTCGAGTCGCCGACTTGGAACAAGCTCCTCGACTCGAAAGGCTACGCAGCGCTTCGTCAGAGCGATGGCTGGCCCAAGGCCCTGCTCGCCTGGAGAGCGTTCGAGCGCATCCTGGGCGCCGAGGGACCTGCAGCGCTCGAGCGGCTGTTCGGCGGCGGGCTGGCGGTCGCTTTGTATCCTCCGGGAGAAGGACGAGGGGAGCCGCATCTCGTCGCCATCCTCGAGAGCCCCGATGACGAGATCCCCGGCACATTGCTCGACAGTGCCTCGGTGATCCTTCGACTCGCGGGCTGGCTGGGCCAAGGAGCGGGACCGCTGTGGGTGGATGCCGACGGCGGCGATCGCTACCTGAAGGTGGGCGATACCTACTTCCAAGCCCGCGGATCGAAGCTCGTCGTGTCCACCTCCGAGGCCCGCCTGAAGGCCGTGACCGAGCACCTGACGGGAAAGCGCGGCTCCTTGGCCACGGATCGCCATTACCTCGAGCGAGTGAAGCTGAGACCCGAGGAGTCGATCGCGAGCCTGTTGGTCTACACCGGTCGGCTCAGCGAGGCGGGACGGCTGATTCCCGAGAGGCTCGACGAGCCGCTCGTGAGCTTGCTTCTCGGCGGCCTGCTCGAGGCGGGTGCCCGCAGCGACGTGCTCTCCTTCGACGTCATCGCGACTCGGACGGACCTCGAGATCCGCGGGCGGGTGCCGCTGCCCCCCTCGAAGCTCTCCGAGTCGCAACGGGCCGCGTTCGCCACCGAGAGTGGGGCGCGTCCGCGGCTGGAAGAGCCCGAGCACGCGATCCTCGGCTTGCGCGTCCGAAGGGACCTCGCGAGCTGGTGGGCGAACCGGGGCGAGCTGCTCGACGAGTCCGTCCAACGAGGCTTCATCGAGTTCTCGAACATCATGAGCCTCCTCTTCGCCGGCAAGGACTTCGCCCGCGAGGTGCTCCCCGATTTCGGATCGGAGTGGGAGCTGTGGCTGACCCGGCCCATGTACGAAGCCGGTGCTCTCAAGCCGTCGCCGTTGTATCCCGCCGGCTACCTGACAGTGCCCGTGCTCCGACCGGACGCGATGCGGAACGTGCTCCGAGGCGCCTTCCAGACGGCGATCGGCATCACCAACGCCCAAAGGGCGCAGGAAGGCCTGAGCGGCCTGATGCTCGAGACCGACGAGATCGCCGGAACGAATGTGCAGTGGGCCGAGCTCCTGCCGGAGTCGATCCCCGAGGTTGGGCATCTGCCCGCGCTCTACAATCTCTCACCCGCGACGGCGCTGCATCACGATCGATTCGTGCTGTCGTCCTCGGCCTCGCTGCTCGAGAGCTTTGTGCAGCGCAACCGCGTTTCGGGTGCACTCGAGCCTCAGCCCTGGTTCGAGCTGTCGCTCTGGTCGGGTCCGCTCGTCGAGCTCCTGAGGGAGAATCGCGAAGCCTTGGTCGCCAACGCCGTCTTGAACGAGGGCAAGGAGGAGTCGGTGGCCGAGCGCGATGTCGACATTCTGTTCGAGCTGACGGGCTTGCTGGAACGACTCGAGCTTCGAGCGGAGCCCAAGGAGCCCGGCTGGGA
>JAVJTD010000323.1:0-29433 GCA_040219065.1 Planctomycetota bacterium
CCCCAGAAGGCCAGCGCGATGATGGGCCAGGCCAGGAGAGCGCCTGGCCACGCCTCAGCCGCCCCCACAACGCACAGGAACCAGCCCACCTGGAAGAGGGCGAAGTTGAGGAGCTTGTCTCGCATTCCGTCTCGGTTCGAGGGCGCGGCCTCATGCCGCGCGATCTCGATCACGAGCGGAACCGGGCCAACGCGGGCGTCCTTCGATCGGGGAGCTCACCGAAGATCGGCTCCATCCGATTGAGCGGCTTGGTGAGGAGCATCTGCACGTCGCCGATGACCCGCTCCTCGAAGCCGCCCTCACAATAGCAAAGGTAGAACTCCCACATGCGGCGGAACTCGATCGGGTAGCCGAGCGCGGCGATGCGCTCCTCGTTGGCGAGGAAGCTTTTCCGCCACTGGCGAAGCGTGCGCGCATAGTGCGGCGTGAGATCCTCCAAGTGGAAGAGCCGCAGGTCCGTCTTCCGCGCGACCGAGCTCGTGATCGCCGAGATCGACGGGATACACGAGCCCGGGAAGATGTACCGCTGGATGAAGTCGACCGAGCGCTTGGCCTTTTCGTACTGCTGATCGGCGATGATGATCGCTTGCAGGAGGAGCGCGCCATCGGCCTTGAGGAGCCGGCTGCACTGCTCGAAGTACGTGTCGTAGTAGCGGTAACCCACCGTCTCGATCATCTCGATCGAGACGATCTTGTCGTAGCGGCCTTCGAGGTCCCGGTAGTCCCGCCTCAACACGGTGACCCGACCCTCGAGCCCGGCCACTCTCACGCGCTCGCGGGCCAGCTCGAACTGCTCTTCCGACAGCGTCGTCGTCGTCACCCGGCAACCGTACTGCTGCGCGGCGTGTATCGCCAAGGCCCCCCACCCCGTCCCGATCTCGAGCAGGTGGTCCGACGGACGCAGATCGAGCTTGCGGCAGATTCGGTCGATCTTGGCGATCGAGGCCTCTTCCAGCGTCATGTCCTCTCGCTCGAACCAGGCCGCTGAGTACATCATCGTCGGGTCGAGGAACTGCGAGAACAGCTCATTGCCCAGGTCGTAGTGCGCGGCGATGTTCGAGCGGCTGCCACTCTTCGAGTTCTCACGCAAGAAATGGAACAGCTTGAATACCGGCGCGGCGAGCTTTGCCAGGCCCTTCTCGAGTCCGTCCAGCGTGTCTCGGTTGAGGCAGAGGATGCGCACCAGCGCCGTCAGATCGTCGGTGCTCCAATGCCCGGCCATGTACGACTCGCCGGCACCGATCGACCCGCGAAATGCACACGCCGCATAGAACGCCGGATCATGCACCCGTAGCGTCGCCTCGATCGGGAACGCCTCCGAACGCGCGCCGAGCTCGTACCGCTCGCCGGCGTCCTCCAGGATCAAGCGGCCCCGAGACAGAGAGGCCAGGCGCGACTGCACGGCGCGGGCGAGGATGCGATCGGTGAGGGAGCGGGCCATCGTTCAGGTTCCTTTCGAAACGGGGCCGATTGTCTGGAGATCCTCCTGCGGCCGCTTGGAGGGATGCACGAAGAAAGGGCAACGCTTGCGCCAGAGCCGAAATGCCTGCCAGTAGATCGCGGCGCTGACCCTCAGCGACATGAGCGGAAAGCGGATCAAGACACCGGCCAGCGAGGGTCCCGTGATCGCCCGACGCTCGAGGGTCATCGTCGCGTCGAACACGCGCTCTCCCGAAGCCCAGTTCTCCATGTGCACCGAGGCCGCGCGCTCCGAGAGGTGAAAGCGCCAGTCGTACTCGTGGTCCATGTCGAAGAACGGCGAGACGTGGAACGTCTTGGGAAACCGGAAGCGCAGTCGATCGCCGGACGACTCGATCGCCTGGTCGCGGCTCAGGACGTAGGCGTGCCGCTCCTTCCAGGGGGTATTCGTGATCTCGGCGACGACCGTCTGGAGATGCTCCTGCTCATCGAAGCAGAAGTAGAAGCTGACCGGATTGAAGACGTAGCCAAACGTGCGCAGATGGGTGAGCATGCGAATCGGACCCCTCGGCCGCTCGCCCGTCTCCTCTTCGACGCGCCGTCTGACGGCCTCGTCCAAGGACAGCTCCTTCGACCCGAGGTAGTCGGCCCGACGCAACCACGCCCAGGCGGGTCGCTTGGTCGACCAGAGCCAGCGGCCGCGGAAGACCGTGTCGAGCTCGGCGAGGTCCAAGAAGCAGAGACCGACTCGGTAACGGAAGTGATGGTCCAAAGGCGCGAAGCGCCGATGCCGCACCGTGCCCACATAGAGCGCACTCTTCATGAGCGAGCTCCCGCCAGGGACGGCGGCCGCTCGGCAGCCGCACCGGTTCGCAGCTCGCCCGCACCGTCCCAATCGACCCCGAGCTCTTTGGCGACGGCGACGCCGCTCTGAAGGCCATCCTCATGAAAGCCCCAGCCCCAATACGCGCCGCAGTAGTGCGTGCGGTTCCGGCCGCTGATCTCGGACCGCCGCGCCTGCGCCCCGAATCCGGAGAGGGTGAACTGCGGATGCTCGTAGTGCATCGTTTCAAAGATGCGCTTCGGATCGATCTCGTCCGTGCGATTGAGCGTCACGCAGAAGGGCTCCTTCGAGGTGAGGCTCTGCAGGATGTTCATGTCGTAAGTGACCGCGACCGAGGCACGCGCTTCCTTCGACACGAAGTAGTTCCAGGCCGCCCACGCCCGCTTCCGCTTCGGCAGCAGCCTGCGATCATCGTGGAGCACGGTCTCGTTCGGCTGGTACGGGATCGCCGCGAGGATCTCCCGCTCCGCCGCCGTCGCATCCGAGAGCATCCTCAGCGCCTGGTCGCTGTGGATGGCAATGACCACGTGATCGAAGCGCTCGTCACCAGCGGCGTCGGTGTGGAGGGTCACCCCGCCTTCGTCCCGCCGCACCTGGCGCACTGGCGCCGAGAGGCGAATGCGCTCTTCGAAGGGCTTCACCAGCTTCTCGACGTAGCGCTGGGAGCCATCCTTCACGACGCGCCATTCGGGACGATCGTCGATCGTCAGCATGCCGTGATTGTGGAAGAACTGGACGAAGCCTCGGACCGGGAAGCGCAGGATCTCGGTCGGCCGGGTCGACCAGATGGCCGCTCCCATCGGGACGACGTAATTCTCGACGAACATCGCCGAGTAGCCCTGCCGCTCGAGGAACTCTCCGAGCGTCCAGCCCGGATCACCGCCCTCGAGTAGCCGCGGCGCTTCCCGATTGAAGCGCAGGACGTCTCGGATCATGCGCCAGAAAGACGGCCTTACGAGATTCGAGCGTTGGGCGAACAGCCGATTGAGGTCGGTGCCGTTCCATTCCAAGCCGGTCCGCTCCGACTGGACGCTGAAGCTCATCGAAGATGGCTGGGTGGCGACGCCAAGCTCCTGGAACAGCTTCACCAGCCCGGGATAGTTTCGCTCGTTGTAGACGATGAATCCCGAGTCGACGGCGAAGTGCCCTTCGCCCGTCTGCAGCTCGTGAGTGTGGGTGTGGCCGCCCAGCCGCGGCGCTGCCTCGAAGACGGTCACCTCGTTCTGCCGCGAGAGGAGATAGGCCGACACCAACCCCGAGATACCAGCACCGATGACGGCGATCCTCATGCCACGTCCTCCCTCGACACTCGCGCGGCTGCCAATCTCCTCGAGCTCGGCTCGGCCTCCTCGAGCACTTGCCGAGGCACCGGCTTGAGATCCCAGATGAGTCCGATCGCCGCGAAGATCCGCAGCACGTGGTAGGTCACGTCGATCTCCCACCAGCGGAACCCTTGGCGCGCCGCCGCCGGGAAGCGGTGATGGTTGTTGTGCCAGCCTTCGCCGAGCGTCAGGAGCGCCAGCGCCCAGTTGTTGCGGCTGGCATCCCGGGTCTCGAAGCGGCGCGAGCCCATGCGGTGGGCCAGCGAGTTGATGCAAAACGTCGCGTGGTAGAGCACCACGGTCGAGATGAAGAACCCCCAAATGAGCATTTGAGGGCCACTCGTGCCGAGGCTGGGCGCGAAACGCTCCAAAGCAGCTCCCAGCCCAAAGAGCGATCCCGCCAGCAAAGCGGGCATCAGGACGTCGAAGCGATCGAGGAAGCGCAGCTCGGGATAGCGCTCGAGGTCCCGCACGTAGCGCCACCGCACCGAGAAGTTCTCCCGGCTCAGGAACCAGCCGAGGTGGCTCCACCAGAAGCCCTTCTGGTCGGGGGAATGTGCGTCCTCTTCGGTGTCGGCATGGCGATGATGGGCGCGGTGGTGGGAAGCCCACCACAAAGGGCCTCTTTGCGCGGACGTCGCGGCCAACGCCGCGAAGAGAAACTGTATCGCCCGGCTGGTCTTGAAAGCGCGATGTCCGAAGTAGCGGTGGAAGAACGCGGTGATCGCGAACATGCGCACGACATACAGTCCGATCGCGACCGCCACCGCGACCGGGCTGATGCCCACGAACAGCACGCAGGCGCACATCACATGCACGGCGAGGAACGGAAGCACGCGCAGCCAGTCGATTCCGGTGGCCGTCGAATCACTCGCGGCCGAGGTGTCGATCCATGCCGACAGGGCACGCCTCAATCGCTCACGAGCCACCATCACTCCTCGGCCGGCTTCGAGAACAGGGTGTGCGCGACCAGCCACTCCTCGCCGCCGCGGTAGCCGAACAGCTCGGCGCACGCCATGAAGAACACTCGCCAGCGGACCAGCCACTTGTGCCGATCCGCGCCGTACACGTCCTCGAAGATCTCGAGCACCGCCTCCCGGGACCGATCCAGGTTGCGCAGCCAGGCCTCCGATGTCTTCGCGTAGTGCCGGCCGGAGACCAGCCAGCGCTCCTCGACGCGTAGGTCGTTCTGGAAGTGCAGCAGCAGGTCCGCGGACGGCATCAGCCCACCCGTGAAGAAGTAGCGCCCCATCCAGTCGTCGGGCCCTTCGACCGTGAACGGGTAGGCCGCCATGCGGTGGCAGAAGACGTGGACGAACAGCTTGCCGCCGGGCCTCAGCCATCTAGCGACCTTGGCCATCAAGCGGTCGTAGTTGCGCATGTGCTCGAACATCTCGACCGAGACGACGCGGTCGAAGCGGCCTCGAGCCTCGAAGACGTTCATGTCGGCCGTGAGCACCGTGAGGTTGCGCAAGCCGCGCTCTTGGCAGCGCGCCTCGATGAAGCGGCGCTGCGGCGCCGAGTTCGAGACGACGACGAGGTCGCTGTTCGGCAGGCGCTCCGCCATGCGCAGAGAGAGGCTTCCCCATCCGCAGCCGAGCTCGAGGATGCGCTGCCCGTCCTGCAGCTCCGCCCGCTGCATCGTGAGGTCGAGCATGCGGCTCTCGGCCTCGTCCAGATCGCGCACCCCTTCGCCGTAGTAGGCCGAGCTGTACTTGAGGTGCTTGCCGAGGACTAGCCGGAAGAACTCGGCCGGGAGCTCGTAGTGCTGCTCGTTCGCCTCTCGAGTCGACAGGGCGATCGGGCTGCGCCGGAGCTCGGCGATGAGCTCCTGCTTGGCGAGCTCGAGACGCTCGAGGTCGTCCGCCTTCTGCTCGCGCAGCCGGTCGGACAGGAGGCGGCGGATCCCGCGCCGGATGAGTGCATCGGGCACCAGCCCGCGCTCCATGACGGAGATCATCGTCTTCATGATGCTCGCTTTCTCGGAAACCATGGGATGAAGGCGCTGGTCGTGCGCTGGTACTCGCGGTAGTCGTCACCGCGACTCTTGAGGGCCTGGGCCTCGGTCGGCGGGATGCCCGTCACCTTGAGCATGAAGAACAGCATCAAGGCCGGCGCGAAGAGGGCGATCCATCCGCTCGGACCGGGCAAGGCGATCACGGCGTAGGCCCACCAGTGGATCCACTCGAAGAAGTAGTTCGGGTGACGCGAGTAGCGCCAAAGCCCGCTCCGGCAGGTCTTGCCGCGGTTCGCCGGGTTCGAGCGGAACGCGGCGAGCTGCCGGTCCGCGATCGACTCGCCGAGGATCGAGATGCCCCAGAGCGTCACGCCGACCAGATCGAACACATCCGGCACGCCGCCCCTTCGAGCACAGGCGACCGCGAAGGGAATGGCGAGAACGGCGACCAGGATCGCCTGGCCCTGGTAGAACCAGAACAGCCTGCGCTGGAATCCGTCCCCCCACTCCTCACGGAGCGCGCGATAACGTCCGTCTTCACCGTGGTCGCCCAGGATGCGATCGGTGAGGAGGTGCCCGGCGAGCCGGAAGCCCCAAACGCCCGCCATGCCGCCGACGATCATCCGCCGAATCGTCTCGCCGTCGCCCGTCCAAGCCGCCAGGATGCCGGCGCTCCCCAGTCCAGCGGCCCAGGCGACGTCGACGATGCCCGCGTCTCCGGTGCGGCGCTGCACTAGCCACAAAAGGGCCATGAGCGGCGAGACGACGAGCAAGCTGAGGAGAGGCGAGGTCCAGTCCAAGGTCTGAAGGGTCCAAGAATCGAGGAGGGGGATCACGGCGGCTTGGCCGACATGCCTTCCTGTTTCGCACCCTACCGCGCTTTGGATTCCCTCGACTCCCGTGGAGCTCGAGGCTCGAAACCAGAGCCCGCGCGCTGGAGACATGCCGCATTCGGACCGCAGGGCTCGGCAACGGAGCATGCAGGAAGTCAGACGTACCCGAGTGCATCGGAGTGCCAGGTCGAGCGAGCCGGCGACCGGATCTATCCATGGAAGCTGGCACGAGCGAGCTTGGGCCGGGGGCATGCCGTAAACCTACTGGAGCGGCGAGCCTGTTCCGCGATCCAAGCGGGCGGGACGCCCGCGTTCCCAGTGGTTCCAGTCAGCGGACGCCGCCGGGCCCTCAGAATTCTTGGTGAGCATGTTCTGGAATACTGTCTATGCTGGTGAGCGAATACCCGAGACTCCCCTCGACAACACGCCGACCGAAGCATGTCTTCTAGCCGCCAGATGAGGTGGCTCGATTCGCGATGGACGAAGTCCGTCCGGTCGGAGCGTGCCGAAGACCTCGGGCGCTCCCTCGAAGCGCGACTCGTCGTTCGAGCCGCCGAAGTCCGAGCCCCCGCGCGGGCTCTGTAGGAGTGATCCGATGATTCGCAACGCCGCGATGAT
Organism: Planctomycetota bacterium; assembly: GCA_040219065.1. GTDB lineage: Bacteria > Planctomycetota > OFTM77 > OFTM77 > OFTM77 > OFTM77. The sequence goes on from JAVJTD010000323.1 coordinate 6,994, forward strand.
TCTCTCCGTGTTCTTGCTTCTGGCCTCGGTCTCCTCGACACCTGCCCACGCCCAGCTCTGCTTCGGTCCCGACAACCTGGCCGGCCCGTGCTGCACCCAGACGGCGCTCAACATCCCCACGCCGCTGTTCGCTCCCGTCTCGCTTCCTGGCATCGGTATCTGCTGGAGTGCGTGCAATCCGGTCGTCACGCAGACGGATCTCAAGTTCGGCGCGTTCAATCAGAACACGTGCGGAAACTTCACGGCTTCCCTGTCGGTCAACGACACGTCCGGCAACACACTCATGACCGGCAACCTCGACCTCGAGTATTCCCGTACCTGGGCCGAGACGAACTTCAATGCCGAAGTACTCCAAGTCTGGCGCTTCCTCGCCAAGATCGACCTCGTGGCCGTGCCGGGCGCCACTTGCCCGGCTCCGGCAACTGGTGAGCCGAGCTCGTTCTTCTACGGCTACTTCGACATGGTGCTGAACTGCTTCAACGGCACTGCGGAGTGGGCGGTCTGCCTCTTCCACCCGTGTGACAAGTTCATCCACAACCCGCTCGCCTCGGCCGTGCCCGGCGCCTACCACCCGCAGGAATCCTACGCCATCGTCGCTCCGGTGACGGCCGCGAATCCGTTCCTGCCCGTTCCCTTGCCGCCCTTCAACGGGCCCGCGACCGGCGGCGGTGTGCATCAGTCGAACGTCCCGGGCACCATCTTGTGCTCGACTGAGGAGCCGATCCCGCCGGCCGGTGGTCAGCTCTCGCAGATCATCCAGGCCTGTGCCTGCCCGATCAATCTCGGCGGTCCTCTGCAGTACACCCTTCAGACGCTCAGTCTGGGTACGACCTGCGGCACGACCAGCGCCGCGTTCTGGACGCCGAACCCTCTCCCCTGGATCTACACCGTCACGACCAGCCTCGGCACCTGGACGGGCACCGGGGCGAACACGCCTTACCCGGGCCCCGAAGCCGCCTGGGTCACTGAAGGCTTCCACTTCACGGTCGACGGCTGCACTTCGATTCCGTTCATCGAGGTCTACTACGGCGCGATGACCGACGTGGGATTCCCCGTCACTCCGGACCTGATCCGGTCTTGGCAAACTGGCCGCAAGCTGGACATCGGCTCCAACTACTCGCGCAGCAGCGGCATCAATCCGCCATTCGTCGGGCTGGTCCGCTCCACTCGCCGAGTCGCCTGCCTCGACTTCTGATTCCCATTCGCGAACACGTCTCGTGAGCGCTCGGGGACGATTCCTCGAGTGAGCCTCTTGGAGCCTCCTTCTCTTTGAAGGAGGCTTCGAGCCAGTGCCTCAGGAGACGGGACCGGAGTCCACTCTCAGGGAGAGTCGCCATGCATGCTTCCCGGCTGAGCGTCCGCCTGTTGCTGACCGTGATCTTCTCTGGCGCCGTAGGGATCGGATCGGCCGAGGCTCAGCTCCTCTGCCACGGACCCGACAACCTGCAAGGTCCGTGCTGCACGGTCACGAACGTCAATCTGCCCGACCCGCTCCCCACGCCACCCACCTTACCCGCCCTGGGGATCTGCTGGACGGCTTGCCAACCTTCGGAGACCCCGACCCAAGTTCGAATGGGCGGCTTCACCAAGATCGCTTGCGGCGTCTACTCGGTCGCACTCACTGTCGACGGCGCCTTCGTCGGGCTGAGCATCATGCGCGGTGAGCTGCGACTCGACTACACGCGCACCTGGTCGGAGCGGAATGACCAAATGCAGGAGCTGCAGTGCTGGCGCTTCATGGCCAAGGCCAACCTCTTCCGCATTCAGGGGCCGGACGCCATCGGCTGCCCCGTGCCCGGCGGCGACGAGGAGAGCTTCTTCTACTACGGCTACATCGACCTCGCCCTGAACTGCGCGACCGGGGAGTTCGAATGGGCCATCTGCCTGTTCCACTCGTGCGACGTCTTCATCCACAATCCGTCGACCTCGTCGGTGCCGGGCGTCTTCCATCCACAGGAGTCGTACGCGATCGTGGCACCGGTCACGCCCGAAAACCCGTTCGTCGCGCAGCCGCTCACGCCGTTCTCCGGACCCATCCTCGGCGGAGGCGTACGCAACTCCACCTCGAAAGGCCTCCTTTCGCACCTGTGCGTAACCGAAGAGCCGATGATCGGCAGCCCCCTCGATCGCATGCGTCTCACCAATTTGGGGCAAGACTGCGCCTGCCCGAAGAGCACGAGCCTGCCGCTCCAGTACACCTACCAGAGCTTCGCGGCACTCTCGGCTTGCGGGACCGTGTTCGTCTCGTTCAAGCCTGCGGGCTCCTTGCCCTGGAATCATCTGGTGACCGCCAGCATCGGCACCTGGACCGGTACGGGGCCGGGAACGCCCTATCCGGGTCCCGAGGCAGTCTGGGCCACCGAGGGTCCCTTCAAGACCAAGACGAGCTGCTCGGCCCGCCGCGGCACCCTTTCACTCATCCTCGCCGAGGGCGCCTATGGCGCATTGACCCAGGGTGGATTCCCGGTCACACCGGATGCCGATCGTCCGTGGCAGTCGGATCGCATGCTCGATCTCGCGACCAACTTCTCCGGACTCTTGTCGGCCCTGAAGGGTCCCTACAACGGCTCGATCCAAGGGACGACCCGGTTGATCTACGCCAACTTCTGAGCCGAGGCCGGCGGTCTGCCGCCCGCTCCAACAAAAAACCTCGAAGACGAAGTGGTGAGAACTTCCCCGGCTCCACTCGTAGAATGGGACGGGAGCTCCGACGGAGCTCCTTCGCCGAGAGAGAAGCCTGAACATTGCTTGCTGGAGTTTCCCATGAGAATGCTCGCGTTCGCTGTCCGTCCGTGCCTTGCGGCGCTCTTGCTGCTGGCCTCGATCGTCCCAGTCGCCGAGGCTCAGCTCTGCTTCGGACCGGACAACCTGGTCGGGCCCTGTTGCACCCAGGTCCCCGTGAACCTCCCGAGTCCCATTCCCACGCCGCCGCCTCTGCCGGCGCTCGGCATCTGCTGGACGGCCTGCTCGCCGACGACCACTCCCGCGCAGCTCACCTTCACGACGATCGGTCAGAACCAGTGTGGTCAATTCGGCGGTGGCCTCATCGTCGATGACGGGGCCGGGACCCTGCTCATGCGGGGCACCCTGACCCTCGACTACACCCGCACCTGGGCCGAGACGAACTTCGCTGGAGACGTACTCCAGTGCTGGCGCTTCATGGCGAAGATCGACTTCTTCCCGTCCACGCCCGGTGCGCCTTGCCCCGTCCCCCAGGGCGGTGAGCCCTCGATGTTCTACTACGGCTACTTCGACCTCGTCCTGAACTGCAATACCGGCGCCAACGAGTGGGCCATCGTGCTCTTCCACTCGTGCGACAAGTTCATTCACCACCCCCTCGCCTCCGGCATCCCCGGCCCGTTCCACCCCCAAGATGCCTACGCGCTGGTCGCGCCCGTCACCGCCGCCAACCCCTTCGTGCCCGTCGTCCTGCCTCCGATCGCCGGCCCCGTCACCGGCGGAGCGATGCGTCGAGCCGGCGTCCCGGGCACCGTCCTTTGCTTCACCGAGGAGAACATCCCCGCCGGTGCGGCTCAGCTCGGCATCATCGGCCAGGCCTGCGCTTGCCCGCTCAGCACGACCTTGCCGCTGCAGTACGCCGCTCAGCCATTCACCGGGCAGACCGCCTGCGGCAGCTCGGGCGTGACGATCCAGACCCCGACGCCGTTCCCTTGGCTCCACCTCATCACGGCCAGCATCGGCAACTGGACCGGCGGCGGTCCCGGCACCCCCTACCCTGGCCCCGAGGCCGCCTGGGTCAACGAGGGCTTCTTCTTCAACAACGACGGCTGCACGGGCATCCCGTTCATCGAGGTCATGTACGGTGCGATGACCGGCGGCGGCTTCCCCGTCATCCCGGACAACCTCCGACCCTGGCAGACCTCCCGCATGTTGGACCTCGCCAGCAACTACTCCCGCTCGACCGGCATCACGCCACCCTTCGTCGGCCGGGTCAACCAGACCAGTCGCCTGATCTACGTCAACTTCTGAGCCTCTCGAGACTCTCGGCCCTCTGACCGGAGGGCCAGGAAAAGGGGTTGGCCCGAGTCGTGCCTTTTGAGGCGACTCGGGCCATCTACGTGGTTCGATCGCGAGATCGACAATCGACGTTGCTTCTTAATTGAGAGACTGTTACGATCGCCGAATTGTCCGACTGGCTCGGGTAGGCTCCGCATTCGCCGCGGAGATCCCTCACCGTCTCGAGTCGATACCTCTCCCCTCCCTCACATCGTCCAGCGCATGGACACCTCCAAGGCTCCCCCGCCATTCCTCGTCCTCGCCGAGCTCTCCCTTCTCGCCACCGAGCGAGGCGGCCGCTCGCATCCCATCGAGTCGCCTGCGAACCTCGTGCTGTTCTTCGATGGTTGCGACTGGCCCGCTCGCGGTGAGCTGACCCAGGCAAGGTTTCTGTATCCGGGCGAGTCGGCGTGGATCCGGCTGGCTCTCGAAGATGTGAAGGAAGCGTCCGAGCGGCTCTATCCCGGGAAGCCGTTCCTCGCCCGCGAAAACGGGCGCGTCATCGCGTACGGCCTGATCAAGAGGATCTTGGGGCAGGATCTCGCTCCGGAAGCGGAAGCGGAGGCCGAAGCCGAATGAGGTTATCATCGAAGGCCTCGAAGCGCCCGACCAGCCGAGGGAGGACGATGTTCAAGCGGACGATCGACGACGATCTCGAGCTCGCCTTGTTGGAGGAGCGGCACGCGGCCGAGCTCTACGGCCTCGTCCATGAGAATCGCGGGCACATCCGCGAGTGGATGACCTGGGTCCCAGTGAACTAATCGGTACCGGCCGCTCGGCGACTCATCCGCGGCGCGCTCGAGCGATTCGCCGACGGCAACGGCTTCTGGGCCGGCGTCCGCTTCGAGCAGAAGCTCGCAGGCTGCGTCATCCTCAACCAGATCGACTGGGGACATCTCTCTGCAGACATCGGCTACTGGCTGGGCCGAGAGTATCAAGGCCAAGGGCTCGTGGCACTCAGAGTCGAAGCGGCGGTAAAACAGTGCTTCGAGGACCTCGCGCTCCATCGCCTCGAGATCCGAGTTGCGCAGGAGAACATTCGCAGCCGCCGAGTCCCCGAGCGCCTCGGCTTCCGCGAAGAGGGCCTGCTGAGGCAAGCGAACCGCCTCCACGGCACCTACGTCGACCTGGTCGTCTTCTCGATGCTCGCCCACGAGTGGAAAGAGGCAAGAGAGTAACCAGAGCCCGCGCGACCGAGACGGAGAGCGACCGCCGAACGATCTGCCGCTCCCTCGACGCCAACACCTCTCGAGCGGAAAGCCGCAGAGCACGGGTCCCTTCGGAACGACGGCATGACCGCTCGGCGGTGCACGACGCCATGTAAACTCGAGGTCCAATCTTCAGCGTTCGCGCCTGAGACCTTGACGCATTCAGTCCTCGTGTCGGAAGATCGCGTCGGAGCCGTGACCCCCAATCTCTCACCTGCCGATGGGACCACCATGAGACCCACCTCGATTGGCTCCTGCGGGCTTCGGCTCGCGACGCTCCTGCTGCTCGCCGCGTCCGTACCCGCTCAGACCACCTACTTCGTCGACGCCGCGCAGACGAGTTGCCCCGGATCGGGCACGCCCACCGATCCCTTCTGCTCGATTCAAACGGCCATCGCGACCTCGGTGACCGGAGATACGATCATCGTCCGTCCCGGGCTGTACGCCGAGAACCTCGACTTCCTCGGCAAGGACATCACCGTCCGCGCGGAGACCGGGTACTTCGAGACATTCATCGACGGCTCGGGCAATGGCTCGGTCGTTCGCTTCGTGTCTGGGGAAGGTCCTGGTGCGATTCTCCAGGGCTTCAAGATCTTCAACGGCGGCTTCGTCGACGAGGGTGGCGGGATCTTTTGCGTCGACTCCTCGCCCACCATCCGCAACTGCTTCATCACCGACAACCGTGCCCGGCAGCGAGGTGGCGGTCTCTACGCCCGCGGCTCGTCGATCAGGCTCGAGGCCGCATCGATCTCGCTCAACTTCGTCACGCACGAGACGACTCCGGGCTCGGGAGGCGGCGGCGCATGCTTCGATGGCGGTCAGCCGACGCTCGACGACTGCGACTTGCTCCTCAACCGCAGCGTTCAGAAGGGTGGCGGAATCCTCGCCCTCGACACCGACCTCGAGCTCTTCGAGTGTCACGTGAGCGCCAATGTCGCGGGCCGTTGGTCTCAGGGGCACGGCATCGGCGCCGGCATCTGCCAGCTCGGAGGCACCCTCGAGATCCTCTCCGGTACGATGCTGCGCAACGACCTCTATGGAGCGTCGGCGAGCGGTGCCTGCATCTACAGCGACGGCGAGCTCTCGGTGCGAGACAGCATCCTCGGTGACAACATCATCCGTGTCCAATCGCCCATGGATGCGACCCTGGCCCTCGGTGGCGCCGTGCACGTCGCCGGAAGCGCCTCACTCACGGACAACGACATCGCCAGCAACGAGATCCGAGCCCGCGCGGTCTTCAGGCCCGAAGCCTATGGGGGCGGCGTCTCGTTCGCGGGCACCTCCTTGACCATGGAGCGGAACCGGATCCGCGAGAACACCATCCGTTGCCGTGCCGTCTCGCCGGGCTCGACGACCCTTGCCGGCGGCGGCGGCCTCTATCTCGCCGGACCGGCCACCGTGCGCGACAACGAGATCCGACTCAACAGAGTCTCGAGCCAGGGCCGCGATTCCGGGCGTGCTTTCGGCGGAGGTGCCTTCGTCGCAGGCGATGTCCACTGGATCGGCGGAGAGCTGTTCTCGAATCGAGCGGACGGCGCCGGCCCGACCTTCGGTGCGGGTCGCGGCGGCGGTCTGCACGTGGTCGGACGGGCGACGGTGATCAACACGACGATCGCCTTCAATTCGGCGAGCTCGAGCTCACCGGCGGATGGCAGCCAAGGCGGTGGCATCCACACCGATCCCGTGGCCGATCTGACGCTCGCCCACGTCACGATCGCGAACAACGATGTCTTTCGCGACACCCAGAATCCTCGCGCCGGTGGCCTGTACGGACCCGGCGCGCGCGTCGTGAACAGCATCCTTTGGAGCAACCGCGGCGACGAGATCCAGCAAGCGACCGACGTGACCTTCAGCGATGTCGAGGGCGGATATCCCGGGCACGGGAACATCAACTCGCCCCCCTTCTTCGAGAGCATCCTCGATTTCGACTACCGCATCTCGTGCATCTCCGCTTGCGTGGACGCCGGCACTGCGTCACCGGGTGTTCCTCTGCCCGAGCTCGACGGATCCGGTCTGGACCTGCGCCTGATCGGCCCGCCCGACATGGGCGCCGACGAGGTCGGCGTCTCCTGGGCGCTGAACGGCGTCCCGAGCGCCGGAGGCGCACCGATCGACTTCGAAGCCTCGGCGCCGCTCGGACACCCCACTCCGAGCATCGCCGAGGTCTACCTGAGTACGTCTCTGGGAAACGGTGGCCCGGTCCCCCTGGCCGGCGGTCGCCAGCTTCCGATCCTCATCGACTCATTCCTTCAGCTTTGGCTGGCGCAACCGAGCGCGATCCGGCAAGCTCCGCTGAGCGGCTGCGGCGGCGGTACGACGACGCCGTTCTCGATCCCCGCCTCCACGCCGGTCGGTTTCCGCGTCTACTATGCCGGCGTCGCTTGGGACGTCGGTGCGGCCCGAGCCACTTCAGTCTCCGAGGCAGCGAGCTTTTTCGTGCAGTGAGAAAGACTCCCGACGAACGATCCTTGCCAATGAGCGGACGCACTTGCGCTCGCCTGCTCTGGCTCTACCTGCTCCTGGCGTGCGAGTCACCGAGCACGGTGCCCTCGACCGAGGCGGAGCCGGCCGCGGGCTCGCTGGTCGGCCGCCCGCGCCTCGAGCTCCTCGACGAGCTCGAGCGCTGGACCGCGGCCTCCGATCCGATCGGCTGCGAGCTGCTCGTCCTCGAGGATGGGGAGCTCCTCTTCTGGGAAGCCGCCGGCTGGAGCGATCCGGAGCGGGAGATCCCGTGGCGGCGAGGCAGGATCTGCCGGATCCGCTCGCTGACGAAGCCATTCGTGGCGACGTTGGCGTTGCAGCTCGTGGCCGAGGGTCGGCTCGACCTCGATGCTTCAATCCTCGGCGGCCTGTTCGACGATCTCGACCCCGCGGCCGAGCAGATCACGGTTCGCCAGCTCCTCACGCAGACGGCCGGCTTCGATCAACCCGGCTATCCCGGCGAGCTGACGGCGTATCGCTCGCTGCGCGAGGTCGCCGAGGCAATCGTGCAGCGCGGTCCGACCTTCGTGCCCGGCACGGTGTTCCTCTACTCCGACGCTAACACGATGCTGCTCGGCGCCGTCATCGAGTCCCTCACCGAGCGCCCCCTCGCCGAGGTGCTCGAAGAGCGGATCCTCCGGCCTCTCGGGCTGAAAGAGACTCTGCTCGACTGGTCCGAGGACGATCCCAGAGCCGCCAAGATGGTCCCCACCTACCGGATGACTCAGACGGGAACCGAGGCCTACTGGACACCGGGACAGCCGCAGCTCGTGCCATGGTTCCGTGCGAGCGGCGGTCTCTATTCGAGCGCCGAGGACCTGGCGACCTTCTTGACGGCTTGGGCCGATCCGAGTGATGCACGGCTAGGAGTGCCGCCCGACTCGAGAGTCGTCGCACGATCCCCGAGCGCTCCGAGCCGATTCAGCCCTGCGTCCGCGTACGGGATGCACTGGCAGATCTTTGAAACGATGCAGCCACCCGGCTTCGGCCACACCGGCTCCGACGGCACGATCGCCTGGGTCGACCCGGCCCACGACCGCATCGTCATCTACCTCAGCCAAACCCGAGGCACCCAAAGCATCGCCCGCGTGCCGAACCTGGTGACGCGGGTGCTGGAAGGTAGGTGACAGTGCCGCTCCTTTGTCGCCGGCATTCGGGGCCGTCGATCTCGGATCGTGACGGAACAGGAGCGGACTCGCGCCCGTCGTACCAGGCTTCGACTCAGAGGGGGTGATCGTGCCGTTCTCCGATCAACGTGCCCAGGGAACTGTGGTATCTTCCCAGGCCGATCGGAGCGGCTGAGTGGAGAGGCCGCCGACGCATTCGAGAAGTGGAAAGGAAGGCCGATGGCCCAGACCGAGTCGCCGAATCCAGCTCCAAAGGCCTCACCGCAGCCGGAACTGACCCTTCGGGCCATCCTCCTCGGATTGATCCTGTCCGTCGTGATGGGGGCAGCCAACGTCTACGTCGGCTTACGCGCCGGCATGACGGTCTCCGCCTCGATTCCCGCGGCGGTCATGGCGATGCTGATCTTCAAGACCTTCTTCCGTCGATCGAGCATCCTCGAAGCCAATCAGGTGCAGACCGCCGCCTCGGCCGGTGAATCCTTGGCCGCGGGGATCATCTTCACGATGCCCGCGCTCGTCATGATCGGCTACTGGCAGGAGTTCGACTTCTGGATGGTCACGGCGATCGCCTTTACCGGCGGGCTGCTCGGCATCCTGTTCATGATTCCCATGCGCCGGGTGTTCGTCACCAACAACAAGGAGCTCCCTTATCCCGAGGGGATCGCCTGCGCCGCCGTGCTGCGAGCCGGGGAGGACAAAAAGGCCGAGGAGCAAGAGGAGGGCGCGGCGAAGGCGCTGATCCTCGGGGGTCTCATCGGCGCGTTCTTCAAGGCCGCCGAGTCTCTGGTGGGTCTGCTCAAGGGCTCCCTGGAAGTCGCCGGCGCCGCCGGCTCGAAGGTCTTCTACTTCGGATCCCAGATATCACCGATGCTCGTCGGGGTCGGATTCATCGTTCGCTTGAACGTCGCGGCTCTCATCTTCTTCGGCGGCGCGATCGGCTGGCTCGTCTTCATTCCGCTCCTGCCGCTACTCGGCGTTCCATTCACCGACCTGGACGCCGCTCGCGAAGGCATGCAGTTCGTCGATCTCGATCCCAATGCGGCAGGCGTCCAGTTCGACACGGTCGGTGGTGCCGGGCATCTGTGGAGCGCCTGGATCCGCTACATCGGCGTCGGCGCCATGGTCGTCGGCGGGATCGCGTCGATCTTCTCGGTGAGACGCGGCTTGGTCGAAGCCGTTCGCGAGCTGAAAGCCGGCGTGAGCCGCACCGTCCAGGATCACAGCGAGCGCGACCTGCCCTCTTCGGTGATCATCGCGCTCGGGATCGTGTGCGTCGTACTCATCGCCTGGATCTATCATCAGTTCACAGGCTCCCCTCTCGTCACCGTGATCATGACGGCGGTGATGATCATCATGGGATTCTTCTTCACGGCAGTGGCCAGCTACATCGTCGGCTTGGTCGGAAACTCGAACAGTCCGGTGTCGGGAATGACCATCACCGCTGTCCTGTTCACCGGCGGCGTCTTGTGGCTGTTCGGTCACGCCACCGGCATGGAAGGGATGGTCGCCATCCTCGGCGTGGCGGCAGTCGTGTGCTGCGTGGCTTGCACGAGCGGCGACGTCTGCAACGACCTCAAGACGGGTCATCTGGTGGGAGCGGCGCCCTATCGCCAGCAGATCATGCAGGTGGCCGGCGTCGCCGTCGGTTGCCTGGTCATGGCGCCCGTGCTCACGCTCCTGCACGAGAACACGCCCGGCGGCATCGGAGGCGACGAGCTTCCGGCTCCTCAGGCCGGCCTCTTCGCCAGCCTGGCGCAAGGGTTCAGCGGCACGACGGAGCTGCCGTGGAACATGATCGGTATCGGTGCCGCTGTCGGCATCGCCATCTTGATCCTCGATCGCGTCCTCAAGCAGCGAGGCTCCTCATTCCGGGCTTACCTCATGCCGATCGCGGTCGGCATCTACCTTCCCTTCTCCCTGTCCGTCCCGATCCTCATCGGGGGACTCATGTCTTACTTCTTGCTCAAGCGCCAGAAGCCCGGCGCCGATCCCGAGCGCACGCTGCATCGAGGCGTTCTCCTCGCCTCGGGCATCATCGCCGGCGAGGCGCTCATGGGCGTGGGTCGCGCCGGCCTCGCCGCTTTGGGGGTTCCCAGTCTCACGCCCGAAGGGCTGAATGAGGTGACGGACACTTCGGGAGAGGTCACTGGGCATCACCTGGCGCCGGACACGCTCGAGACGATTCTCGTCGTGGTGACCCTCGCCGCCGCTGTCTTGACTCTCGGCGCTTTCTGGCGAATTGCCCAGCCACGCAACGAGAGCTGACACGAACGAACAGGAAAAAGACCATGAGCAACGAGGCGATGGAGTATCGGCGACTCGGGGATTGTGGCCTCAAGGTGAGTGCGTACTCCTTGGGCGGCTGGACCACTTACGGTGGCAGCGTGACCGAGCAACAGCGGATTGGCTCGATCATCCGCGCCGCCTACGACGCGGGCATCAACTTTTTCGACATCGCCGACGTGTATGCGCGCGGTGAGTGTGAGCGCGTCATGGGTCAGGCGCTCGCGGAGCTGCCAAGGAACGAGCTGGTGATCTCCAGCAAGGTCTTCTGGCCCATGAGCGACGACATCAATGACAAGGGGCTCTCGCGCAAGCATATCATCGAGTCGGTCGAGAAGAGCCTGAAGCGCATCGGCACCGAGTATCTCGATCTGTACTTCTGCCATCGCTTCGACACCGAGACGCCTCTCGAGGAGACGGCTCGTGCGATGGACGACCTCGTGCACCAAGGTAAGGTCCTGTACTGGGGCACCAGCGAGTGGTCGGGCGATCAGATCCGCCGGGCTCACGGCCTCGCCGATCGCAGGAATTTGTACGGCCCTCAGGTCGAGCAGCCTCAGTACAGCTTGCTTTTCCGTGAGCGAGTCGAGATCGACGTGCAGCCCGCTGCGGCCGAGCGTGGCATGGGCCTGGTCGTGTGGAGCCCGTTGGCGTCGGGCGTCCTCACCGGCAAGTACGACGATGGTGTTCCCGAGAAGACTCGGCTCGGACAAATCGACTGGCTGCGCGAGCAGCTCCTGACGGACGAGCGGCTCGAGAAGGTCCGCGCCTTCAAGAGCGTGGCCGATGACGTCGGGTGCTCCCGCGCTCAGCTCGCCCTGGCCTGGACCGCGGCTCAGCCTGGCATCTCCAGCGTCATCACCGGTGCGACCTCGATCGAGCAGCTCCAGGAGAACCTCGGCGCCCGCGAGGTGACGATCACGCCTGAGGTGAGCGCCGCGATCGACAAGATCTTCCACTGAACGAAAGGCGGCACGTGCCCCTGGGAGTGCTCGAGTATCGACTCCGACGAGCCAACAAGGTCGTCGGGTACCAAAAAAGCGTCCAGGGGCAGACGTTCTACTCGAAGGACCTGCTCTGGTGGAACGGCACCCGGATCGATCATGACGAGCGGGATGCCTACCTGGAGATGAAGGACAAGAACGACCGCCCACTCTTCGACGGCGACATCGTGTCGTTTCGCGAAGAGACCCGCGAGCGCCGAGCGCAGATCCGAAAGACGGGCGATTGGCTGGAGGCCTTCGACATCGACGAGGAAGTATCCGTCTCCGTCGAGGATCTGCAGCAAGCGCCGTCGCTGACGTTCGTCGGGTTCTCTCTCGACTGACGTTCGGACCGCCGGCTTCAGCCGGTCTCGGTGTCCTCCACCCAAGCGCATCGGAGTGCGGTGGCGCTCCTGATCATCTACTCGTTGATCTGCTTCCGGAGCGCACGGGCCTCCTCGATCTCGGATTGAAAACGCTCGGGCCAAGACTGGCTCAGCACGTCGTCGAGCACCTCTCGCGCTTCGCCCGCTCGCCCGGCACGGATCAGGTTCCGCGCCGTGCCCACGCGACCGGTCGGCTCCTTCGTGCGGATCTCGGTCACCGCTCGCCATTGGGCGGCAGCGTCGAGGTAGCGCTCCTGCGATTCTCGAACCTTTGCGAGGAGCTCGTGCCCCTTCGACTCGTTCGGCAGCAGCTCCACGACATTCGTATACGCACGCTCCGCCTGCTCCGGCTCGCCGAGCGCTGCAAAGCGATTCCCCAGATCGACGAACAGCTCCGTCTGAGATCGCGACCCCGCGGCCGCTTCCCACAACCGCGCCGCGGCCCGCTCCTTCAGCCCGGCCGCGTCGTAGGCCGCGACTAGCTGCTTGGCCAGCTCCTTGTCCTCGGGCACGACCGCGAACGCCTTCTCGAGCTGAACGATCGCCGCCTCCACCCGGTCCTGCTTCAACAGCGCCTCGCCGGCCGCCCGCCTGAGGATCGGGTTCTCCAAGCCGCTCTCCGCGACCTCTTCGTCGAGCTCGCCCAAGAACTCGTCGAGCGCCTTCGAGGCGGTCATCACGTTCTGGAGCAGATTCAGATCGTGCTGGCGCTCGGTCTGGCTCGGGCGCCAGACGAGCAGGGCGCCCGCCACCGCGTCGATCGCCTCCTTCAGGTGACCGGCTTGGCTATTGGCCTTCGCCAGCGTGCGGTAGTACTCGACGAGCTGGGCGTCGCCGGTGCCCCTCCGATCTTGCTCCCGCGTGTGCAGCCGAATCGCTTCCTCGACGAGCGCGATCGCCTTCTCGAGCGCGCCGATCTGCAGCGCCCGATCCCCGAGCGAGGCGGCGACGGTCTCGTTCCAGCGCCCCTTCCCCTCCGCGCGGAAGTGCTTCTCGGCCTGCTCGAGACGACGCTTCGCCACCGCGCTGCCGTGGGCGCCATGATCGGCGATGATCAGCCAGCCCCACAGCTCCAGGTCGTCTGGCATCTCCTTCAGCAAGGCTACGCCGAGGCTCAACGCATCGGTCCATCGCTTCACGTGAATGAGGTAGGACGTGAGCTGCCGGCGCCCCTGGAGGGACAGCCCCGACCGCGCGCGTGCCTTCTCGAGGAGATCGATCGCCTCGGCGAGCGCGCCCAGATCCTCCCACAGATACTCAGCGACGAAGAGCAGGTGCGCCTCGGACCGCGAGACCGCCTCACCCACCTCGAGGGCGAGCGCGATGAAGTCCTCTCGGCGATCGCTCCAGAAGTGTCCCGACTGCCGGCGGAAGGCCGAGCGGTCCTGCCAGACGCGAGAGCGCAGCCCCTTCTCGAGCTCGCCCAGGACGATGGAAAGCGCACGGTCGCCGAGCTCGTCCTTCGGATTCACGTCGGACACGAGTCGCGAAAAGTTACGGCCTTCCCGGCCCCACAGATCTTGCCGCTGGAGCTCCAGCCACTCGGGCTCGGTCTCTGCCTGGACCACCAGGAAGCGGAGTGCTTCCCGCTCTCCGACCAGCTTCTCCAAGAGGGACCGGACAGTGGAGACGGGTTGGCGCACGCCGCGATACTGGTAGAGCGAGAGCACCCTTGGCAGCTTCCGAAACGCGAAGTCCGTCACGTCCTTCTCCACCGTCTCTCGGCCAAGCTTCTCACTCGCGACCGTCATCAGCTCGCCGAGGATCCCGATGAGCTGGTTGCTGTGCGACTCGCTCGTCCTTTTTGCCAGACGTGACTCGAGAGCGTCGCGGGCGGCTATGTAGAGCTCCCGGCCCGCGCCGAATGAGAGTCGACCGTCGCCCCGCAGCGCGGCCGGTGCCAAGTCGAGCAACCTCTCTCGAACGTACCACCGCTGCGCTTCGTTCTCGGCGCGCTCGAGCTCGACGGTCCACAAGTCCTCGGAGGCCAGGTAACGACCGAGCTCGCGGTTCATCTGATCCGCGCGCACGAGTACCGCCCTCGCCGAGTCGTGCATTCCGGAATCGTTCTGGGAGCGATACGTCTCGATCGCGGACACGAGACCCTCGATGGCGTCCTCCCGGCGATCGTATTTCCACGCGACCTCCGCTTGCGCCTTCGCGATCCAGACGCGCTCGAGGCTGCCTCGCCCGGCGCCGCGCCTCAGCTCGGCCAGGCTGTGGAAGAGCCGCTCGGTGCTGAAGCCCTCGCTCCGGATCGGGCCGAGACCCGCGAGCAGCTCCGCCATCTGGCGACGCTCTCCTTCGGTCCACTCCCCGAGCCAACTTCCTTCGAGCGCCGATTGGAACCGATGCACGAAGCCTTCGGTGCCACTCGCCTGCTGCGTCCCGCGCCATGCGACCGCCAACTCGAGCAGGAGCAGTGAGCGCGCGTCGGTGGCACTCGGACCGTTCGCCCGCAGCGTGTCGATCACATCCAAGATCGAATCGAGGGTCGCCTCCTCCTGCACCTTGCTCAGGACCCGATCGAGGTCTCGCACCCAATCGTAGATCATCGTCGGAGTCGCCCCGATCACCGCCCTCGGCAGCGCCGTGAGGAGCCGGAAATCATGGGTCGCATCGTAGTAGCGCTGCAGGAGCCAGATGTAGCGCTCGGGCTGCGGCGCCTTCGAGAACAGCACCTCGAAGCGAATGAAGATGTCCTCGTCCATCTCGGCGGGGACGTTCTCGCCCGATCGCTGGAACCTTGGCAACAGCCCTTGCAGCTCGCTCGAAAGGTCGCCGACGCCCCGCGCCGCGAACGACTCCCGCATGGCGCGTCGCTCGGCCTCACGGTTCCCGAGGACCGTCTGCCAGCCCGCCAGGAGTCGGTAGTCCTCGGCATCGAGTCGGTCGCGTGCCTCGGCCTGCTCGAGCAGCGCGATCGCGGCCTCGAACTCACCATCCTCGGCGAGCAGCGGCGCACGCCAGCGAGCCCAAATCGCCTCGGGGAATCCGACGTCGTCGCCGATCCATTCCCCGAGCAGTGAGCGGAGCTCGGCGACGCGCGCCTGGGCCATCTGCAGGACGATCCGCCAGCCTCGGGCGTCGGGCTCGCCTTCGATACCGGCTCTCGGGTCGTCGTGCTCGATCAGGAAGCTCTCGAGCTCTTGGGCCGACTCTGAGCCTTCACCCGACAGCGCTGCGAAGTAACAGGCGGCCGCGAGGCTCCTCTCGAGAAGCTGCCGGAACGCCAGCCCAGAGAGCTCCTCCGACGAGACCGGGCCCCACAGCGTCTCGACGAAGTCGAGGGCCTCGGCCGCGAGACGCTCGGCATCTTCCCGGACCGCCAGCGCCAGCCCCCATCGCTCGGCAGCCACCCAGGGACGAAGCAACCGCTCGTCCAGGCCGCGCTCCAGGACCTTCAAATCTTCACGCAGGGCCCGGCGCGCCTCGGCCAGCCTTTCCTGACGCTGCTGGGCGAGCTCGCGGCGCGTCCACTCGGACGACTCGGGATCGGCCGCGATCTCCGCCTCGACACGCGCAGCGGGCAGCCAGGACACGAGTGTGTTCAGGCGCGAATGCCACGCCACGACCGCCGAGGACTCATCCGTCGACCAAGCGGCCATCGACCCGAGAAGCGCGAACGCCTCCTTCTGATGCTCGAGGCTCCAAGGATCGCCCAGCAGGACCTGGAACAGGTTGACCTGCGCCAGCTCCTTCTGCTCGGTGAGCTCGGACTCGCCGAGGACCGTCCTCCAAAAGGCCCGCTTCTGGTCCCGATCCGTGCAACTCCCCAGGATCGACTGGATGCGCACGCGGCCGCCGAGATCCTCTCGGCTCCATCGCGCGATCAGCCGGCTGAAGACATCGTGCCAGGTCGGTTGACCGCTCTTTGGCGAGTACCCGCCCGCCGCTTGCAAAGAACCGATGATCTCCCCGATCCGCTCGAGGCTTCCTTCATCGAGCTTGGCGACCAATGCGTCGTACACGTTCGTCTCGAGCTCTTCGCCGAGGAGGCTCCGGCGGAAGTCCCACCGCCCCAGCGGCGTGCGGAACACGAGATCACCGTGCTCCTTCCACAGCGTCCCCAGGAGCGCGGTCCGCAGCGCCTCGGCGTAGCGGTCGTTGAACCGGCCGTATCGATACAGACTCCAGCCCGTGCCGACGGAGTGTCGTACCGCTGCATCGAGGCGGCTCTCTTCGAGCTCGGACAGCTCATCCGACTCGGCCGCGGTAATCAGCCAGCTCCGAATCAGCTCATCCACCCGGGCCAGCCTGTCGAGCTGGGTGAGGACGGTGAGGTACCGGTCGATCTCGTTGGCGATCCCGGCTTCGGGCAGCGCCTCGATCAGAGCCGCATAGGCCTCGGCAGCATCGTCGTAGCGGTCCGCCTCGACCAGGATCTCGGCGATCGTTCTGCGAAGGGCCAGCCGCTCGTTCGCATCCCAGTCGGCATTGGCCGAGAGAGCGGTGCTCAGGTCGGTGACCGCGCGATCGACCTCCCCGCGCTGCGCGTTGCGCCTCGCGAGACCCGTCAATAGATCGGTCTGATTCGGAAAGCGTTCGACCATCGAGACGGCGAGCTCGAAGGCCTCCTCGACTCGGGCGAGCTGGTCCAAGAGGGAGAGGCGCTGAGTGAGCAGCGACTTCTCGGCCTGCCAGCCGCCCTGCCGGAGGAACACCGGCTCCATGCGGCGGAGCAGCTCGAGGCGATCGCTGGCTGCCAACGCGCTACCGATCCTGGAGAGCAGATCGCTCGCCGCAGCGAGCTCGGCCGACCGCGGCTCGGCGACCAGCCCGTCTGCCATCTCGAGTGCGCGCTGCTGCGCTGCCTCCAGCCGACGACGGGCGACCTCGATCTGGGCGATCAGGCGGAGGCCGCCTCTCCGATCGGCGACGCGCTCGGCGAGGGCCGTCACGAAGGGCTGCGCCTCTTCGAAGCGCTGCTGAGCGGCGAGGTTGGCAATGGCGATCAGGAGGTCTTGCACCGTCGCCCGGTCCTCAGCGAACGCTTCACGCGCCGCAAGGGAGGTGGGAAGCTCCGGACCGAGCACGATCGCGTCGCCCAGCCTCTCGAGCTCGCGGTCGAATGAAGCTGTGAAGGTCGCATCATCGATCGCCTCGACCTCGACTCGCTTCTCGACGATCAGCGCGCCCTCAGAGTCGAAGGTGCGGAGCCGAGCGGGCCAACGTCGTCCGGCCGCATCGAAGAGCTCATCGAAGACCACTCGGTAACTCAAGGAGTCGCTTCGATACTGACGCTGCTCGAGAACGATATCGCCGTCCGGAGACAGGTCGAGCTCGATTCGATTCGCCTCTCCGTTCACCTCGAAGAAGGTCAAGGTGACCTTCTCGTCGGTACGGGTCTGGCGAGCGAGACGCAACGAGGCGAGCTGGCGAAGGGGCTGGAAGAGCCAGGGGATCGGAGAGAGCCAAGCTCCCTCATCGCCCGCCTCGCGCTCGCGCAGCCCGACGAATCGCCAGGACTCGTGCCCCTCACCTCGGACATCCCCGCGCAGCCAGCGGAAGCTCCCCTCGCCTCCGGCGCGAGAGCGATTGAGCATCCACCACGCATCGCCCGAGACGAGCAGCTCGCTCGGCAGCGCCGCGCCCTGACTCGCTCGCACCTCGTCCGACAGCACTTCGGTCGAGATCATCCGGATCGCGCCCTCATGATTGGCCAGCCAGGCCTGGCGATCGAGGCCGGCGACCAAGGAGGCCACCTCCGCGCTCCACGTCTCGGGGACCTCCACCGGCGGATTCGTGAGGCCGAAGGAAGGGTCGCGGCTTGGAGGAATCGGGAAGAGCCCCAAGATATCGGAGGACGCTGCTTGTCGGGCGTCATCCAACCGGAAATAGCCGTTCCCCTCGACAAACTTGTCCACGACACCCACAGCGCCCGACATCGGGCCTGGCGTCGCCGGACCACCTGGACCGGCGATCAGCTTTCCGAGCTTCGCCGGCACCGAATCGGAGGGGCCGGTGTAGCCGTATTGCTGCCTCATCGGCAGATAAGCCTCATTGGCGAGCTCGAAAGTGGGCTCGAAGGCATTGCTTCCGTCGTCGTACGACCTGCGGAAGTCCACCTCGAGATCGAAGTCCTGCGCATACCAAGACTCGTCGTCTCCGGACCGACCGGCAAATCGCTCGCGCCCACTCCGCAAGGCCTTGCCCCGCAAGACGGGTCCACCGCCACCGCCGCCCACGCCGCCGATCGGCGCGTTCCAGCGGGTCGACCGCTCCGGGCTGATCAGTCCGGGCGGCGGCGCCTGGATCGTCAGCCGCAGGCCGTTGATCACGTTCTGACGTGTCTCGAACCGCCAGCGCTTGGCCAGCTCGAGCTGCTCCTTGCGGAGCTTGAAGTCGGCCTGGTCGCGTCCCTCGGCGAAGAACTCCTCGCCATCCCGCATCCGAAACGTGCGCTCGACTTGGAACCGTTGACGATCGGCCTCGGACTCGAGCACCAGGAACGAGGTGAAGGGCGTGATGATCTGGAAGTCCTCGGAGAGCGCGATGATGTGGTCACGGTTCTCCGGCGAGCTTCCTTGCTCGAGAAGATGGTCGAGCCGGTTCCTGGCCCACAGGCGCGGAATGAACGAGTTGGCGCGGTCGGCCTCGGCCAGTATGAAGGGAGCCTCAAAGGAAACTTCCTCCCCTTGACGGAGCCCCCGGACGCGAACCGTTCCGCGGGCATCGCCCTGCGCCGGGTCGAAGCGTCCCACGATGATCTGCTGCATGCCGGGCGCGAGATTGGGCAGGCTCTCGGGATGAAGGGCCGCCACCTCGACGCCGACGATCTCGAGCTCCAGATCGTGGAGCGCCGGAAGGCTCAGCTCCTGGACGAGCGACGACGCGGCCCGAGCGGCATCGGTACCGGCGCCGATGCGCCGCCAAGAGCCGGCGCCCAGGCGGCTCAAGCCGCGCAGCACGAGAGCGTCGTAGGAGCTCGAGCAGGCGATGGCATGCACCGCGCCCCGGTCGGAATGGGCCGAGCGAAGATCTCCCAAGAGCGCGGAGCCGTCGGTGTCACCGCGGGTCGGCACGCCGTCACCGACGTAGGCGATGTCGGTCTCGGCACCGGCGCGCGAGAACGCCGCGGTGAAGGCCGGCCGCAGATCCGACCAGCCCAGAGCGGGCCGCTCTTCGACGAACCTCAGCGCCCGCTCGACGCTCTCGGCCGTCTTTCGGACGGACTCCTCGAACGCCCAGCGCGTCTCGGTGTCGGTCGTCGCCAGATTGAATCGGTCCTTCTCACCGAGCGATCCGAGCAGCGCTTCGAGGAAGCGGATCTGGTTGCGCCGGGCTTCATCGTCCATCGAGCCGGAGGTGTCGGCGAGGAGGATCAGATCGAGCGGCGCATTGGTCGCTGCTGCGCCAGTGACATCGGGCGCATCGAGCATCATCAGGAAGTAGCCGTCCACCGTGCGCCGATGAGGAATGACCCGAATGGCCGTATCCGAGGGCTCGGTGCGGATGGACAGCTCGAAGTCACGCTCGGGGATGATCTCTTCGGCCGAGTACTCGCCGCGTGCACTGTGGGGCGTGGTGCGGAGTCGCAATGGATGTGTCGTCGAGATCACCTCGGCGAGCGGCTCCTCCGAAGAGATCGTGACCGTGAGCTCGAGCCGCTCGAGCGGGGTGTCGCGCGTCAGCTCACTGCGGAGCCCGTAGGTGTAGCGATAGCTGTCGCCCTGCTTGGGCAAGACCTCGGTGTACTGGATCTCGATCCGCTTCTCGCCATCGATCGGGAAGACGCGCGCCTTGAAGATGTTGCCCCCGGTCCACTCGAGCAGCCCCGGATCCCGCTTCTCGCGCAGGATCGTCTCGTAGATCTCGCGGGCTCGCTCCTTCTCGACGATGTCCGCGGGCACCTTCTGTCCGTTGATCCACATCGCGAAGCCCGAGATCGAGGCCTCGGCTGGCAGCGGGAAGTAGAAGACGCCCTCGAGCCGCGTTCCAGTGTGATTCACGAACGACTCTTCGATGGTCGTGCGTGCGATCTGGTCCCGGATGTCGACCTGGACCTTGTGGTATCCCATCGTGAGCGGCACGTTGCGTCCGTCGACGTTGGCGAGCAGTGAGCCGAGCGCATCCGTCGACTCGTCGTTTCGGTAGCCGATCAGCCAGCGCGGCGGCTCGGTCAGCCTCCGGAGCTCCCCGTCACGCACCGCGTAGACATGGCTGCCTTGGGCTCGGATCGTCATCTCACCCGGTCCGTCGACGGTCACGCTCACGCCATCGGGGCAGCGGATCTCGATCTCACCGCGAAGGAGTCGGACCCGATTGCCCTCTTTGACCTCGACCTGCGTCGCGGGCCCCATCGTGAAGGAAGCTTCATTTGCGAGGCGGCCCGAGAGCGCGTTGGCACCGCGAGAACCGGTCTGTAGCCAGTCCCCCGGATCGAGCGGGCGCCGCTCCGAAGCCAACAGCCAGCGGCTCTCGCCGATCGGCCGCACCTGCCCAACGCCTTGGCGGTCGGTGATCTGCCCGATGCGACCGTCCTCACGGAGCTCCAACCGCCCCATCTCAGGACGCAGCTCTTGCGTGCGTGCGGCGAGTGCCGGGGTGAACTCGACGGCTCCTTGCAGGACCGTCGCCAGGACCAATGCTCCCAGGCTGGCGCTTCTCACGTCGATCTCCTGTCCATTTACGGTGACTTCGAACTCGGTTCCGATGTCTCGGAGCTCTCCGACCGGCGTCTCGACGATGAGACCCTTTGCCGAGGCAGGGACGGTGAAGCGCGCCTCGCCATCGATCAGCCGGATGCGCGCTCGCCCGGCGTCGGTCTCGGTGCCGAGCGAGAACGTGGCGTCTTGCAAGCGGATGTCGGACCCGGCGAGCAGGATCTGAGCCGCTCCGCGTCCGACGTAGATCTCGTCGCGCTCGAGGTCGTCGACGTCCTCCAGTGCGCCCTCCGTGGACAGGCGGGCACAGCGTCCATCGAGGATCTCCGCCCAGCGGCGTGGAGAGTCGTCCCGGAGGAACACGAGATAGAGAATGGCGAAGATCAGGGCCGCGGCGGCTCCAAGTCCGAAGAGCCAGCCGAGGCGGCGTCCCGAGTCGCTCACCGGCGCGGGGACCTCGGGAACGGGCTGGCCGAGCAGCTCGGTCAACGACACTTCCTCGAAGGCGAGCTCGACGAAGAGCTCTCGGGCCATTGCGCTCTCTCGCAGCGCCTTCTCGAGCGCAGCCTGCCCCGTATCGTCGAGATCACAGCGGTAGTAGCCGGCGATCAACTCATGCAGCTTCGCGTTGTTCATCGGGATCCCTCCGAGCGCAGACGGCGCTGGATGCATTCGTGGAGCTTGCGTCGTAGGCGCGACAGCCACATCTTGGCCGCGGACTCCGTGCGCTCGGCCTGGCGACCGATCTCGGCGAAGGAGTGTCCTTCGGCGTAACGTGCCGAGAGAGCCGTCCGCTCGGTCGGCTCCAAGCCCGAGAGACAAGTCGCCAGAGCGGCTCGCCGCCGATCCGGCTCGAGGGCGGACTCGATCTCGGACCAGCTCGACTCGAGATGGTCGAGCACCGCGGGGCTCAGCGGCCGCAGCTTCGAGCGCTTGACGCGGCGGAAGTGCCGAAGCGCCTGATAGCGAGCGATCGCGCGGAGCCAAGGTCCCAGCTCGGCGTCTTGGGGCAGCTTGTCACGCCTGCGCCACGCTTCCAGGCAGGTCTCCTGGAAGAGATCGTCGGCGACCTGGCGGCTCCTCGTCAGCATGGTCAAGAACGCGACCAGCGGGCGGGATTCGTGCTCCAAGCTGTCGGCAAGGCGGTCGGAAACGGTCTGCGGCATTCGATAACGCGCTCCTTCGCCGGCACTATCTCCGGCCCGCCCAGAAGGTAACGCAAGAAATCGAACGCCCGAAAAAGTGACCACTCCATTCCCGGCACGAATGGCCCACTTTGCAATGCAGAGTTGGCACTCTGTTCCCGGCACGAATGGCCCACTTTGCAAGGCAGAGTTGGCACTGTGTTC